>JAHBAN010000261.1 GCA_018500075.1 Flavobacteriia bacterium | reverse complement strand
GGTGTATCAAGCATAGCAGCCTCCGCGCGATTGTATCTCGCCAAGGGAAACCATTTGCGCATAGGTTTGTCCAGATGATTTGATCAAATTGGAGAGAGCCATGGAGCTGGATGATGCTTATGCCAATGCGGCTTATATTCCTGAGGGGGAGAGCTATCCACCGCGTTGGCAGGCGGAGGCGGCGGCCTTTCGCGACGCGGCGCAGCCTGCGGAGCTTGACGTGGCTTACGGGCCGTCGCCGCGCCAGAGGCTCGATCTGTTTCGCCCTGAGGGCGCGGCAAAAGGGCTGCTGGTTTTTGTGCATGGCGGCTTCTGGCGAATGCTCGATAAGAGCTATTGGTCGCATTTGGCGGCAGGGGCTTTGGCCAAAGGCTGGGCCGTGGCGATGCCAAGTTATACGCTCTGTCCGCAGGCGCGTATTTCGCAGATCACCCGCGAAATTGCTGCTGCAGTGAGCCATGCGGCGGGCGCTGTGGACGGGCCGATCGCGCTGGCCGGGCATTCTGCTGGTGGGCATCTTGTGGCGCGGATGCTGGCGAAGGGACTGTTGCCAGACGCGGTTGCGGGGCGGCTGTCTCATGTGATGCCGATTTCGCCGCTCTCGGACCTGCGCCCGCTGATGCAGACCTCGATGAACGCCGATTTCAAGCTCGACGCGGCTGAGGCTGTGGCCGAAAGCCCGATCTTTATGGGCGCGCGGGTGGATTGCCCTGTGAGCGTTTGGGTGGGGGGTGCCGAGCGGCCCGCGTTTCTGGATCAGGCGCGCTGGCTCAGCGAGGCTTGGGGCTGCGCGCTTCTGGAGGATGCGGGCAAACATCACTTTGATGTGGTGGAGCCGCTGGCGGAGCCAGAGAGCGAGATGCTGGCCCGCCTGCTCGATTTTTGAGGGCTGAAGTTTGACTCATGTCATGGGCGCAACCTTTGGTCTGGCTTATCCTTTCAGGCGACGGAAACCGCGCAGTTAGAGAGTAAACGCAGTTAGAGAGGAAGCCCCATGGTTTTGCACGTTCAGTCCTGGTTCAAACTCAATATCAAAGACGAAAAGAAGCGCGGCACGCTTGTGCACACAACCGCCCAAGGCAAGACGCCCGATGGCCCTCTTGCGCTCGGGCCCATGGAGCTTTTGGTTGGGGTGGAGCGTGAAGGCCCCAATGCCAATCCGGAGCGGGTGGGCTGGCTTCAGCTTAAGGCGGATGACGAGATCATGGCCAAAATTCGCGCGTGGATCCTTCAATGCGATGATTTCCGCAGTGCGGATGTGGTGCTGGAGGAGGGCGAGGTTCTTGTGAGTGTGCGCGACGAGGCCTGTTCGCATACCTCCCATGGGCTGCACTGCGGCTGTCACTGATCTGGCGTTTGACTTGGCGTCTATAAGCTTGAAGCTTTAGCGGCTGTGCCAGCAGGGCAGCGGATCTGCTGCCATGGGCTGCGCGGCATAAATCGCGCGGGCGATGGCGCGGGCCATGACTGTGGCGGCGGCATGGCCCAGATAGAGCGTGTCGGCGAGCGGGTTTTCAAGCGGCTTTGTGCCGGTTGCGGCGGCAAAGATCAGGTCGCCATCCATCGGCGTGTGCGAGGGCACGAGCGCGCGGGCGTAGCCGTCATGCGCGGCCGTGGCAAGGCGGGTGCATTGGGCTTGGGTGAGCGTGGCGTCGGTGGCCACGATCCCTATGGTTGTGTTGGTGTGGGCGGCGAGCTTGGTGGGCGGCATATGTGGCTCGGGGAAGACGGCGGGCAGCCCGAGGCCGCCGAACTCCGCCCCCAGCTCGAACGGGGCGGCCCAGAAGTGCTTGCTCGCCCCCACAGTGGCCGAGCCGAGCGCATTGACCGCCACCAGCGCGCCAACAGTATGGCCCGAGGGCAGCACAACGGAGGCAGAGCCAAGCCCGCCCATCAGCGTGGCCGTGGTCGCCCCCGTGCCGGCGCCTGTGCGGCCCAGCTCGAACTCTTGGCCCGCTTTGGCCAAAGCCTCACGCCCGAGGCGTTTGTAGGGGTTTTCATCCCAGTCTTTGGCGCCGCCATTGATGAGATCAAACAGGATGGCCGCGGGAACAATCGGCACGGTTTGGTCGCCCACGGCAAAGCCGCGCCCCTCACTGCGCAGGGCATCGGCCACGCCCGAGGCCGCATCAAGCCCGAAGGCCGAGCCGCCTGACAGCACCAGCGCATCGACCTGCTCGACGGTTTTGTCGGCGGCGAGCAGGTCTGTCTCCCGCGTGCCGGGCGCGCCGCCCATGACATGGACACCGGCTGTAAATGGCGCATCGGCGAGCAGCACGGTGCAGCCTGTTTTGATATGAACATCGGAGGCATTGCCCACGCGCAGGCCTGTGACATCGGTGATCAGATTGAGCGGGCCGGTTCGGGGCATTTGACGTTTCCTTAGATGTTGAAATTTATCTTGCCAGATTGTGCGAAATCGGCAATGAGAAAGCACGCGAGGGCGGTGGCGCCGCCTGACTTAAAGCGGCTTATATCCCAGTCCTGAACGCCGGGACCTTTCTTGTGCTAAGGAGGGTCATTATGACTGCACGTCCAGAAATGTATCGTTTTCACAACGGTGAAAAAGCGCCGCTGCAATTTGCAGTGAGCGAATATGAAGCGCGCATCGCGAAGCTGCGCAAGATTATGGCAGATATGGGGGTTGAGGCGGCTGTCTTTACCTCGATGCACAATGTGTCTTACTACTCCGGCTTTACCTATTGTTCGTTCGGGCGGCCTTACGGGCTGGTTGTTACGGCTGAGGCCTGTGTGACGATCTCGGCGGGGATCGACGCGGGCCAGCCATGGCGGCGCTCGTTCTGTGACAACATCACTTACACCGACTGGCAGCGCGACAATTACTGGCGCGCGGTGATGTCTGTGTCGGGCGCGGGCAAGGTTGTCGGCTATGAGGGTGACCATATCAGCATGGCGCAGATGGCCAAGCTTGAGGGCTTCCTTTCGCCCGCCAAGACGGTTGATATCGCCGGCGCGACCATGGTGCAGCGGATGCACAAATCGGCGGACGAGCTTGTCATGATCCGCGCCGGTGCGGCTGTGGCCGATGTGGGGGGCTATGCCATTCGCGACGCTGTGAAGGAAGGCGCGCGCGAGATTGATGTGGCGATGGCCGGGCGTGATGCGATGGAGCTTGAGATTGCCAAGCGCTTCCCGGATGCGGAGTATCGCGACAGCTGGGTCTGGTTCCAGTCGGGGATCAACACCGACGGGGCGCATAACCCTGTGACGGCGCGCAAGCTTGAGCGCGGCGACATCCTGAGCCTCAACACTTTCCCCATGATTTCAGGCTATTACACGGCGCTGGAGCGGACCATGTTTGTCGGCGAAGTGGATGCGGCGAGCCTCAAAATATGGGAGGCCAACGTGGCGGCGCATGAGCTGGGAATTTCCTTGCTCAAGCCCGGCGCGAGCTGTTCTGAGGTGACCCATCAGATCAACGCCTTCTTTGAAGAGCACCAGCTTTTGCAGCACCGCACCTTTGGGTATGGCCATTCTTTCGGCGTGCTCAGCCACTACTATGGCCGTGAGGCGGGACTGGAGCTGCGCGAGGATATCGACACGGTTCTGGAGCCGGGGATGGTGATTTCGATGGAGCCGATGTTGACGATTGCAGAGGGCCAAGCCGGCGCGGGCGGCTATCGGGAGCATGACATCCTGATCATCACCGAAGATGGCAACGAGAACATCACGGGCTATCCTTATGGCCCTGCGTTCAACGTGGTTGGCTAAGGGATCGAATTTGCTTTGCAAATCCGACAGGTCGGGGGAGCGCTGCTCCCCCGATTCATAAGCCTTGGGGCTTATGAATCCCCCCCTCGGGATATTTCGGGAAAGAAAAAGCGGTTTTTTGAGCGCCGTTCCGCTTGATTAACCTTTTGCGGTCGGCGTGATTTGGGGGGGTGAAAAGCGTGCACGATGCGTGCACACCCCGTGCACCGGCAAAACGCGCAGATCTTAACCGGAATTAACTTAACGCAGCGTGCGCTGCCTTTGGGCTAGAGGCGGATCACATAGTCTTTGCGGGTCGTTTCAACGACCTCCCATGTGCCCGAGAAACCGGGGCGGATGATATAGCTGTCGCCGGCTGTGAGGCGGGTTTCATGGCCCTTGGCATCGGTCAGGATCGAGACGCCTTCGAGGAGGCGGAAGTATTCCCATTCGTCGTAAGACACCCGCCATTTTCCCACGGTGGACTGCCAGATGCCTGCATAGAGACCGTCTTTGTCTTCGATGTTCCAGGTTGTGAAGACAGGGTCGCCCGAGATCAGCTTGTCAGGGGCGGGGCGCTCGATCTCCGGGGAGACTTGGGGCGCGACTTTGAGCAGGTCTGGCATGGGCTGTCCTTTTGACGGTTGGCTCTGGCTAGAGCGCATAGCGGGCGAGGAGCGTGTCGACCGCGTGTGTGGCGACATCGTTGATCTCGGCTTCTGAAAAGCGGGTTTGGACGCCGAAGATGGCGCGGGTCCAGAGGCGCACCCGGCACAGCTCGGAGAACTGTTCGGCGATCATATCCGGGTCGACATCATGGAGCTGGCCCCGCGCGATGGCCAGTTTGAGATAGACGACCATACGGGCGCGGCCCATTTCGGGGCCGTTTTGATAGAAGGCCTGGCCCAGCTCGGGGAAGCGGGCGGCCTCGGCCACGCAGGTGCGAAACATCCGGAGCGAGAAGTCAGACAGCAGGAAACGTGTGAGGCTGTGGGCGGCGGCTGTGAAGACCTCGCGCGGGGGCGCCGCAAAGTCGATCCGGGACAAGGCGCTTTCGGCCATACGCTCGCATTCGACGCGGGTGACTTCGCGAAACAGCTCGCGCTTGTCGGAAAAATAGCTGTAGAGCGTGGCTTTGGAGACGCCAGCGGCGCGGGCGATTTCATCGACCGAGGCGCCTTCAAAGCCGTCGCGCAGGAAGATTTCGCGCGCGCCGCCGAGCACATCTTCGTATTTGCGCCCTTTTGTGGCGGACTGGCTTGTGAGAGAGGTCATGTTGCGCCTTTTGCTTGCCCAAGGTTAAACTAAACAGTTTAGTTGCAGCAAGGGATTTTGCTTGTGCTTCTGGCAGGATCCGGCATAGTTTAGAACAGTTCTAAGTTGGAGGGGCTGATGCGATTTTTGACGCAGCGACGCAGATTTAAGGATTTGACGGAGCAGGAAGTCTTGGCGCTTGCGATATCCTCGGAGGAGGATGACGCGCAGATTTACCGGAACTATGCCCAGCAATTGCGCCCGGATTTTCCGGATACGGCCAAGATATTTGACGGGATGGCCAAAGAGGAAGACGGCCATCGGCAGGCGCTGATTGCGCTTCACCGAAAGCGGTTTGGCGAGGTGATCCCGCTTTTGCGCCGCGAGCACGTGGCGGGCTATTATGCGCGCCGCCCTGTCTGGCTGATCGAAAATCTCGGGATCGAGCGGATTCGTGAGGAAGCCGAAGCCATGGAGCGGGATGCGGAGCGGTTTTATCTGGCGGCGGCGCAGCGCACGGCGGATGCGGACACCCGCAAGCTTCTGGGCGATCTGGCGGCGGCCGAGGCGGGGCATCAGCGGCGCGCCGGCGAGCTGACGGACGAGCACCTCGATGATGCGACGCTCGAGAGCGAAGAGGCGCAATCGCGGCGTCAGTTTTTGCTGACATGGGTGCAGCCCGGGCTGGCGGGGCTGATGGACGGCTCGGTGAGCACGCTTGCGCCGATTTTTGCCACGGCCTTTGCAACGCAGGACACATGGACCACGTTTCTTGTCGGGCTGGCGGCCTCTGTGGGCGCGGGGATTTCTATGGGCTTTACCGAGGCGGCCTCTGATGATGGCGCGCTTTCGGGCCGTGGCAGCCCCTGGAAGCGCGGCTTTGCCAGCGGGATCATGACGACGCTTGGCGGTCTGGGCCATGCGCTGCCGTATCTGATCACCGATTTCTGGACTGCGACTGTGCTTGCGATCATTGTGGTGTTTGTCGAGCTTTGGGCGATTGTCTGGATCCAGAACCGGTTTATGGACACGCCGTTTTTCCGGGCGACGTTTCAGGTTGTGCTGGGCGGTGCGCTGGTCTTTGCGGCGGGTGTGATTATCGGCGGGGGGTGAGGCCCGGCTCTTGCGGCGCAGGGCGTGAAAAGCTAGTGAGTCGGCATGATCGAGATTTTTCTGGAAACACTGCCGTTTTTTGCCATCATTGCCTTGGGCTATGGGGCTGGAAAGACGCGGTTTTTCAGTGAAGAGGCGACGGCTTACATCACCAAGTTTGTCTTCTATTTCGCCCTTTCGGCGATGCTGTTTCGCTTTGCGGCCAATCTGAGCTTTGCAGAATTGATGGATGGGCGGTTTATTGCGGCCTATCTCTGGGGCACGGCCTTTGTTTACGGGCTTGCTATGGCGGTGTCGTTTTATCTGGGGCGCAGTGTGGAGGAGGCCGCAATCGAGGCGCAATGTGCGGCGATCGGCAATGTCGGCTTTCTGGGGATTCCCATGCTCGCGCTGTTGATGGGCGAAGAGGCGGTCAAGTCGATCATGCTTTTGCTGGCGATTGATCTGATTGTTTTTGGCTCGCTTGTTGTGATCTTGATCACCGGGGCGCGCGACGGGCGGATGAGCCTCGGGATATTGAAGACGGTCGGTCTTGGGCTGGTGAGAAACCCGATGATTGTCTCGATTGTGTTGGGGCTTCTGTGGTCGGCGAGCCGCGTGCCGCTGCCCGGGCCGGTGAATGAATTTGTGTCTATTCTGGGTGCTGCGGCGACGCCCGGCGCTTTGTTTGCCATCGGCGCCTCTTTGGCGTCAAAATCGGCAGAGCGGATTATTGTTCCGAGCTGGCTGAGCTTTTGCAAACTGGTGTTGCACCCTATGTTTGTGGCTTTTGGCGCGCTCGTTCTGTTCCCTGTTGATCCATACCCTGCGGCGGTCATGATTGCGGCGGCGTCGCTGCCTGTGGCGGGGAATGTCTATATTCTGGCCCAGCACTACGGGGTTGCGCCGCATCGGGTTTCGGCCTCTATTCTTGTATCGACGGCTGTGAGCATTGTGACAGTTTCGGCTGTGATTGCTTGGGTCACAACACTCTATTGAGGCTATGATGAGCAAAGATTACCACCCTATCCCGATCCCTGATCATATCAGCAAAGGCGAGGCGGAGATGCGCGCTGCGGCCGCGGCTTTTCGTGCCGAGATGGGCCGTCGTCATACTGTGCGGGACTTTGCAACAACCCCCGTGCCGCGCGCGGTGATTGATGACTGTGTTGCGGCTGCGGGTCTTGCGCCGAGCGGGGCGAACCACCAGCCTTGGCACTTTGTGGCGATTTCCGATCCGGCGATCAAGGCCAAGATCCGCCGCGCCGCCGAAGAAGAGGAAGAGCGCTTTTACGCGGGGGCGGCGGGCGACGAATGGCTGAGCGCGCTCGAGCCGATCGGAACGGGCGTGAGCAAGCCGCACCTTGAAGATGCGCCCTGGCTGATTGTGATTTTTGCACAGCGCTACGGGCTGCGAGAGGATGGCAGCCGCTTCAAGCATTATTATGTGCCGGAAAGCACAGGGATTGCCTCGGGGTTTCTGATTGCTGCGCTCCACCATGCCGGGCTGTCCTGCCTGACCCATACGCCAGCGCCGATGAATTTCCTGCGCGATATTTGCGGGCGCCCCGAGCATGAAAAGCCGATCATGATCCTTGCGGTGGGCCATGCGGCGGCGGATGCGACTGTGCCGCAGAGCGCGAAGAAAAAGAAACCTCTGAGCGAAATCATGACTGTTTTAAGCGAAGATTGACCGTTTTGGGATAGGCCCTGCACGCCGGCCTTGTTATGGCTTGTGGCGAGTTTGAGAGACAGCGGAGGCACGGCCCATGGAAACAGTAGCAGAAAACAAGTGTTTTGGCGGGGTTCAGGGGGTCTATACCCATGCCTCCAAAGCCACGGGCTGTGACATGACCTTCGGGCTGTTTTTGCCTGAAGAGGCGCGCGACGGGCCTGTGCCTGTGCTTTGGTATCTTTCGGGCCTGACCTGCACCCATGAAAACGCCATGGTCAAGGCCGGCGCGCAGGGCTGGGCCGCCGAGCAGGGCATTGCGCTCGTGTTTCCTGATACATCGCCACGCGGCGAAGGGGTGGCTGATGACGACGCCTATGACCTTGGCCAAGGCGCGGGCTTTTATGTCAACGCGACCCAAGACCCTTGGAAGCCGCATTTTCGGATGTGGGATTATGTGGCCGAGGAGCTGCCTGCGCTGGTCGCCTCTGAGTTTGCGATTGATGCGGAGCGGCAGGCGATCACGGGGCACTCCATGGGCGGGCATGGCGCGCTCACGCTCGCCATGGGGCGCAGGGGGCAGTATCGCTCTGTGTCGGCCTTCTCTCCGATCTGTCACCCCACAGCAAGCGACTGGGGGCGCAAGCAGCTGACGGCCTATCTTGGCCCCGATGAAGCGTCATGGGCGCGTCACGATGCGGCCCTGATGATGCGCGAGACGGGCTTTAACGGACCTGTGCTTGTGGACACTGGCACGCAGGACCAGTTTATCGACCTGCTCAAGCCCGAGGCACTGGCCGAGGCCGCAAATGCGCGCCGTCAGGAGGCGACGCTGCGGCTTCAGAAGGGCTATGACCATTCCTATTTCTTCGTGTCCAGCTTTATGGAAGACCACATGGCCTTTCATGCCGAGGCACTCTACGCATAAGGACTTCTCATGGCGCATTATGATCTGATCATCATCGGCTCTGGCCCCGCGGGGCGCGCGGCCGCGATACAGGCGGGCAAGCTCAAGCGCCGCGTGCTTGTTGTGGACCGCAAGGACCGGTTGGGCGGTGTGTCTGTGCACACCGGCACGATCCCGTCCAAGACATTGCGCGAGACCGTGCTCAACCTGTCGGGCTATCGCGAGCGCAGCTTTTACGGGCGGTCCTACCGCGTGAAAGACAATATCGACGCCGGCGACCTCAAGGCGCGGCTGCATATGACGCTGGATCACGAAGTGGATGTGCTGGAGCACCAGTTCAACCGAAACCATGTCGATACGCTTCTGGGGATGGCAAAATTTGTCGGGCCAAACGAGATCGAAGTGGCGACCGAAGCGGGCGACACCAGCCGTATCACCGGCGACAAGTTTCTGATTGCCACAGGAACAAAGACCTACCGGCCTGATTATGTGCCGTTCAACGGCCGCACGGTTGTGGACAGTGACGAGTTTCTGGAGATGGCCGAGATCCCGCGCTCGCTTGTGGTTGTCGGGGCGGGTGTTATCGGGGTTGAATATGCCACGATGTTTTCGGCGCTGGATGTCACGGTGACCCTGATCGAGCCGCGCGACAGCTTTCTGGACTTTATCGATGCGGCGCTCATCTCGGACTTTACCCATCAGATCAAGGAAAACGGCGTCGACTTGCGGCTTGGATCAGAGATCACCAAGATCGAAGATGCCGGGCCTCATGTGGAAGTGAGCCTTGAGAACGGGCGTCATGTGCGGGCTGATATGTTGCTCTTTGCGGCGGGGCGTATGGGCGCGACAGACAAGCTCGGGCTTGACGTGGTCGGGCTGAAGACCGACCATCGCGGGCGGCTAGACGTCGATCGCAAGAGCTATCAGACCAAAGTGCCACATATCTATGCGGCGGGAGATGTGATCGGGCATCCCTCTCTGGCCTCGACCTCGCTTCAGCAGGGCCGTGTTGCGGGCTGTCATGCGCTGGACACGCCGACCTTGGGGGAAAGCCCATGGTTTCCCTACGGGATCTATTCTGTCCCCGAGATCAGCACCTGCGGTATGTCTGAAGAAGAGATGCAGGAGCGCGAAATTCCGTATGAAATCGGCGTGGCGCGCTTCCGCGAGACCAGCCGTGGCCAGATTATGGGGCTGGAGCACGGGATGCTTAAGATGCTCGTGAGCCTGAAGACACGGCGTGTCTTGGGGGTTCAGATTGTGGGCGAGGGCGCGACCGAGCTTATTCACATTGCGCAGGCGGTTCTCAATCTCAAGGGCACGGTTGATTACTTTGTGGAGAACACGTTCAACTATCCGACATTGGCCGAGGCCTATAAAATTGCGGGTCTGGATGCCTTTAACCGGATGCCTATCCCCGATGAATTCAAGGTGAAGAAAAAACCGTGATTTATGTTGATGCCGATGCCTGCCCTGTGAAGGACGAAGTGGAGCGCGTTGCGACGCGCCACAAGATCACGGCTGTGATGGTGAGCAATGGCGGGC
>JAHBAN010000212.1 GCA_018500075.1 Flavobacteriia bacterium | reverse complement strand
AGATGTGTATAAGAGACAGCCCGTGATTGCGCCCAGACCAGCGCGCCAAACCCGATCAGCCAGACCGGCGGAAGATCAACCCACCGCATCACGGCTTGTAAGCCGCCCTGTCCTGCCAGCCGCGATAGCCCGACTGCAACACAAGCACATTCTCGCGCCCCAAAAGCCGCGCCGCAAAGGTCGCTTGCGCGCTGAGCGTGCCGGTGTTGCAATATAAAATCACCATACCGGCCTCGGGCAGCTCGCCAAGACGCGCCGGCACCTCGCGCCACTCGATGTTCACAGCGCCCGCAATATGGCCCTGCGCAAACTGTGCCGCATCGCGCGTGTCGACAAAAACCGCCGCCGCAAACACATCCGCATCAATCTGCTGGGGCAGGATGATACCCTGCTCATAGGTCGCAAAATCCATATACCCCTGTACAGCCTCGGCCACAGCGGCCTCCTGCGCCGCCACAGGCGAGGCCATCACAGCCAGCAGGCCGAGAACCGCCGCTCTCTTGCTCATTCCCATTCCATTTCCTCAAAAACACGGCCCGCATTCTTTGTCGCCAGCTCTTCAAAAGTGTCCAGATGCTGCCAGCGCGACTGATCGACATAATAGGCGCCGCCAAGGTCGCCGCCCGCATCGATATGTGCGCCGATCTTCTCGCGCAGATCCTTGAGATAATCGACCGTGCCCCGCGTCACCAACGCCAGATTGGTCGGATGGCCATGACCGGGGATCACATAGGTCGGCGCAAGCGGGATAAACTTCTCTTCAAAGGTCTCCACCCAACACTTGGAACAGGTGTCGCCAAACAAAGGCGGCATCCGCTCGTGAAAGGCAATATCACCGGCAATCATCATGCTCCACTCCGGGATCCAGACCTGCGTGTCACCCGGCCCATGCGCCGGTCCAAGGTGCAAAACCTCGAATTTGACGCCGCCAAGCTCATAATCATAGCGGTCGGAAAAACTCAGGTTCGCCGCCACAGTCCGCGTGCCCTCGGCCCTGTCGCCGTTGTAGCGCTTCATGCCCTCAAGAATAAAATGCCCGTTCTCTTCCATCTCGTGAATCGCATCCTCATGCGCAAGGATATCAACCCCGAGATCGGCCCAATAGGAATTGCCCAGAAAGGCATGGCCCTGCCCGTTCTCGTTGATCACGAGCTTGACAGGCAGATCGGTGACTGCCTTGATTTCCTCATGCAGCGCCGCCGCGAGCCGCGCCGATGCGCCGCCATTGACCACAACAACCCCATCGGGCGTCACAACAAAACTCAAGTTGTTGTTATGGCCCGCGTTTTCATAGGTCGGCGGGGCCGTTGCCCCGATCGCCGAATAGACATGGGGGATAAATTCATAGGGCTTTGAGTAAAGCTCGCTCTGCGGATACTGGTCCGCAATATCCTCGCTTGCCACGGCGGCTGATGCGCCCCAAGCGGCCAAAGCCGTCGCCGCAAGACCACCCAAAAATCGTAACATCCCAATGCCCTCCTAAATCCGTCCCGCGCAGCATACACATTCATTCACATGAATGTCTAACGCATTTCTGCCGCGATCCGCCTTGCCCTTGGCGCATCACCTTCTAAGATATGCCAAAACCAAACACGCCCCCCCACCAAAGGACATAGAATGACCGATTTTGCCGCCACCAAAGCCCTGTTCCACATCCCCGACGGGATGATCTATCTGGATGGCAACTCGCTCGGCCCGCTGCCCAAAAGCGCCCCCGCCCGCGTGGCCCGCGCCATGACAGAGGAATGGGGCGAAATGCTCATCACCGGCTGGAACAAGGCCGGCTGGATGGCCAAGGCCACCGAGCTGGGCGACCGCGTGGCAAAGCTGATCGGGGCCGAAGCGGGCCATGTGGTCATGGGCGACACGCTCTCCATCAAGGTTTATCAGGCGCTCGCCTCAGCGCTTGAAATGCGCCCGGAGCGCAAAGTGATCCTCTCTGACAGCGGCAACTTCCCCTCCGATCTCTACATGGCCGAAGGACTGATCAAATCGCTCGGCCAAGGCCACGAGCTGCGCATTGTTGCGCCTGAAGAGATTGACGCGCATATCACCGAGGAGGTCGCCGTGACGCTGATCACCGAAGTCGACTACCGCACAGGGCGGCTGCACGATATGAAAGCGCTGACCGCCAAAGCCCATAGCGTCGGCGCGCTCACGATCTGGGATCTGGCCCATACCGCCGGCGCGACCGATGTGAAGCTCGCCGAGGCGGGGGCCGACTTCGCCGTGGGCTGCACCTATAAATACCTCAATGGCGGCCCCGGCGCGCCGGCCTTTATCTATGTTGCGCCCGCCCACGCCGACACGGTGCGCCCCGCGCTCTCGGGCTGGCTCGGCCATGAGGCACCCTTCGCCTTTGATCTGGGCTACCGCGCCGGCGCAGGCATCGAGCGGATGCGCGTCGGCACCCCGCCGATTTTGGCCTTGGCCAGCCTTGACGCTGCCCTCGACGCTTGGGAGGGGGTCGATATGGGCGATCTGCGCGCCCGCTCCCAAGAGCTGACACAGCTCTTTTTGCAAGAACTCGAGCGCCGCTGCCCGATGCTCACGCTCGCCTCTCCCCGCGACCCCGCGCAGCGCGGCAGCCAGATTTCCTTCCGGTTTGAACAGGGCTATCCCGCCATGCAAGCGCTCATCGCGCGCGGCGTGATCGGCGATTTTCGCGCCCCTGACATCATGCGCTTCGGCTTCACACCGCTGTTTGTTGACGCCAACGACGTGCTGCGCGCCTGTGATGTGATCGAGGAGGTGATGAGAGGGGGGCTGTGGGACAGGCCCGAATACCACGCGCGTGCGGCAGTCACGTGAAGCCTGTGACTTGAGTTCGAATTTTGCTTCGCAAAATCCGACCAGCTGGGGGCTTTGCCCCCAGACACAGTGTAAACCTGGGGGCTTTGCCCCCAGACCCCCAGGATATTTAGGGCAATAAAAAAGGGCTAGGCGGGTGAGTGCTGCGCAGGTTGGGCTTTTTGTTTGGCCCAGGCCCGCGCGGCGGCGCCGAAGGCTTCAAACAGCGGGCGCGAGACAGGATCGTTGGCGGCGTTCCATTCCGGGTGCCATTGCACCGAGAGGGTGAAGCCCTTGGCGTCTTTGATGTAGATCGCCTCGGGGGTGCCATCGGGGGCATGGCCCTCGATCACCACCCGCGGGCCGGCTGTGCAGATGCCCTGACCGTGGAGCGTATTGGTCATGACGGCCTGTGCCCCCAGCAGCCGGTGAAAGCGCCCGCCTTTGGCGAAGCGGACCTCGTGGCGCAGCTCGAATTTTTCCTCCAGCGTGCCTTCGGGGGGCATCCGGTGATTGCTGCGCCCGGGGAGATCGCGGATTTCGGGGTGCAGCGTGGAGCCGAAGGCGACGGCCACTTCCTGAAAGCCGCGGCAGATGCCGAAAAACGGCTGGCCGCGCGCCGCACAGGCCCGCACCAGCGGCAGGACAATCGCGTCGCGCGCGCGGTCAAACTCGCCATGGGCCTCGGTCTCGGCCTCGCCGTATTCTTCCGGGTGCACATTGGGCCGCCCGCCGGTGAGCAAAAACCCGTCGCAGACCTCCATCAGCTCCTCAACGCTCACAAACCGCGGGTCCGCCGCAATCAGCAGCGGCAGGCAGCCCGCCACCTGGGCGACAGCCTCGGTGTTCATCACCCCGCCCCCGTGGGTCATGTAGGTTTCGTTGATCAGATGCTGGTTGCCGATGATCCCCACAACGGGGCGGCGCTTGGGCGTTTCATGTTTCATAGCCGCATAGGTAATACGGCTTTTTGATTAAGAAAAGCCTCTCTTGGCGGCGAATTGCAAAAGGCCAGCCCATTCGGCGCCGGCCTTTTGATCGCTATGAGCGGAAAACCGCTTTAGTAAACGCCGACTTCGCTGCCGGGCTGCGCTGCCATTTTGAGCGTGCCAAACATATACTCCGCCCCCGAGCGGAAGCAGACCACCGTCAGCGCATCGGCCTCATCCATCCAGAAGGCCGCCGCCACCTGAGCAATCCGCGTGCGGCGGATTTCGCCCGGCCCAAAGCCGGCCATATCCACCGGCGCCAGCTTGGCAATCACCTCGCGCGCATGGCGGCCCGAAACCGTAAAGACAGCCCGCGCATCCGAAACATTCTCGGCCATGAAATGCTGGCCTTTCAGGGCCTTGTTGAGCTGGCTCACCGCATCCTCCGCCTCGGCATGAGGGACCATCACAAGCGCTTCGTCCGGGCTCATCCACGCCAAGCCGCGCGCGCCGTTGACAACACAGCCGCGCTGGCCGGGCATCTCCACGCCGCTCACCGCCTTCAATGCCGATTTGACCTTGCTGGCCGACAGATCGCCGCGAAAGCTGATCATCCCGCGCAAGCCCGCCTCGGCCACCCGCGCAATCCCCTCAAAGCTTGCGCCCGCAAGGGCACTTCTCACATCAGACATTTTGCTTCTCCCCTTCAGGGTCATAGAAAACCGCGCTTACAATCTTGGCGGTATAGGTCTTTCCGTCGGTTCCGGGGAAATCGACCGTCTCGCCCATCCGCTCCGGCCCTTTGTGGATCAGCCCCATAGCGATCCCCTTGCCCAAGGTGGGCGAGTAATAGGTCGAGGTCACGCGCCCCTCGACATTGCGCTGGCCGTTGGCGTTATGGCCCTCGGCCACAGCATAGGCCCCATCAGGGATAACAGAGCCATCCACCGTCTCAAGGCCGACAAGCTGCCAGCGCTCGGGGTTGGCCATAAACTCCCGCGCCTGCGCGCGCTTGCCAAGGAAATCTTCCTTCTTCTTGGAAATCGCCCAAGACAGGCCCAGATCCTGCGGAATGATGGTGCCGTCGGTCTCGTCCCCGATCATGATAAAGCCCTTCTCGGCCCGCATCACGTGCATCGCTTCGGTCCCGTAAGCGGTTGCGTTAAACTCGGCTCCCGCCTCAAACAGCGCATCCCAAAGCGCGCGCCCCTGAGAGGCCGGCACAGCAATCTCGTAAGACAGCTCGCCCGCAAAGGAGATCCGGAAAATCCGCGCATCAAAGCCGCCCAGCTTGCCCGCCGTATACTCCATAAAGCCGAGCGCCTCTTTGGAGACATCGACACCGCCGAGCTTCTCAAGCACTTTGCGCGAGTTCGGCCCGACCACGCCGATCTGCGCCCATTGCTCTGTGGCATTGGTCACATAGACCTTCCAATCCCACCATTCGGTCTGAAGCCACTCTTCCATATGGCCGTGGATGCGCTCGGCGCCCCCCGTGGTGGTGTGGCAGAGGAAGGTCTCCTCATCGAGGCGCACAACCACGCCATCGTCAGACAGAAAGCCGTTTTCCGAACACATGAGGCCATAGCGGCATTTACCGGGCTTCAGCGTGCTCATCATATTGGTGTAGAGCATATCAAGGAATTTGCCCGCATCCGGCCCCTTCACAATCAGCTTGCCGAGGGTTGAAGCGTCGAGCAGCCCAAGGCTCTCGCGTGTCGCAAGGATTTCGCGGTTCACCGCCTCATGCACGCTCTCGTCGCCGCGCAGATAAGCATAGGCGCGCCGCCATTGGCCGACAGGCTCCCAATGCGCGCCATTGGCCGCGTGCCAGTCATACATCGGGGTGCGCCGCACCGGCTGAAAGACCTCTCCGCGCGCTTCTCCGGCAATCGAGCCAATCGAAATCGGCGTATAGGGCGGGCGGAAGGTGGTTGTCCCCGTCTCGGGAATAGCCTGCCCGAGCGTTTCCGAAAGCACAGCCAAGCCGTTGATATTGCTCAGCTTGCCTTGGTCAGTCGCCATGCCGAGCGTGGTATAGCGCTTGGTGTGCTCCACACTCTCATAGCCCTCACGCGCGGCCAGCTGCACATCAGAGACTTTCACATCGTTCTGATAATCAAGCCACGCCTTCATACGCAGCTTTGGCCCCGCGCCCTGCGGCATCATCCAGACAGGCTGCAAAGGCGCTTCTGCGGCCTGCTCAAAATCAGGCAGCCGAACGGTTTTGGCCACCAGCCCAAGCGCCTCAACGGCCCTGCGCCCGGCGTGGTCGGCATCGGTCAGCCCGACGCCCATATCCATCACCCCATTGGCCGCGCCAGCGGGGATCACAAACCCCGCACCGTCAGCGCCCAAGGGCGGGCGCGTCTCGTCAGGGCGGAACATCGCGTGCTCCTCATCCCAAAGAAGTTTGCCGCCACAATGGCTCCAGAGATGCACAACAGGCGACCAGCCGCCAGACATGGCCACCGCATCGCAGGCGATCTCTTCGAGCACGCCGCCCTCACCGGCCTGCGCACAAATCTTGACAGATTTCACACGCTTGCCGCCGGTGACTTTGGCAATCGCCTTGCCATTTTCCACACGGATACCCGCCGCACGGGCCGCCTCTGCCGCCGCGCCGCCGCCGTCTGCGCGCGCATCCAAAATCACAGGCACATCAAGCCCCGCCGCCTTCACCGCCAGCGCGGTTTTGTAAGCATCGTCATTGTTGGTCACAACAACCACACGATCGCCCGCGCTCACGCCATAATCGGCGATATAGTCGCGCAGCGCCCCCGCCAGCATCACACCGGGGATGTCATTGCCCGCAAAGCTCAGAGGCCGCTCGATCGCCCCTGTGGCGGTGATGATCTGCTTGGCGCGGATTTTCCAGAGCCGGTGACGCGGCCCAACCAGCGCCGGCGCATGGTCGCGTAGCCGCTCATAGCCCAAGAGATACCCGTGGTCATAGACCCCGGCGCCCATCATACGGCTGCGCAGCGTGACATTCTCCATGCCCTCAAGCTCGGCCACAAGCGCCGCGATATACTCGGCCACAGGCTTGCCATCGAGTTCGCCGCCATCGACCATGCTGCGCCCGCCCCAATGCGGGTCTTGCTCCATCAGGAGCACTTTCGCACCGCTCAGCGCCGCTGTCTTGGCCGCCTGAAGGCCGGCCAGCCCGCCGCCGATCACGGCAACATCGGCAAAGAAATAGAAATGCTCGTACGTATCCGCATCGCGCGCCTTGGGCGCTTGGCCAAGGCCGGCAGACTGGCGGATAAACGGCTCGTAAATATGCTTCCACGCAAAGCGCGGGAAAAGGAAGGTCTTGTAGTAAAACCCGGCTGGCAGAAAGCGCGCAAACGCGTTGTTCACCACGCCAATGTCAAACTCGAGGTTTGGCCAGTGGTTCTGCGATTTGGCGGCCAGACCGTCAAAAATCTCGGTCGTGGTGGCGCGCTGGTTGGGTTCAAACTTGCCGCCCTCGCCCATATTCATCAAAGCGTTCGGCTCTTCCGCGCCCGACGCCACAACGCCACGCGGGCGGTGATATTTGAACGACCGGCCCATCATCATCTGGTCATTGGCCAGAAGCGCCGAGGCCAGCGTGTCGCCCTCAAAGCCCTTCAGGCGGGTGCCGTTAAAGCTGAATGTAACAGGCTTGTTGCGGTCGATCCGCCGCCCGCCCTGTGTGAGACGTGTGCTCATTTAAAGTTCCTCCAGCTCCATCCCGGGCGCTTGGCCGTCAGGATGTCCTTAATCTCTTGGGGCGGCTCATAGGTCTGCGCGCTATAGGTGCCAAACACTTCCAGCGTCATCGTGCAGCGCGCAGCATGAAACCACTTGCCGCAGCCATTGGCATGGCGCCAGCGCTCCAGATGCACCCCCTTCGGGTTCTCGCGCATGAAAAGATAGGTCTCAAAATCCGCATCACTCGAGCCAGGCCCAAAGCGCTTCAAATGCGCTTCGCCCCCCGCGTGAAATTCCGTCTCTTCGCCTTTAACCCCGCAATAGGGGCATTCAAGGATAAGCATCTCATATCCTCCTTAATGTGCCACGCCAGCGGCCACAGATTCATCAATAAAGCGCCCTTCAATAAAGCGCTCCATACCAAACTCCGCCGCAAGCGGCCCCGGCTCGCCCTTGGCAATCAGCTCCGCCGTCGCCCAGCCGCCGCCCGGAATGGCCTTAAAGCCCCCCGTGCCCCAGCCCGCGTTGATAAAGCAGTTGCCCAAAGGCGTCTTACCGATCACGGGGCTGCGGTCGCCCGTGACGTCCACAATCCCGCCCCACTGGCGCAGCATCTTGAGGCGGCTCACCATCGGGAAGGTCTCCACAAGCGCGCGCACCGTCTCCTCGATATGGTGGAAAGAGCCGCGCTGCGTATAGTTGTTGAAGCCATCCGTGCCGCCGCCGATCACCATCTCGCCCTTGTCAGACTGGCTCATATAGCCATGCACCGTATTGGCCATAACAACCACATCCATACAAGGCTTGATCGGCTCAGACACCAGCGCCTGAAGCGCAACCGACTCCATCGGCAGACGGAAGCCCGCCATATCCGCCAGCGCGCCCGAGTTGCCCGCCACAACGAGGCCGAGCTTGTCACAGTCAATCGCACCCTTCGTGGTGTCCACACCGGTGACTTTGCCACCCGATGAGCGCACGCCCGTCACTTCGCACTGCTGGATGATGTCCATGCCCATATCCGAGCAGGCCCGCGCATAGCCCCAGGCCACAGCATCGTGCCGCCCTGTGCCGCCGCGCGCCTGATACAAGCCGCCAAGCACCGGATAGCGCGGCCCCTCAAGCGAAATGATCGGCACGAGCTTTTTCACCTCTTCCGGCCCGATAAAGCGCGTCTCAACGCCCTGCAGCATATTGGCGTGCGCTGTGCGCTTATAGCCGCGCACCTCATGCTCGGTCTGCGCCAGCATAATCACACCGCGCGGGCTAAACATCACATTGTAGTTCAGATCCTGAGACATGGTCTCATAGAGCGAGCGCGCCTTCTCATACAAAGCCGCCGACGGATCCTGCAGATAATTGGAGCGAATGATCGTGGTGTTGCGCCCGGTGTTGCCGCCGCCCAGCCAGCCCTTCTCCAAAATCGCCACATTTGTGATCCCGAAGTTCTTGCCAAGATAAAACGCCGTGGCAAGCCCATGCCCGCCCGCGCCCACGATGATCACATCGTATTTTTTCTTTGGCTGCGGCGAGCGCCAGGCGCGCTCCCAACCGGTGTGAAAGCGGGCCGCCTCGCGCGCCACAGCAAATGCAGAATACCGTCTCATGGCTCGAATCCAATCGTGTTAGATGCTTACCCCCTATCTGCCCCAAAGTGCGCCCGCCTCCACCCAGCATTGCGCCACAATCCCTCACAATTGCGACATCCTTACGCGCGCATCCGTTTCCCCCTTCCCAGCGGCCCGCTGCCGTCCTACATACCGCCCATGACATTCTGGATCATCTCCGCCGCTCTGGCCCTGCTTCTCGCCGCTCTCTTTGCCCTTGCGCTGCTCAGCCGCCGCGCCGGCGCCGAGCATCCTGCCGCCTATGATCTGCGGATCTATCGCGACCAGCTAAAAGAGGTCGAGCGCGATCTCGCCCGCGGCCTCATCGCCGAGGCCGAGGCCGGGCGCATCCGCACCGAGGTGGGCCGCCGCGTGCTCGCCGCCGATGCCCAGCTGTCGCGCGCCGAAGCCAAAGCCGAACAGCCCCGCGCCCTCACAGCCGCCGCCGCCGTCCTGCTCGCCCTCTCGCTCACAGGCGGCGCCTTTGCGCTCTATGGCCGCCTTGGCACCGCCGGGCTTGGCGATCTGCCCCATCAGGCCCGCCTGCAGGCCGCCGAGACGCTCTATGCCAACCGCAAGAGCCAGGCCGCCTTCCTCGCCCGCCTGCCCGCCCCGAGCGCCCCGCCGCAAGAGGCCGGCTATATCGCGCTGGTCGAACGCCTGCGCGAGGCCGTCGCACAGCGCCCCGACGAGCTTCAGGGCCAGCAGTTTCTGGCCCAAAGCGAAGCCCGCCTTGGCAATTACGCCGCCGCCCGCGCCGCCCAAAGCGCGGTGATCCGCCTCAAAGGCGACACCGCAAGCGCCAGTGATTTCGTCACCATGGCGCAGATGTATATCACCGAGGCCGACGGCTATGTCTCTCCCGAAGCCGAAGCCGCCCTGCGCCGCGCCCTCAAAGCCGACCGCACAGACCCGGTCGCGCGCTATTTCCTCGGCCAGATGTGGCTCCAGAACGACCGCCCCGACCGCGCCTTCAGCCTCTGGTCACAGCTCCTTTCCCAAGGCCCCGAAGCCGCGCCCTGGATTGCCCCGATCCGCCAGAGCATCGAGGATATCGCCTGGCTCGCCGGCGTCGAGTATACCCCGCCCGCCCCGCGCGAAACAGCCGCCGATCTGCCCGGCCCGAGCGTTCAGGAGATCGAAAGCGCCGGCGAAATGTCGCCGGCCGAACGTCAGGAGATGATCGAGGGCATGGTCCAGCGCCTCAACCCCCGCCTCGCCACAGAGGGCGGAACCCCCGACGAATGGGCGCGCCTGATCAGCGCCTATGGCGCATTG
>JAHBAN010000117.1 GCA_018500075.1 Flavobacteriia bacterium | reverse complement strand
AGATGTGCATAAGAGGCAGCTGTCTTGCGGTCTCCTCCCGAGTCTGCCCCCCGGAGCCTGCCCGTCAAGCCTCCCCTCACTATCCTTGAGTATCCCCGAGTATCCTCCGGTGACCCGCACCTGCCTTAACAGTTGCCTCGAATCGCGGGCTGGGTTAAGAAATGAACAAGTGTTCAATAAATGGAGAGCAAGCTCATGTTCACAGGATCGATGAAGTTTGATTTGGGCGAGGATGTGAACGCCCTGCAGGAGATGGTGCATCGCTGGGCGCAGGAGCGCGTGAAGCCTCTGGCCGCAGAGATCGACAAGACCAACACATTCCCCAATGAGCTATGGCAGGAGATGGGTGCGTTGGGTCTGCTCGGGATCACCACACCCGAAGCCTACGGCGGCGCGGGGATGTCCTATCTGGCCCATGTGATCGCTGTGGAAGAGATCGCGCGCGCCAGCGCCTCTGTGTCGCTGTCCTACGGGGCGCACTCCAATCTCTGTGTGAACCAGATCAAGCTGAATGGCACAGAGGAGCAAAAGCAAAAGTATCTGCCGCGGCTGTTGACGGGCGAGGCGGTTGGCGCTTTGGCGATGTCAGAGCCAAGCGCCGGCTCGGATGTGGTGTCCATGAAGCTGCGCGCCGAGAAGCGCAACGACCGGTTTGTGCTCAATGGCTCCAAATACTGGATCACCAACGGCCCTGACGCGGAAACGCTTGTGGTCTATGCCAAAACCGATCCTGAGGCGGGGCCAAAGGGCATTACGGCCTTTATCGTCGAGAAGTCGATGAAAGGGGTTTCGACATCGCCCCATTTTGACAAGCTCGGGATGCGCGGCTCCAATACGGCGGAGCTTGTGTTTGAGGATGTTGAAGTGCCCTTTGAGAACATTCTGGGCGAAGAGGGCAAGGGCGTGCGCGTGCTCATGTCCGGGCTTGATTATGAGCGGGTCGTTCTGGCCGGGATCGGCACGGGGATCATGGCGGCCTGTCTGGATGAGGTCATGCCCTACATGGCCGAGCGCAAGCAGTTCGGTCAGCCGATCGGAACCTTCCAGCTGATGCAGGGCAAGATTGCCGATATGTATACCAAGATGAACTCAGCGCGGGCCTATGTCTATGAGGCCGCGCGGGCTTGCGACCGGGGCGAGATCACCCGTCAGGATGCGGCGGCCTGTTGTCTTTATGCCTCCGAGGAAGCCATGGTTGTCGCCCATCAGGCGGTTCAGGCCTTTGGCGGCGCGGGCTTTTTGTCAGACAATGCCTGCGGGCGGATGTTCCGCGATGCCAAGCTGATGGAGATCGGCGCGGGCACAAGCGAGATCCGCCGGATGCTGATTGGCCGCGAGTTGATGGGGATGTATCTCTGATGTTGGCCCGCGCCGCCACATATGACGCTGTTCGGGAGGGCTTTGACTGGGCGCTTCCGGCGCGGCTCAATATGGCGGCGCAGGTTTTGGCGCAGCCCGCCGAGCGTGTGGCGATCATTGATCTGTCGGCGACGCGGCGCGACATCACCTATGGTGCGCTTTCGGATATGGCGGGGCGGCTGGCGCTGGCCTTGTCGCAGCGTGTTGCGCGCGGCGACCGCGTGGGCGTGCTTTTTTCGCAGGATGCCTGGTGCGCGGCGGCGCATATCGCGATCTGGAAGATCGGCGCGGTTTCTGTGCCCTTGTTCAAGCTCTTTGCCCGCGATGCTCTGGAGAGCCGGATCGGGGACAGCGGGCTAACGCTTGTTGTGACGGATGCGGAAGGTGCCGGGATGCTCGGCGGTTTGGCGGAGGCTCTCTTGCCCTACGATCTGCCTGAGGGCGATGTGGCGATGGCAGAGACAGCGGCAGAAGACCCCGCGGTCCTTATCTACACCAGCGGCACGACCGGCAAGCCCAAGGGCGCGCTTCATGCGCACCGGATGCTGACGGGGCATTTGCCGGGGGTTGAGATGAGCCATGATTTCCTCGGTCAGCCTGACGATGTGCTCTGGACGCCTGCCGATTGGGCCTGGATCGGCGGCTTGTTTGATGTGTTGATGCCGGGGCTGGCGCTCGGGGTGCCTGTGGTGGCGGCGCGGTTGCCCAAATTCAGCGCAGAAGAAGCGGCGCGGATTTGCCGCGAGGGCGCTGTGCGCAACGTGTTTTTCCCGCCCACGGCGCTTCGGATGCTGAAGGCGGCAGGCCAAAGCATTGCCGGTTTGCGCTCGGTGGCCTCTGGCGGTGAGCCGCTCGGGGCCGAGATGCTGGCTTGGGGGCGTGAGGCTTTTGCTGTGAGCATCAACGAGTTTTACGGGCAGACCGAGTGCAATATGGCGGTTTCGTCCTGCGGGGCGCTGTTTGCGCCTTTGGGCGGGGCCACGGGCAAGGCTGTGCCGGGGTTTGACGTCGCTGTTCTTGACGAGAACGGTGAGAAAACCGCAGGCGAGGGCGATATTGCCGTGAAGCGCGGGGCGGCAAGCATGATGCTGGGCTATTGGCGCAATCCTGAGGCCACGGCGGAGAAGTTTCGCGGCGACTGGCTGATCACCGGCGACCGTGGCGTGATGGAGGGCGATTTTATCCGCTTTTTGGGGCGCGAGGACGATGTGATTTCGTCGGGTGGCTATCGCATTGGTCCGGCCGAGATTGAAGATTGTTTGATGACCCACCCGAGCGTGGCCACCGTTGGGGTTGTGGGCAAGCCCGATGCGCTGCGCCATGAGATTGTGAAGGCTTATGTTGTCTTGAAAGACGGGGCAGAGACCAGTTCTGAGGCGCTGCAGGACTGGGTCAAGACGCGCTTGGCGAGCTATAGCTACCCGCGGGAAGTCGAGTTTTTGACAGAGCTGCCCATGACAGTGACGGGCAAGGTGATCCGCAAGGCGCTCAAGGCGCGCGCGGCCGGGGAGGCACAGCCATGAGAGCTTTGATCTTCGGATTTGCGGCGCTGCTGAGCGCAGGCGCGCCCCTTGCCGCGGGTGCGGCGGGGGATTTGATTGATCGCGCGCGTGTGATGGCCTGTTATCAGGAGCATATCGAGGCGCAGGAGGCTTTGAATTGCATCGGCGCGGCGGCTGCGGCCTGTCAGGAGATCCACACCGATCAGTTCGAGGGCAGCACAACCGTCGGGATTGCGGCGTGTTTGAGCGCGGAAACCGAGGTTTGGGATGATGTGTTAAACACGAATTACGGCCTGCGCCGCGCCGAGATGATGGCGCAGGACGCAGAATATGGCGCGCCGCTCATTGGACGGGGTGAGGCCTTGCGCAACGCCCAGCGGGCCTGGATCGCCTTTCGCGATGCGGAGTGTTTGCGGCTCTACTCAGAACATCAGGACGGCACCCTGCGCAGCATCATTGGCGCGAGCTGTCATTTGACTTTGACGGCCAAGCGCGCCGTCGACCTTTATCTTGCTTCACCAGAATAGGACGCATGACAATGAAACTATCTTCTCAAGCTCTCCCCAGCAGCGCAGAGTTCAAAACCAACCGCGAGGGGCATCTGGAGGCGCTGCGTGTGGTTCGGGAGGCGGCAGAGGCGGCCGCGCTGGGCGGCGGTGAGCGGGCGCGCGAGCGCCATGTCAGCCGTGGCAAGATGTTGCCGCGCGACCGTGTGGCCAACCTTCTGGATGCGGGCAGCCCGTTTCTGGAAGTCGGGGCGACGGCGGCGCATGGGATGTATGACAATGCCGCGCCTGCGGCGGGGGTGATCGCGGGGATCGGGCTTGTGTCGGGGCAGGAGTGCATGATTGTGTGCAATGATGCCACTGTGAAGGGCGGCACCTATTTCCCGATGACCGTCAAGAAGCATCTGCGCGCCCAGGAGATTGCCGAGCAGAACCATCTGCCTTGTATCTATCTTGTCGACAGTGGCGGGGCGAACCTGCCCCAGCAGGATGAGGTTTTCCCGGATCGTGACCACTTTGGCCGGATCTTTTACAATCAGGCGCAGATGAGCGCCAAGGGCATTCCGCAGATTGCTGTGGTGATGGGCTCTTGCACGGCGGGGGGCGCTTATGTGCCTGCGATGTCTGATGTGACCATCATCGTAAAGGAGCAGGGGACAATCTTTCTGGCCGGCCCGCCTTTGGTGAAGGCGGCCACGGGGGAGATTGTCACGGCGGAAGACCTCGGCGGGGGGGATGTGCACACGCGCCTGTCGGGGGTGGCGGATTATCTTGCGGAAGACGATGCCCATGCGCTGGCACTGGCGCGCCGGGCGGTGAGCCATCTCAACCGTCAGCGGCCCGCGAGTGTGGATTGGCAGACCAGCGAGGAACCGGCCTATGACCCCGAGGAGATATTCGGCGTTGTGCCCGCCGACTTGCGCACGCCTTACGACATTCGCGAAGTGATTGCGCGCACGGTGGATGGCTCGCGCTTTGACGAGTTCAAGCCGCGCTATGGCGAGACCTTGGTCACGGGTTTTGCCCATGTGAAGGGTTGCCCTGTGGGGATCATTGCCAACAATGGTGTATTGTTCTCTGAAGCGGCCCAGAAGGGGGCGCATTTTGTCGAGCTGTGCAGCCAGCGCAAAATCCCGCTCGTGTTTTTGCAGAATATAACCGGCTTCATGGTGGGCCGGAAGTACGAGAACGAAGGCATCGCGCGCCACGGCGCCAAGATGGTGACGGCTGTGGCCACAACGAGCGTGCCCAAGATCACCATGCTGGTGGGCGGCTCGTTTGGCGCGGGCAACTACGGCATGGCGGGGCGGGCTTATAGCCCGCGCTTCCTCTGGAGCTGGCCGAACTCGCGCATCTCTGTGATGGGCGGCGAGCAGGCGGCGGGCGTTCTGGCCACCGTCAAGCGTGACGGGATAGAACGCAGCGGCGGCAGCTGGTCTGCCGAGGAGGAGGCCAAGTTCAAGCAGCCGACGATTGATATGTTTGAGGAGCAGGCGCATCCGCTTTATGCCAGTGCGCGGCTTTGGGATGATGGCATCATTGACCCGCGCAAGAGCCGCAATGTGCTGGCGCTGTCGTTGCGCGCCGCTTTGAACGCGCCCATCGAGGAGACACGCTTTGGCGTGTTCCGGATGTAACCAATGAGTGATCGGCCTCAAGAGGGACAGGTTTACCATGGTCCGCGCGACCCTGTAACGGGGGAGCGCTGGGTCTATGTGGGCCGCGAGAGGGCGCGGGCGCATCCGCAGGGACAGTTGGGCGGCGTGCTCTATCTGATTGTGCTCTATCTGGTCGCTCTTGCGGGGCTGCGCTTTTATGAGTTCACCCAGTTTGGCTATGCGCCATTGTCTTTGCTCGCGTCGCTTGTGCCGATGTTTGGCGCGCTGGGGCTTTACTTTCGCCTGCCCCTTGCGGTTGCGCTGAGTGTGCTTTTGTTCGCCGTTTCGGGCTACCAGCTTGTCACCGCGATTGGCGGCTTGAGTGCGCTTGGGCTGCTGCAGCTTTTGGCCTCGGGCGCTATGGCGGTTTATCTCCTCACAAGCGCAAAGGCCAATCTGATTTACCGTCACCGCTACCGCAGCTTTAAGGGGCCAGAATGAAAACTCTGCAAGAGATTATCGATGCAAACCCAGACGCGGAGACCTTCCGGTTTGGGGACAGCAAAAAGCTCTGTGACAGCATCCTTGCGCTGATCCGCAGTGGCCAGAAGACAGCCACCTGCGAGGCGCTGCGTGTTTATGGCAAGGGCGGTGACGAGATGCCCGTCGTAGGGCGGCGCGATGTGGCGCTGGAATGGGACGGGCGGGCGGCTGTTATGCTGGAGACGGTTGAGCTGAGCACGCGGCGCTTTGGTGAGATGGATGACGCGTTTGTCGCGGCTCAGGGCGAGTTTCGCGATTTGGAACATTGGCGGAAGAGCTATGAAGCCTACTTTCGCCGCAATGGAGGGTTTGACCCCGATATGGAGCTGATGTGTGAGCGGTTCCGGGTGGTCGAAGATTTTGGAGGACGCAATGTTTGAGAAGATCCTGATAGCGAACCGTGGCGAGATTGCTTGCCGTGTGATTGAAAGCGCAAGGGCGCTGGGGGTGCGCACGGTCGCGGTGTATTCGGATGCGGACCGCGCGAGCAAACACGTGGCGCTGGCCGATGAGGCCGTGCATATCGGCGGCTCGGCCCCTGCAGAGAGCTATTTGCGCGGGGATGTGATCATTGCCGCCGCAGAGGCGACAGGCGCGCAGGCGATCCACCCCGGCTACGGCTTTCTGAGCGAGAACCCCGATTTTGTCGAAGCGGTCGAGGCGGCGGGGCTGGTCTTTATCGGGCCGTCTGCCAAGGCGATCAAGGCCATGGGCCTGAAGGATGCGGCCAAGGCGCTGATGCATGAGGCGGGTGTGCCTGTTGTGCCGGGTTATCACGGGGCCGATCAGGACGCGGCGTTTCTGGCCAAGCAGGCCGAGGAGATCGGCTATCCTGTGCTGATCAAGGCTGTGGCGGGCGGCGGCGGCAAGGGGATGCGCCTTGTCGAGACGGCCAAGGCCTTTATGGAGGCTCTGGAGAGCGCCAAAGGCGAGGCCAAGACCGCCTTTGGCAACGAAGATGTGTTGATCGAGAAATTCGTCACCCAGCCGCGCCATATCGAAGTTCAGGTGTTTGGCGATGGCGCGACGGCGGTGCATCTGTTTGAGCGCGACTGCTCGTTGCAGCGCCGCCACCAGAAAGTGATCGAAGAAGCGCCAGCGCCCGGCATGACCGAGGAGATGCGCGCGGCCATGGGCGATGCGGCGGTCAAAGCGGCCGAGGCGATCGGCTATAAGGGCGCGGGGACAGTCGAGTTTATTGTGGACGGCTCGCAAGGGCTGCGCGCGGATGGCTTCTGGTTTATGGAAATGAACACGCGGCTTCAGGTCGAACACCCTGTCACCGAGGCAATCACCGGGGTTGACCTTGTGGAGTGGCAGTTGCGCGTGGCGGCGGGCGAGGGGCTGCCAAAGCGGCAGGACGAGCTGAGCATCACAGGCCATGCCTTTGAGAGCCGGCTCTATGCCGAAGATGTGCCCAAGGGCTTTTTGCCGGCCACCGGAACGCTGGCGCATCTGGCCTTTCCCGAGGGCGCGCGGGCCGACAGCGGCGTGCGCACGGGCGACACCATCAGCCCGTTTTATGACCCGATGATTGCCAAGATCATCAGCCATGGGCCGAGCCGTGCTGTGGCGCTCAAGCGCATGGCGCGGGCGCTGGCGCAAACGCAGGTCGCGGGGACAGTGACGAACCTGAGCTTTTTGGGCGCGCTTTGTGCCCATGAGGGGTTTGCGGCGGGCGAGGTGGATACGGGGCTGATTGGCCGCGATCTGGACAGCCTTGTGCAAGCGCCCGTGCCGAGCGATGCGCAGCGCGCTTTGGCGGCTCTGGTGGCTTTGGGCCTCACGCAGGCCGAATGGCCCACGGGGTTTCACCTCTGGAGTGCGATGCGGCGGCAGGTCTGCCTGAGTTTTGGCGAGGCCGAGTTTGAGGCTGTGGTGGAGAGCCTCTCTGCGCAGGCGCATGATGTCACGCTGGGGGAGGTCCGCGTTGAGGCGCGCCGCGTCGGTGGGCGCTGGATGCTGAACGGGCAGCTTGCGCCGGAAGCTGTGCAGATTGAGGGGCAGGTGTTTGTTTTTGCCCAATACGGTCTTTGTTTTGAGGTGGTCGATCCGCTGGCGCGGGCGGCCTCGGCGGGGGCGGGCGCTGCGCTGATTGAAGCGCCGATGCCGGGGCTTGTGAAAGCTGTGTTTGCCAAAGCGGGGCAAGAGGTGAAGGCGGGCGACCGGCTGGCCATTCTGGAAGCGATGAAAATGGAGCACGCTTTGCTGGCGGCGCGCGACGGGATCGTGGCCGAAGTGCTTTGTGAGGCCGGTGCGCAAGTGGAAGCGGGGGCGGCGCTCATCCGGTTGGAAGACGATGCGACGGAGGCGGCGGCATGATCACGCTTCACCACGTTCCACAGAGCCGCTCCATGCGGGTTCTTTGGCTCTTGCACGAGCTGGAGGTGCCTGACTTTCAGGTGCAGGTGCACCCGTTTGACCGCAGCTTGCGCGACCCTGAGTTTCTCACGCTCAGCCCGGCGGGGCGGGTGCCTGCGATGGAGATCGAGGGGGAGCGGATGTTTGAGAGCGGCGCGATGATCGAATATCTCTGCGAGCGCTTTCCCGAGCGCAACCTTGGCCGCGAGGCGGGCAACCCCGACCGGATGGCTTGGCTGACATGGCTGCATTTTGCCGAGACGGTGACCGTTCATGCGGCGGCACTCACCCAGCAGCATATCATGCTCTATGAGGATCATATGCGCTCGCCCACGATCATGCAGCTTGAGGCCAAGCGGCTGGCAAAATGTTATGAGGCGATCGAGGCGCGGCTCTCAACACCTGTCGAGAACCGCGATTATCTTCTGACCTCGGGCTTTTCGGCGGTGGATATTGCTGTCGGGCAGGCGGTCTATGTCGGGCGGCATTTCGTGAAGACGGACGCCTACCCCGAGCTTTCGGCTTGGTATGAGCGGATCACCGAGCGGGCGAGCTTTGCGGCGACCATGGCTGTCGGGGAGCAGAAACTCTACACCGAGGCGTTTTATGCGCCTTGGCCTGTGCCCGAGCGGAGCGCATCATGAGCGGATATGTCGAAATTTTCGAGGTTGGTCCGAGGGACGGCTTGCAGAACGAGGCGCGCCAGATCCCGACACGCGAAAAAATAGCGCTGGTGGATTGCCTGTCTGGCGCGGGGTTTAAGC
>JAHBAN010000093.1 GCA_018500075.1 Flavobacteriia bacterium | reverse complement strand
AGATGTGTATAAGAGACAGGGCGACGCACGCAGTGCGGCGCTACCTCTTGAGAGCGGTATTTTGGCGGGCGGTCGGGATATGGATATTTAGAGCAATAAAAAAGGGCAGGCAGAGGCTCTGAGGCGCCTATGCGCCTGTCGCAATTGCTGTGCTGTGTCGAAAACAGAACAGACGGCACCGGCAGGATGCGCAGCTTGGGCCTATGTTTGAACGCCGTATACCCGAGTGGCTCCGCCACGCTCCTGCGCCCTCTGTCCACGGGTTTGGTCTGCTTGCCGGATTTGAGGGCATCACCCGCGGGATGCTGATTTCGGTCTTTCCTGTTGCGATGTATAATGCGCTTGGGGACGCTGTTGCGATTTCGCAGGCCTATTTTTTGATCGGGATCGGCTCGCTCGGTGTCGGGCTGCTTGTGCCCACGCTCAACAAGCTGGTGCCGCGCCGCTGGCTTTACAGCTTCGGGGCGCTTTGTTTTGTGGTCGGGGCGCTGCTGGCCAGCCTTGGCAGTGCCGGCGCGCTGGTCTTCGGGCTGGTGCTCAACTCCTTTGCGACGGTGATCACCTTCATCTGTTTCAACGCCTATGTGCTCGATTACATCAAGCGGATCGAGCTGGGCCGCAGCGAGACCTTGCGGTTGTTATACTCGGCCCTTGGCTGGACCATCGGGCCGGCTCTTGGTGTTGCGCTTTACAGCTACAGCCCTGTGTTGCCGTTTTATATCTCTGCGGCCTCCTCGCTTGCCATGTTGGGCGCGTTTTTCTATATGCGCCTTGGCAATGGCAAGCTCATCCCCCGCGCGCGCCGCCCCGCCCCCAATCCGCTGGCCTTTATCGGGCGGTTTGCCCGACAGCCCCGCCTTGTCGCCGGGATGACCTTTGCCGTGATCCGCTCCTGTGGCTGGTGGGCCTATGTTGTCTATATGCCGCTCTATGCCCTCGAGAACGGCCTGCCCGAAGAGCTTGGCGGTGTCCTTCTCTCGGGGACAAATGCGGCGCTGTTTTTCTCGCCGCTCATGTTGCGCTGGATGCAGAACCGCTCGGTGCGTGCCGCTGTGCGCCGAGGCTTTGCCATGGCGGCCGGCTTTTTCACACTGGCCTTTTTTCTGGCCGCCTGGCCCTGGGCCGCTGTTGTCGGGCTGTTCTGCGCCAGCCTGTTTCTGATCTTGCTCGACATCAGCGCCGGCTTGCCGTTTCTCATGGCCGTCAAGCCCTCGGAGCGCACCGAAATGTCAACGATCTACGCCAGCTATCGGGATGTGTCGGGCATTCTCACACCGGGGCTGGCCTGGGGTGTGTTGCTGGTTGCGCCTGTGTCGGGGGTCTTTCTGCTCTCGGGGCTGGCGCTGGCCGCCGCCTATCTGGTGGCCGGCTCGGTGCATCCGCGCCTTGGCGAAAAGCGGCTGGTGCCGGCCCAGTAGCGCACGCTGGATTAAGTTAATTTCGCTTAACCAAATCCCGCTGAGGCGGTGCACGCCCTGTGCACGCCCGGTGCACGGATATCACCCCCCCCGACTCAGCGCATCTGAGGCCGTTAACCCTGCGGGGCGCTGGCTTTACGCTTTAGTCATCCCCCAGATAGGCGCGCAGCGCTTCGGGCGGGTTTGCAAAGAGCGCGCCGGTCTCTTGCGGGGCTTGGGCCACGCCCTCGGCCACAACAACAACCGCTTGGGCAAACTGTTTTGCCTCGCGCGGATCATGGCTGACCATCACAACAGCGCGCCCGTGCTCGACCGCGATTTCTTCAACCAGATCAAGCATTTCGCGGCGCAACGCCGGGCCAAGCGCCGCGAAAGGCTCGTCCAGCAAAAGCAGGGGCTTGGCCTGACACAAGGCGCGCGCCAGCGCCGCGCGGCTCGCCTGCCCGCCCGAAAGCTGCGCCGGTTTGCGCGCCTCAAGCCCGGCCAGCCCGACCCGCGCCAAAGCGTCAAGCACCCGCGCCTTTTCGACCGCGCTCAGCCGTAAGCTCACGTTAACCCCAAGAGCGGCATTCTCGTAGACGCTCAAATGCGGAAAAAGATTGCCCTCCTGAAACAGGTTCGCCACGGGCCGCGCGCTTGGCGGAAGCTGTGTGATGTCTTGCCCATCCCAAAGGAGCCGCCCCGACCGCGGCGCACTAAAGCCGCCCATGAGCGACAGAAGCGTCGACTTGCCCGCGCCAGACGGCCCGACCACAGCGACCCGCGCCTGCGCAGGCAGGCTGAAATCTGCAGTCAGGACAAATCCGTCCTGATCATATCTCACCGCCTCAAGCCTGAGCATTGCGACGCCCTCCCCAATCAAACAGCGCAAACAGGCCAAAGCTCAAGACCACCAGAAGCAGCGCCGCACCCGCCGCCGTCTCCATGCGATAGGCCCCCATCAAACGATAAACCTGCAACGGCAAGGTGGCCGTTTCCCCGTCGGCAAACAGGGCAATCACCCCCAGATCGCCCATGGAAAGCGCCGCCGCCAGCCCCGCCGCAAAGCCGAGCGAGCCTCGGATCTGCGGCCAGATCATATACCGCAAACGCGCCAGACCGCGAAGCCCCAAAGCCTCTGCGAGACGGCCATAATCGGCCTCGGCGCGGGCATATTCGGGCGTGATAATCCTGAGCGCAAAGGGCAGGGCCATCAGCGCATTGACCAGCATCGTCACAGGCAGGGCCAGCGCCTGCGGACTGGCATATGGGGCAACCAGAAGAAACAGCCCTGCGCCCAAAACCAGCGGCGAAATCGCAAGCCCCAACAGCCCGATCATCTCGGCCCAACGCCCCCGTGAGGCCGCCAAAGCCAGCGCCGCAGCCATGCAGAGCACAGTCGAGCCGAGCGCCAGCGCCACAGAGGTCAAAGCCGCGCTCCAAACCGAAGCCGGCAGGCCCAAAACCTGCCCTGCCCCGCGCAGCGCCACAGCCGCCAGAGGCAGCGCAATAAACGCCGCCGCCAGCGACAGCACAAGCGCGTCTTGCCCCCTCAGAAGACGCGCATCCGCGTCCCACCGCCGCCGCACCGCGCCGCGCCCCGCGCCAAAGCCGGCAGCCCGCCCAAAGCGCAGCGCAACCGCCCCGACAACCAGCACAAGCGCGAGCTGTACAAGCGCCAGCAGAGCGGCGCGCACCAGATCAAACTCCAGATGAAACGCCTGATAAATCGCAAGCTCCAGCGTTGTCGCGGCCGGCCCCCCGCCGAGCGTCAGCGCAACCGCAAAACTGCTCAGACAGATCAGGAAAATCACAAGCAAAACCGCAGGCAGCCGCTCCTTGAGCATGGGCCACTCCAGCACCCGAAACACCTCGCGCGACCCCATGCCAAGGCTCGCCACCAGCCGAAACCGCTCCTGCGGAATGGCGTCCCAGCCTTGCAGCAAAAGCCGCGTCGCCAATGGAAGATTGAAGAAAACATGAGCCAAAACAACGCCGTGCAGCCCATAAATCTGAAGCCGCGGCAGACCCAAAGCGCTCAACACACCGTTGAGTCCCCCACCCTGACCAAAGATCGAGAGCAGACCCATCACCGCAACAATCACAGGCAGAATAAAGGGCGCGCCCATCAACAACACAAGCGCGCCACGCCCGCGGAACTGCCGCCGCGCCAAGGCCCGCGCCACAGGCACAGCAAGCGCCGCACTCAAGAGCGCAGACAGGGCCGCCTGCACCACAGTGAACTCGAGCGCCGCCCGGTCGGCAGGGCCAAAGCCCGCCGCAAAAGCACCGCCCGCAGCACCCGCCCGCAGCGCCACAGCCGCGATCGGCGCCAACACCAGAAGCATCACCAGCGCCGCCGAAACCGCGCTGGTGGCCTGGCTTATTGTGACAGCGCGGCGCGCCATTCTTCCAGCGCGCCCGCCCGAAGGCCGGCCGCCTCTTCTGCCGAAAACAAGAGCGCCTTCGCAGGCGTCACAAGGCTCTGGAACCCGTCGGGCAAACCCGCCTCGGGCGTCACGGCAGGATACATCCAGTTGGTCGTCGGGATCACGCTTTGAAAGGCATCTGACACCATAAATTGAAGGAACTGATCAGCAAGCTCCGGCACATCACTCCCCGCCAGCTTGCCCGCCACCTCGACCTGAAGGTAATGCCCCTCCTCAAAACCCGCCGCGACCTTGCTGTGATCCTCCTCGGCAATCATGTGATAGGCCGGCGAGGTTGTGTAAGACAAAACCATATCCGCCTCGCCCTCCAGAAAGAGACCATAAGCCTCCGACCAGCCCTTTGTCACCGTGACAATATTATCCGCCAGATCGCGCCAGATCGCGGGCGCCTCATCGCCATAGGCCGCCTTGACCCACATCAGCAAGCCAAGCCCGGGCGTTGAGGAGCGCGGATCCTGAATGAGAATTTTCGCCTCACTGGCGGCCAGCGCCTTGAGGCTTTTGGGCGCCTCAAATCCTGCCTGATGCACAAAGGCAAAATAGCCCCAGTCATAAGGCACAAACACGCTATCGTCCCACTCCAGCGGCAGACTGTAGTCGGCGCTCACGGAATGCTGCGCAAACAGGCCGGTGTCGCGCGCCGCCGCGGTGAGATTGGTATCAAGCCCAAGCACAATATCGGCCTGCGTGCGCGCCCCCTCAAGACGCAAGCGCGACAGCAAAGCCGCCCCGTCTCCCGCCGCAACAAACTTCAGATCACAGCGACAAACGGCCTCAAAAGCCGTCTCGATCTGCGGCCCGGGGCCCCAGTCCGATACAAAACTATCGTAAGTATAAACAACAAGTTCAGGCGTCTCTGCCGCTGCAAGTCCCGCAGCCGACACAAAAACTCCCGTAGCAAATGCAAGATGTTTCATCTCATCCTCCTAATATTGCGACGGGCGGAGATAGTGGGATGAATATCCGACCTTCCCTCCGCCGGTCCTAACCGGTTCAGGTTCAACGGGTCCGCTTTCGCATCTCAGCTCACATGAGCCCCCCGAGGTGAGGCAAAACCTACGCGCCAATCCCGCCGCCTTCAAGCCCTCCTTTTTTA
>JAHBAN010000216.1 GCA_018500075.1 Flavobacteriia bacterium | reverse complement strand
TGAGAACAATAAAGAACCGAGGGACGACATGATCGGACTTGAACATTATCTGACGGTGGCAGCAGTGCTGTTTGTCATCGGCATTTTCGGGCTTTTCCTGAACAGGAAGAACATCATCATTTTGTTGATGTCGATCGAGCTTATTCTCCTGTCGGTGAATATCAACTTCGTCGCCTTCTCCTCTTACATGGGCGATATGGCGGGGCAGGTGTTTACGCTGTTTATCCTGACGGTGGCCGCCGCTGAAGCCGCGATTGGCCTTGCGATCCTTGTGGTCTTCTTCCGCAACCGTGGCACGATTGACGTTGAAGACGTCAACGTGATGAAGGGGTAAAAGAATGGAACAGATTATTCTCTTTACTCCCTTGATCGGCGCGCTTTTTGTCGGGTTTGGCCATCGTATTCTCGGCGATAAAGCCTCGCAGTGGATTGCAACCCTGTTGCTTTTCCTTGCGGCAGCGCTGAGCTGGGGGGTGTTTCTCGGCTTTGACGGGGTGACGCGTCAAATCGAGATCCTGACCTGGATCCAATCCGGCGCGCTGGATACGAGCTGGGCCATCCGTCTGGACCGCCTCACCGCGATTATGCTGGTTGTGATCACTTCGGTTTCGGCGCTCGTGCACCTCTATTCGATGGGCTATATGGCGCATGACGAAAACTGGAAGGACGGCGAAAGCTATCGCCCGCGCTTTTTTGCTTATCTGTCGTTCTTTACCTTCTCTATGCTGATGCTCGTCACGGCGGACAACCTGATCCAGATGTTTTTTGGTTGGGAAGGTGTGGGCGTCGCCTCCTATCTTCTGATCGGCTTTTACTATCGCAAGCCAAGCGCCAATGCGGCAGCGATCAAGGCTTTTGTTGTGAACCGTGTGGGCGACTTCGGCTTTGCGCTCGGGATTTTTGGTCTGTTTTACCTCGTGGACAGCGTAAATCTTGACGATATTTTCACGGCGGCTCCGACTCTGGCGCAGACGCAGGTGAGCTTCCTTTGGACCGAGTGGAACGCGGCAAACCTGCTTGCCTTCCTGCTGTTTGTCGGGGCGATGGGCAAGTCGGCCCAGCTTTTCCTGCACACCTGGCTGCCGGATGCGATGGAAGGCCCGACGCCTGTTTCGGCGCTTATTCACGCGGCGACGATGGTTACGGCGGGGGTATTCCTTGTGTGCCGTATGTCGCCTTTGTTCGAGTTTGCGCCTGAGGCCAAGGCCTTTATCGTCTTCCTCGGTGCGACCACGGCCTTCTTTGCGGCCACTGTCGGGCTTGTTCAGAACGATATCAAACGTGTGATCGCCTATTCGACCTGCTCACAGCTTGGCTATATGTTTGTGGCGGCGGGCGTCGGTGTTTATTCGGTCGCTATGTTCCATCTCTTCACCCACGCGTTCTTTAAGGCCATGCTCTTTCTGGGCGCCGGCTCGGTTATCCACGGGATGCACCACGAGCAGGATATGCGTAACTATGGCGGCTTGCGCAAGAAACTGCCCTATACGTTCTGGGCGATGATGATTGGCACGCTGGCGATCACCGGTGTGGGGATTCCGCTCACCCATTACGGCTTTGCCGGGTTCCTCAGCAAGGATGCTGTGATTGAAAGCGCCTTTGCGGGCACTGCCGGCGGCTATGCCTTCTGGATGCTGGTTGTCGCGGCCCTGTTCACCTCGTTTTATTCATGGCGGCTCATTTTCATGACCTTCTATGGCAAGCCACGCGGCGACAAGCACACCCATGATCACGCACATGAAAGCCCGGCTGTTATGCTGGTGCCGCTTGGGGTTCTGGCGCTTGGCGCGATCTTCTCGGGGATGATCTGGTATAATGCGTTCTTTGGCCATACCGACACTGTTGGAAAGTTCTTTGGGGTTCCTTATGCGGAGGCCGCGGCGCATGGTGATGATCACAGCGACGATCATGCTGACGATCATGGCGCGGCAAAAGCGGACGACCACGGCAAGGCTGAAAAGCATCACTATGTCTTCACCGGCAAGCCGGGCGAGGGCGCGATCTATACCGCAGAGGACAACACAGTTCTGAGTGATGCGCATGAGGTGCCAAAGTGGGTGAAGGTTAGCCCGTTTGTGGCCATGCTGATCGGCTTTGTCACGGCCCTGTGGTTTTATATCTGGAGTCCGGCTCTGCCTGCCAAACTCGCAGCGAGCCAGCGCCCGCTCTATCTGTTCTTGCTCAACAAGTGGTATTTTGACGAGATCTACGACTTCCTTTTCGTCAACCCTGCCAAGGCCCTCGGCCGCTTCCTTTGGAAAAAAGGCGATGGCCGCGTGATTGACGGGACGATCAATGGCGTCGCTATGGGAGTGATCCCCTTCTTCACCCGCCTCGCAGGGCGCGCCCAATCGGGTTATATTTTCACCTACGCATTCGCCATGGTTCTCGGGGTCGTTGTCCTCGTCATGTGGATGGCCTTTACAGGGGGCACACGGTAATGGACAATCTTCTTTCCATTGTCACTTTTATTCCTGCGCTTGCAGCGCTGATCCTTGCATTGTTTCTTCGGGGCAGTGACGAGGAGGCCGGGCGCAATGCAAAGTGGGTGGCTCTTTTGGCCACGTCGATCACCTTTTTGGTCTCGCTGTTTATTCTGTCAGGCTTTGACGCCAGCAACACCGGCTTTCAGATGGTGGAGGAGCGCGAATGGCTGATGGGGCTGACCTACAAGCTGGGCGTTGACGGGATCAGCGTTTTGTTTGTCATGCTGACGACCTTTATGATGCCGCTGACCATTGCTGCGAGCTGGTCTGTTAAGACCCGTGTGAAGGAATATATGATTGCCTTCCTTGTGCTTGAGACCCTGATGCTGGGTGTCTTTATGGCGCTTGATATGGTGCTGTTTTATGTTTTCTTTGAAGCGGGCCTTATCCCTATGTTCCTGATCATTGGCATATGGGGCGGCAAGGAGCGCATTTATGCGAGCTTCAAGTTCTTCCTTTATACCTTCCTTGGCTCGGTTCTCATGCTTGTGGCCATGGTTGCGATGTTTGCGGATGCGGGGACAACAGATATTCCCACGCTGATGACGCATAGCTTTGGCTCTGAGACATTCTCGATCCTCGGTGTGCAGATTGTGGGCGGATTGCAGACGCTTATGTTCCTTGCCTTTTTTGCCAGCTTTGCTGTCAAAATGCCGATGTGGCCTGTGCACACCTGGCTGCCTGATGCGCACGTTCAGGCGCCGACAGCCGGCTCTGTTGTTCTGGCGGCGATCTTGCTGAAGATGGGCGGCTATGGCTTCTTGCGCTTCAGCTTGCCGATGTTCCCTGTGGGATCAGATGTCATGGCGCCGCTTGTGCTTTGGATGAGCGCCATTGCGATTGTCTATACATCGCTTGTCGCGCTTGTGCAGGACGATATGAAAAAGCTGATTGCTTACTCATCCGTCGCGCATATGGGCTTTGTTACGATGGGGATCTTTGCTGTGAACCAGCAGGGCGTTGACGGCGCGATTTTCCAGATGATCAGCCACGGCTTTATCTCGGGCGCGCTCTTTCTCTGCGTCGGGGTGATTTATGACCGGATGCACACCCGCGAGATTGATGCCTATGGCGGCCTCGTCAACCGTATGCCGGCCTATGCGCTGATTTTTATGTTCTTCACCATGGCAAATGTCGGCTTGCCGGGCACGTCCGGTTTTGTTGGCGAATTCCTGACGCTGATGGGGATTTTCCAGGTCAACACATGGGTCGCGGCGGTTGCGGCGCTCGGGGTGATCTTGTCTGCGGGCTACGCGCTCTGGCTTTACCGCCGCGTCGTATTTGGCGATCTGATCAAAGAGAGCCTCAAGACCATCAGCGATATGACATCACGTGAAAAGGCGATTTTTGCGCCGCTCGTTGTGATGACGCTTTTGCTTGGGGTCTATCCGAGCCTTGTCACCGATATTATAAGCCCTTCCGTGGAAGCGCTTGTATCAAACTATCACATTGCCTTGCATGATGCAGGCACGGCCGCCGCTGCGCTGGCCCAATCGCACTAACGGAGAGACTTATGCAGGCTGATCTGAATACAATCCTGCCGGAAATTTTGATTTCCGTCTACGCGATGCTGGCGCTGTTGGGGGCGGTCTACACGAGCAAGGACAAGCTCGCGGGGCTAGTGACCTATGCAACGGCTGCGGTGTTTCTTGTGGTGGCCGCCTGGATCGGGCTGGGCGGGAGCGGGGTCGAGACGGCCTTTGGCGGAATGTTTGTTGATGACGCTTTCGCACGCTTTGCCAAGGTGACGATCCTGCTTTCGGCCGCTGCCGTTCTGGTGATGGGCATGGGCTATCTTGAGCGTCATAATATGATGAAGTTCGAATACCCGATCCTGATGGCGCTCAGTGTGGTCGGGATGATGTTTATGGTCTCGGCGGGCGATCTGATGGCGCTCTATATGGGGCTTGAGCTGCAATCGCTGGCGCTTTACGTGATCGCTGCGATGCGCCGCGACAGCCTGCGCTCGACAGAGGCGGGGCTTAAGTATTTCGTGCTTGGCGCGCTGTCATCCGGTTTGCTGCTCTATGGCGCGTCTTTGGTCTATGGCTACGCGGGCACAACGCTGTTCAGCGGGATTGTGGCTGCGGCGGGAGAGGGGCTTGCGCCTGTTGGACTGCTGTTCGGGCTGGTCTTTGTGATGGCGGGGCTTGCATTCAAAGTGAGTGCTGTGCCGTTCCATATGTGGACGCCGGATGTCTATGAAGGCTCCCCGACTCCTGTCACGAGCTTCTTTGCCACGGCGCCCAAGGTGGCTGCGATGGCGCTGTTTGCGCGGGTCTTGCACGATGCCTTTGGCGGTGTTGCGGCCGACTGGTCGCAAGTGCTGATCCTGATTTCGGGCCTGTCGATGTTTGTTGGCGCGATTGCCGCGATCGGACAAAGCAACATCAAACGTCTGATGGCCTATTCTTCGATTGCCCACATGGGCTATGCGATGATCGGTCTGGCCGCGGGCACGGCCTTCGGGATCGAGGCGATGCTGACCTATATGGCGATCTATGTGACGATGAACATTGGCACGTTTGCCTTTATTCTGAGCATGGAGCGCGACGGTGTGCCTGTCACCGACATTGATGCGCTGCGGATGTATTCCAAGGCGGAGCCGGGCAAGGCGATGGCGCTTCTGGTTCTGCTGTTCAGTCTCGCGGGTGTGCCGCCTATGCTCGGCTTCTTTGCCAAGCTGGGGGTCTGGCAGGCAGGGATTGATGCCGAGCTGTTCTGGCTGGTTGGCGCGAGCGCGGTGGCCTCTGCGATCGGGGCTTACTACTACCTGCGGATTGTTTACTTCATGTATTTCGGCGAAGAGACCGAGGCCGCTTTGGACGAGAATAAATCGCCTGTGCTCTGGTTTATGCTGATGGGCGCGGCGCTTGTGATGCTGGTGGGTGTTGTGAGCCTCTTTGGACTAGACAGTGCAGCGGCCACGGCGGCAGCGGCGCTTGTGAACTGATTGTGGCCCAAGCGACGGACTGGCCTGCGGGATATGATCTGCGCAGTTTGACAGAAGTGGACAGCACCATGTCGCAGGCGAGCCGTGTGCTCCATGAGCTTGCTGCGCCGTGCTGGATATTTGCGGCGCATCAGACAGGGGCGCGGGGCAGACGCGGGCGGGCTTGGGCTATGCCGGCGGGCAATTTCAGCGCCAGCCTTGTTCTGCCCAATGCGGGCAGCCCTGCCGAGATGGGCTTGCGCTCGTTTGTGGCCTCTCTGGCGCTTTTTGATGCGGTGCGCGCTGTGGCCGGGCCAGGGGCAAACCTGAGCCTGAAGTGGCCCAATGATGTCTTGCTGAACTCGGGCAAGCTGGCCGGGATCCTCTTGGAGACGGCGGGCGATGCGCTTGTGATCGGGATCGGCGTAAACCTTGCTGCGGCTCCGGATGTCAGCGAGGTTGAGGAGGGGGCGATGCGGCCTGTGGCACTGAAGACGGAGACGGGCGCAGAGCTGCCTGCTGAAGACTTCATGAGCTATCTTGCGGCGGCCTATGCGCCTTGGGAGGAGCGCTTTCGCACCTATGGCTTCGGGCCTGTGCGAGAGGCCTGGCTTGCCAAGGCGGCCAAGCTCGGCGAGCCGATCCGCGCGCGCACGATGCGTGAAGAGATGCAGGGCACCTTTGAGACGGTGGACGCGCAGGGGCATTTGGTATTAACCAGTGCCAAAGGGCGCATGAGCATTCCTGCAGCAGATGTGTTTTTCTAAGGGGGGAAGCCCATGTTACTGGCGATAGATTGCGGCAATACCAACACGGTTTTCTCGATATGGGACGGCAGCAAATGGCTGTGCACCTTGCGCACGTCAACCCACCATTCGCGCACGGCAGATGCCTATTTTACGTGGTTCACCACGCTCATCAGCCATTACAATATCAAACCCGACATCACCGATGTGGTGATCAGCTCGACTGTGCCGCGCGTGGTCTGGAACCTGCGGGTTTTTGCGGACCGCTTTTTTGACTGTCGCCCGCTTGTTGTGGGCAAGCCCGAGTGCCTTTTGCCTGTGCCGCCACGGGTTGATCCGGGCACAGGGGTTGGCCCTGACCGGCTTGCCAATGCGGCAGGCTGCTTTGACCGCCATGGCGGCAATGCTATGGTGATCGACTTTGGCACAGCGACCAATATTGATGTGGTGGCCGAAGACGGCGCCTATGTGGGCGGGGTGATTGCGCCCGGTGTCAACCTGAGCCTTGAGGCGTTGCACCAAGGCGCTGCCGCCTTGCCGCACGTTGACATCACCCAGCCGGAGCGCGTGATCGGAACCAATACGGTGGCCTGTATCCAGTCGGGGATATTCTGGGGCTATGTCGGCCTCATCAAGGAACTGACAAGCCGCGTTCGAGGCGAATTTGGCGGCCCCATGAAAGTGATTGGCACAGGCGGGCTTGCGCCGCTCTTTGCCCAGGGCGAACAATTGTTTGACACGATCGAAGATGACCTCACGATGCACGGATTGCGCGTGATACACAGCTATAACAAAGAGCAGGGAACTATATGAGCACCCAACGACTAATCTACCTTCCCCTTGGCGGGGCGGGCGAGATCGGAATGAACTGTTACGTCTATGGCTATGGGCCGAAGGACAAGGAGCGGCTTATTCTTGTCGATCTGGGCGTGACCTTTCCCGATATGGACACAACCCCCGGGGTGGATCTGATTTTCCCCGACCTGACATGGCTGACCGAGCGGCGCGACCAGCTCGAGGCGGTGTTTATCACCCATGCCCATGAGGACCATGTCGGCGCGGTGGGGCACTTCTTCGGGGCCTTGGGCGTGCCTGTCTATGCGCGGGCCTTTACGGCCAATATCGCGCGGCGCAAGCTCGCGGAACACGGCTTTGGCGATGAGACAGTCACAACTGTTTCGGCCTATCCCGAACGGATCGAGGCGGGGCCTTTCACTGTGAGCTTTGTGCCGGTGTCCCACTCGATTCCGGAAAGCTCCTCGCTGTTGATTGAGACGGCGGGCGGGCGTGTGTTCCACACCGGGGATTTCAAGATTGATCACACCCCGATCGTTGGCGAAGCCTTTGACGAGGCGCTTTGGCAGGAGATTGCCAAAGACGGGATCAAGGCGCTGGTCTGTGACTCAACCAATGTCTTCAGCAAGAGCGCTGGCCGTTCGGAAAGCGAGCTTGGCGACAATCTTGAGGCGCTGATCAAGGGCGCGGAGCGGATGGTTGTGGCGACGACATTTGCCTCCAATGTGGCCCGCGTGAAGACGCTGGCCGAGGCTGGCGAGCGCGCCGGGCGCTCGATCTGTCTTATGGGGCGCGCGATGCGCCGTATGGTCGAAGCCTCGATCGAAACCGGCGTTCTCAAGAGCTTTCCGCCGGTGGTTTCGATTGATGATGCGCGTGATGTGCCGCGCGAGAACCTCATGCTTCTGGTCACCGGTTCGCAGGGCGAGCGCCGCGCGGCTTCGGCGCAGCTGGCCCGTGGCAAATTCAACGGCATCGAGATGAAAGAGGGGGATATGTTTCTCTTTTCGTCAAAGACCATTCCGGGCAACGAGCGCGGCGTGATTTCCATCATGAACCAATTCTCTGAAATGGGGGTTGATGTGGTGGATGACAATGACGGGATGTATCATGTCTCGGGTCACGCCAACCGCCCTGATATTGTCAAGGCGCATGAGCTGATGGACCCCCAGATGGTCATTCCGATGCACGGCGAGCACCGCCATTTGCGGGCGCACGCAAAGCTTGCCGAGGAGAAGGGCCGCGCCAGCGCTGTGGCTGTGAACGGTATGATGATCGAGCTGTCGGGCAACAAGCCCAAGGTTGTCGAGTATATCGAGACCGGCCGGCGCTATCTTGACGGCTCCACCCAGATCGGCGCGCTGGACGGGATCGTGCGCGACCGGATCCGCATGGCGCTCAACGGGCACGTGATTGTCACGGTGATCCTTGATGAGGACGGTGAGCCGCTTAGCGAGCCGTGGTGCGAGCTGATGGGGCTGCCGGAAACCGGCCGCAGCAAGGCGCCTTTGGTGGAAGTGCTCGAAGAAGACCTCGGCCAGTTCCTCGGGCGCGCGAAAGCCGCGACACTGAAGGACGATGGCAAGATCGAGCAGGAGCTGCGCAAGGTTGCGCGGCGCACAACGCTCGACGAGATTGGCAAGAAAGCCGAAGTGAGTGTGATTATCAGCCGTTTGGCCTGATCGCGACGGCTTTTTGTCGAATAGTCTACAGAAGACAGGGACATGAGCCGCTCTCCTGACCAAAACAGGGAGGGCGGCTTATGTCGGCAGAACAGTATATCAATCTTGAAACATACCCCATCGGGTCGGATGGCGCGGCCCGCGCGGCCTTACTTGCGAAAGTGCGCGCCGATCTGGCGCGGGATGGCTGCGCTGTGCTCAAGGGCTTTCTGACGGCTGACGGGGTTGCGGCGCTGACGGCGGAGGCCGAGGGCGTGTCTGATCAGGGCCACCGCTCCTTTAACCGCACCAACGCCTATTTTACCAAAGATGATCCGAGCCTGCCCGAAGACCACCCGAAGCGGCAGTTCTTTGACCGCTCCAACGCGTTTATTCCGGCGGATAATTTCCGCGCCGACGGGCCGCTGCGCCAGATCCATGACTTTGAGGGCTTTGACGGGTTTATTCAGGCCTGTCTGCAAGAGGACAGGTTTTATCGCTATGCCGACCCGCTGGCCGATGTGATCGTCAATATGGCCGAGGAGGGCGAGGGCTTTCCCTGGCATTTTGACACAAATAATTTCACGGTGACGCTGGCGATCCAGAATGCCGAAGCGGGCGGCGCCTTTGAGTATGCGCCGGCGATCCGTGCCGAGAGTGAAAACTTTGACGAGGTCAGCCGTGTGCTTCAGGGACACTCTGAAAAAGTGAAGGTGCTTGAGCTGGAGCCGGGCGATTTGCAGCTGTTTCGCGGGCGGTATTCGCTGCATCGGGTTGCGCCGCTCAAGGGCCAGCGGCGGCGTTATGTTGCGATTTTTTCATATGTCGAGGAGCCGAATATGGTGGGCGCGCCAGAGCGCACAGAGCAGCTTTACGGGCGCACCCTGCCCATTCATCACGAGCGGGCAGGACAGCGGCTTGACGCTTTGATCGACTAGCTTTCCAGACGCTCTTCAAAGCTTTTGGCAATAAAACTTGGCATATCATCGCCAAGGCCGACAGGTTGCCCGCCGCGCGGCGCGGCGTTGCGGCCCGAGGCGTTGCCACGCGTGCTGCTTTTGCGCTCGGTTTGGGCCGGACGGCTGCCGGATGGCTCTTTGGGCGCTTCGGCGGTCTCTATGGCCTCTGCGGATTTGGGCGCGTCGGCTGTCTGCGGCTCTGCGCTCGCCTCGGCTTTGGGAGCGGAGGGTTTTGGCTTGCGAGAGCGGGACGGGCGCTTTGGCTTCTCTGCGGTCTCGGCCTTGGCCTCAGCGGAGGGGCTTGCGGGCGCCTCTGCCGGCGCGGCCTCGGGCGCAGCGACAAGAGCATCGCCGCCACGGGGAATTTCGTGATTCACCAAGGCTTCAATATCGGCAAGATTGCGCTCGTCGCGCGGGTTGCAGATCATGATTGCGGTGCCTTTTTTGCCAGCGCGACCTGTGCGGCCAATGCGGTGCACATAGTCTTCGGCGTGGCTCGGGACATCGTAGTTGAAGACATGGCTGACGTTGGGAATATCAAGCCCGCGCGCGGCCACATCCGAGGCAACGAGGAAGCGCAATGTGCCATCGCGGAAGCCGTCAAGGGTGCGCATACGGTGGGATTGCTCCAGATCGCCATGGATCGCGGCGGCGTCGAGACCGTATTTCTTCATGGATTTGGCAACGGTGTCGACATCAACCTTGCGGTTGCAGAAGATAATCGCGTTTTTGCAGCCGTCCCCTTCGCTTTCGATCAGCTCGCGCAGGAGCTTGCGCTTTTCTGTGCCTTCGCGGTCTTTGCGAGAGCCTTTGAACATGATCACCGATTGGGTGATGTTTTCGGAGGTTGTCGCTTGGCGCGCCACTTCGACCCGCTCTGGCGCGGAGAGGAATGTATTGGTGATCCGCTCGATTTCGGGGGCCATTGTGGCCGAGAAGAAAAGCGTCTGGCGGGTGAAGGGCGTCAGGCTGAAGATGCGCTCGATGTCGGGGATAAAGCCCATGTCGAGCATACGGTCGGCCTCATCCACAACCATGATCTGCACGCCTGTCAGCAAGAGCTTGCCGCGCTCGAAGTGGTCAAGCAAACGGCCCGGCGTGGCGATCAGAACATCTGCGCCACGGTTGATCACGGCCTCTTGCTCTTTGAAGCTGACGCCTCCGATGAGCAGGGCTTTGGTCAGTTTGACATATTTGGCATAGGCGTCAAAGTTCTCTGCGACCTGGGCCGCGAGTTCGCGGGTCGGGCAGAGCACGAGGCTGCGCGGCATCCGGGCGCGCGCCCGGCCACGGGCCAGAAGCGAGATCATTGGCAGGGTGAAAGAGGCGGTCTTGCCTGTCCCTGTCTGGGCAATGCCCAGAACGTCGCGACCTTCCAAGGCGGGGGGAATCGCGCCAGCCTGAATGGGGGTGGGTGTTTCATAGCCAGCATCGGCCACGGCTTTGAGAACCTTTGGGTCAAGATTCAGATCAGAAAATTTTGTCATGTGTATCCGTTGTTTACGGACACATCCGGGCCCGTAGCAGCTTATTGAAGTCAGGCCCGTTTGGCCCAGCCTATCGCTTGATCGACTCCTGTAAGGCTCTTTAGCCAATAGGGGGCGTAAGGTCAATCAGTCCGCAAATTTACCGCCTTTTTAGGGCGTTCTGCGGCGAAATTGATACGGCTGAGGCTCGCCGCCTCGTGCCGGCGGCTTTAGGTGGGGAAGTGTTTTTTGCGTTTTTCCTCCAGCAAAAGATCGTAGTCGCGCAGAAGGCCATGGTCTTTGAGGCGTGATAAAAGCCCCGGTGTGGCTGTGCAGACCTCCTCAAAAAAGGCTTTTAGCCCCGCGTCGCCTTCAGTGTCCTCTATGGTTCTTAACACTTCATGAAGGCTTAGCCCGCCCAGCTTTGGCGCGCGGTTTGGCTTTAGCTCGGCGCGATAGACGCCATGGGCGAGGCGGTAGCGGTAGTTTTGCATCCAATGGGCATAGGAGTATGCGTGCAAATGGCACAGCTCTGTGCCGAGAAGCTCTTGCTGAGAGGGGTTCTGAACCCCGTTGATGAAGATATTGTGGATCCTGAACTCCACCTCGCTGGCCCCTGTGCGGGCAAAGAGCTTGCCAGCCACATGGCTTAGAAAGCCGCCGTTGAGGTGCATCCCGTAGGTCGGATAGATCGCCTCGGTTTCGCGCTGGCGCTGCTGGCGGTCGTTGGTCATGGCCTTGAAATAAGTGCCTTTTGCGCCGGCCAAAGCCTCGATCGGGCGCACGCGGGCGGCCATGCACTCGGGCGGCAGGGCGGCGAGCTGGGCTGCGATGGGCTGCTCACGCGGCCAGAGGAACTCGTCAACATCGATATGGGCGAGCCAGTCCAGCCCGTCGGCCTTGCGCCTGTAGGCATGGCGCGCGTTGGCCGTCTGGCGGGCCTGATGCTTTGCGGGGCGGGACTTGCCGCGCCAATGGGCGCCATGGGTGCGCAGAACCCGCAGCTTGGGATGGGCATTGAGCGCTTGAAAGGCCGCGTCATTGTCATCATCAAGGTAGAGAACAAGCCGCTCGGCGCCCAGCTCCAGATGATGCGCTACAAAGCGTTCTATCTCGGGCAGCGGGGCTTTGATTGTGCTGACGATGCCCCATTTCATTCTGGGTTTTCCTTTTGTTTACGGGATTTTGCGCGCCGGTCTTTCATAATGGCGAGGCGGCGGAAAATGGTTCCCTCTTCGGCATTGAGCGCATGGAGCAGGCTCAGCGCGAGGGGCTTGAGCACGGGGGCGGCCTCGGCCTGTTGATAGAGCGGGGCGAGCAGAGCCAGATCGAGGCCGCCGTGATTGAGCGAATAGGGGTCCATGGCCAGCGGCAGGGCGGCGCTTGAGCGCTTGCCAAAGCGGTGTGGCTCCTGCGGCAGACTTCCTGTGAACAGGCGCTCGAATTCGTAGAGTTTGATGAGGCCAAAGAGCATTTTGAGCGAGGCACCCAAGGATTGCTCGGGGCCGGCTGTGCCATGGTCGGCGAATGTCATGGCGGAGGAGACCTGCCAGCGCAGGTCAAGCTGGCTGAGCAGATGCGCGCTGTGCTCGGCCCAGAGCCGGCGAAAGAGCGGCGCGGCCCCGGCGGGAGGCTCGGCGCGGCGGAGCAGGGCAATAAGGCGCGCAGTGAGAAAGGCCAGCTCGGAGCGACCCGCGAACTCGGGCGCTATCATGCTGGATTTTAACGCAAATGTGCCGTGCTTGCCCTGAGGTGGGGCGGGCGTGTCGGGCCGCAGGCGGGCCGCGAGAGCAGATAGATCCTGGGCGGGATCAATCGACTCGCCCTCCATCTGAAACGGCCTGCGCCGTTTCATCCAACGGGCGATTATGTCTTCGGCGCCGCCTGCATATGTGAGGGTTTGGGAACTCATAAAAAAACACTGCCACGGGGCCGGGCGCTAGACCATCATTTCCTTGGTTGCGGTGAGTTTGATCTCTGTGTGATCGCGCTCGACACGGTCGATATCCCATTGCAGGCGCGTGAGGTAGACCGTATCGCCATCATGGTCGTGCGCGATATGCTGTTTGTTTAAATTTACAAACTTTTCAACATCTTGCCGCTCACCTTTGATCCAACGGGCCGATTTGAACTGCGAGCTTTCAAAGCGCACAGGCAGGCCATATTCCAGCTCGATGCGGCTTGCGAGCACTTCAAACTGAAGCGCGCCGACCACACCGACGATAAAACCGGAGCCAATGCTCGGCTTGAAAACCTTGGCCGCGCCCTCTTCGGCGAATTGCATCAGCGCCTTTTCGAGGTGCTTGGACTTCATCGGGTCCATCGCGCGCACGCCTTGCAGAAGCTCGGGCGCGAAGGAGGGGATATTGGTAACACGTAAAAGTTCACCTTCGGTTAACGTATCGCCGATGCGCAACTGGCCATGGTTGGGAATGCCAATGATGTCGCCGGCCCAAGCCTCATCGGCCAGCTCGCGATCAGAGGCAAGAAAGAGCACAGGGTTTGTGATGGCCATGGGCTTTTTGCTGCGCACATGGGTCAGTTTCATGCCGCGTTTGAAGTGGCCCGAGGCCATGCGCACAAAGGCCAC
>JAHBAN010000061.1 GCA_018500075.1 Flavobacteriia bacterium | reverse complement strand
TCATCTCCGCCATGAACAACGCAAACCGCTATGGCGCCCTGCTCACACTCGGCGTCGCCATGACGTTCTTTCTGTTTTTCTCGGTCAATATGGCGATGGTCATGGGCCTCATTCCCGTTGTTGGCGTGCCACTTCCGCTTGTGTCTTACGGCGGCTCTGCCATGCTCGTGCTCATGGTCGCCTTCGGCCTCGTCCAAAGCGCCCATGTCCACAAACCAAGATAGATCAAAGGCTCCCCATGACCCTCAACGCCCTCTTCGCCGCGCGCCCCGAGCGCTGGGACCAATATAAAGATGTGCTCCCCCAAGCCTTCGACGCTGCGGGGCTGGATGTGCATCTTGCGCTCGATATCGCCCCCGAAGAGGTCGACTATATCGTCTATGCGCCCAATTCCGACCTGACCGATTTCACGCCCTTCACCCGCCTCAAAGCGGTGCTCAACCTCTGGGCAGGCGTCGAAGCCATCACGAGCAACCAGACCCTGAAAGTGCCGCTCACCCGTATGGTTGATTTCGGCCTGCAACAGGGCATGGTCGAATGGGTCGTCGGCCACAGCCTGCGCCATCACCTCGGGATGGATGCGCAGATCGTGAACCCGTCCCACGCTTGGGCGCCTGTGACCCCGCCTTTGTCGCGCGACAGGCGCGTCACAGTGCTCGGCATTGGCGAGCTGGGCCTCGCCTGTGCCGAGGCGCTGGCCGCACTTGGCTTTCGTGTCGCGGGCTGGTCGCGCAGCCCCAAGACGCATGACAAAATCACCTGTTATTCAGGCCAAGACGGCCTCAAAGCCGCACTGGCCCATGGCGAGATTTGCATTCTGCTGCTGCCCTCCACCCCGGCAACCCAAAATATCCTCGATGCCGAAAGCCTCGCGCTGATGCCCCGTGGCAGCTTTGTCATCAATCCGGGCCGCGGCACGCTGATTGACGATGACGCCCTGCTCTCTGCGCTCGACAGCGGCCAGATCGCCCATGCCACCCTCGGTGTTTTCCGCGTCGGGCCGCTCCCGCAGGAGCACCCTTACTGGGCGCATCCCAAGGTGACAGTCACCCCCCATATGGCCGCCGAAACCCGCGCCGAAACCTGCGCCGAAGTTGTCGCAGAAAATATCCGCCGCAATGAGGCCGGCGCGCCGCTCCTCCATCTCGTGGATCGCACAGCGGGCTATTGAGTCTGCGAAAACACTTGCTGCGCTTTTTTAACAAACATCCTGTCAATGAGGTCCATTCTCTGTGCCAACTTTGATCGAGGTTTCAAAAGCCTGAAATGGTGAAGCGACGACTCTGTGTCGTCATTTCACCCCCAATAGAAGCGCGTTTTGGTTTGTGCACGGTTGCTCCGCTCAGCACGCGGGACCCCGAAACACAGCAAGCCTCTCACGACAAACTCGATATCCCTTTCAACGTCCAAAACATTGGGGAAAACGTCTCACGCCGGGCAAACTGTGATATGATTTGCGCGGTTGGCTTTCACAGGCTTGATCTGCTGGGCCGGCCAAAGGAGCGCTCTGGAAAACAGGGCTGAGAGGCGCCTTGGTTTACGCTCAGGAGCCTTTGCTTTTTTAGCCTCAAGCGCCAACAGCGCGGCGCACCATATTCCAGTAAATATCCTCAACCTCTTCTAGGCTGAGGCGCCCGCCCTGCCGATACCATGTGTTCACCCCCGTGAGCATGGCAATCACCGCCAGAGTGGTGATCTTGGCATCCTCGATCACAAAAAGACCCGCCGCCGCCCCGCGCCTCAAAATGCCTTCCAGCTCGTTTTCATACTGCCGCCGCAGCCCTTCGATTTGTGCAAAGTTCTCCGGCGCAAGGGCGCGCAGCTCCATATAGGCGATAAAGACCTCGTCGGGCCGCTCGATATGAAAGCCGATGTGAAAGCGCACAAAACCCGCCAGCGCCGCAAGCGGCTCCAGTGTGGGCGAGTTGACCTGCGCACGCGCCGCCAGAAGATCGTCCATATGCTCGCGCATCAGCTCGGCCAGCAGGCTCTGCTTGTCGGCGGTGTAATTGTAAAGCGCCCCCGCCTGAAGCCCGACCTCGCTCGCAATCTGGCGCATCGACACGGCCGCATAGCCATGGCGCGCAAACAACACCCGTGCCGCCGCGCGAATGCGCGGGCCGGTGAGTTCGGAATGTGAACCTTGAGTGCGTGCCATAGCTCAGGTTTATCTGAACACCCGTTCAAATCAAACCCTTTGCTTGCGCTTTTGTCGCCTCTGGGGCATCACCATAGGCTCTAACCCCCTCGGAGCCTGTCATGCGCGCGCCTCTCGCCTTTGTTGTTGTCCTCGCCCTTCCCGCCTGCGCCGATTTTCCGGCGCTTGACGCAACCGTGAGCAGCGAGATGAAAGCCGCAGCCTACCCCAGCCTCGCGCCAACCTCCGCGCTTGCCGCCCAGCAGGCCACCCCGCAGGCCACCTCCACAACAGCCGCCGCCTTGACAGGCCGCGCCGCCGCGCTGCGCGCCCGCGCCACCCGCCTCTCAGGCAGCGTCGTCAGCAGCACCGACAAGGCCCGCCTGCAAACCGGCGTCCGCCCGCCCTCCGGCTAACCCCGTCTGCCAAGCCAAACCATTGCGCGCCCATACAGCCGCGCCGATTGTCGCACCCTCTATTGCCCGCGCACAGCCCGCCTATATTGCCCTTTGAAAGACAACTGATCAAAAGGGCCGCCTTCCGATGGACACGCTCCTGCTGTCTCGCATTCAATTCGGTGCAAATATCTCGTTCCACATCCTGTTTCCCAGCATCACACTCGCGCTGGGCTGGATGCTGTTGTTTTTCAAACTCCGCTTCAGCCTGACAGGCCAGCAAAAATGGATGCAGGCCTATATGTTCTGGGTCAAGGTCTTTGCCCTGTCCTTTGCCATGGGCGTCGTCTCGGGCATCACAATGTCGTTCCAGTTCGGCACAAACTGGCCCGGCTTCATGGAAAAAGTCGGCAATATCGCAGGCCCGCTGCTCGCCTATGAAATCCTGACCGCCTTCTTTCTTGAGGCGGTCTTTCTCGGGATCATGCTGTTCGGGGCGTCACGGGTCAAATCATGGGTCCATACCCTCGCCACCTTCCTTGTCGCCTTTGGCACAACCATGTCGGCCTTCTGGATCATCGTGCTGAACTCCTGGATGCACACCCCGCAAGGCTTTACCATGATCGACGGCGTGGCCCATGCCACAAGCTGGCTTGAGATTGTCTTCAACCCCTCCATGCCCTACCGCTTTGTCCATATGCTGCTGGCCTCGGGCCTCACTGTGGCCTTTCTCATCGCCGGGGTCTCGGCGCTGCGGATGCTCTGGGGGGAGCGCGGCGAAGATGTCAAAACCGCGCTGCGCGTCGGCATCATCACCGCCGCAAGCCTGATCCCGTTGCAAATTCTCGCTGGCGATTTTCACGGCCTCAACACGCTCAAACACCAGCCCGCAAAACTCGCCGCCATGGAAGCCAACTGGGAGACAGGCCCCAATGTGCCCCTCGTCCTTTTTGCCCTGCCCGATGAGACCACGCGCGAAAACCGCTTTGAAATCGCGGTGCCAAACGCAGCCTCGCTCATTCTCACCCATAGCCTTGATGGCACGGTGCCGGGGCTGAACGACTTTGTCGATGCCACAGGCCAGATCCTGCACCCGCCCGTCGCGCCCGTATTCTTCAGCTTTCGCATCATGGTCGGCGTCGGCCTCGCCATGCTCCTGCTCTCCTGGAGCGGCCTCTACCTGATGCGCCGCCACAGCGCAGCCAGCCTGCCAAAGCCCGCCCTGCTCGCCTTCAGCGCGATGAGCTTTAGCGGCTGGATCGCCACTCTGGCGGGCTGGTATACAACAGAAATCGGCCGCCAGCCGTGGCTTGTTCAGGGCGTGATGACCACACAAGAAGCCGTCGCAGAAGTGCCCGCCACTTTGGTTCTGAGCACGTTGATCGGCTATTTGTTGCTCTATGCGCTGCTGGTCCTCGCCTATATCGGCGCGATAACCTATCTGGCCCGCACAGCGGCCCGCAGCGCCCCCCGCCTCAGCGCAGAGCCAACAGAGGAGACAGCCCATGACCTACTTCGGTGATCCCGCCGTCTGGCTGCCTTGGAGCTTTGCGGCCCTGATGGGTCTCTCGATCCTGATCTATGTTGTGCTGGACGGGTTCGATCTCGGGGTCGGGCTGCTCATGCCGCTGGCCGATGAGGCCCAGAAAGACAGGCTCGTCGCCTCGATCGGCCCGTTCTGGGACGCCAACGAAACATGGCTGGTGCTCGCCGTGGGCCTTCTGCTGGTGGCCTTCCCGCCGGCGCATGGCATGATCCTCACGGCGCTCTATCTGCCTGTCTTTGTCATGCTGATCGGTCTGATCCTGCGCGGCGTGTCCTTTGAGATGCGCGCAAAAGCCCCGCCCGCCCAAAAGCGCCTGTGGAATGCAGCGTTTTTTGCAGGCTCGCTCATGGCCGCGCTCAGTCAGGGCTTCATGCTCGGCCTCTATATCATGGGGCTGACATGGAGCTGGCCCCATGTGGCCTTTGCCACGCTCACAGCCCTCTGCCTCACCGTCGGCTACGGGTTTATCGGCGCCGCATGGCTGATCTGGAAAACCGAGGGCGCGCTGCAGAGCCGCGCCATCGGATGGGCCAAAACCACGCTCTGGGGTCTGGCCGCAGGCATCCTCGCCATATCCGCCGCCACCCCCTTTGTGAGCGCGCGGATCTTTGACAAATGGTTCAGCCTGCCCGCCATGGCCTATCTCTCGGTCTTGCCGCTTCTGTCGGTCTTTCTCGTCGGCTTTGTCTGGTGGCAGCTGCGCCGCCTGCCCCTGCCCAAGGATCGCGCCGCATGGCAGCCGTTCGCCGCCGCCATCGCGCTTTTCACGCTGGCCTTTGGCGGCATGGCCTATTCGTTTTACCCCTATGTCGTGCCCGAAAAAATCACGCTCTATGACGCCGCTGCCGCGCCGGAAAGCCTGTTCATCATTCTCATCGGAACAGTCTTCGTGCTGCCCGCCATTCTGGGCTATACGTTTCTGTCCTACTATATTTTCCGCGGCAAAGCGACGGCGCTCAAATACGACTGATCCGCGCGGCACAGAGCCAAAGGCGGCGCACAGCTCGCACAAACGCTGTGCAAAGGCTGTGCAAAGGCTGTGCAAACGCCGCGCAAACCCGGAGCCGGCGCAGCACTGGCCGATAACCCACATTGCAAGCCCGCGCGTTAGCGGCTAAATCGCTAGGCAATATATCAGACACAGGCAAAAGGCAGCACCGCATGACACATCCCCTCCGCTTGGGCATCGCAGGCCTCGGAACCGTCGGCGCAGGCGTCGTCAAGATCGTGCGCCAGAAATCAGAGCTGCTCGCCGCCCGTGCCGGTCGCCCGATCGAGATCGTGGCGGTTTCGGCGCGCTCCCGCGGCAAGGATCGCGGCGTAAACCTGTCTGATTACGCTTGGGAAGATGATCCCGTGGCCCTCGCCAAACGCGCGGACGTAGATGTCTTTGTCGAGCTGATGGGCGGCTCTGACGGCCCCGCCAAAGCCGCCACAGAGGCCGCTCTCGCCCTTGGCAAGGACGTCGTCACAGCCAACAAGGCCCTGCTCGCCCATCACGGTCAGGCCCTCGCACAGGCCGCCGAAGCCAAAGGCGCGGTGATCCGCTTTGAAGCCGCCGTCGCAGGCGGCATTCCGGTGATCAAGACGCTTTTGGAAGGGCTTGCCGGCAATGAAATGACCCGCGTTCTGGGCGTCATGAACGGCACCTGCAACTATATCCTGACGCGGATGCAAAGCGCCGGCCTGAGCTATGCCGAGGTCTTTGAAGAGGCCAACCAGCTCGGCTACCTTGAAGCCGATCCCAATCTGGACGTCGGCGGCATTGATGCGGGCCACAAGCTCGCCATCCTCGCCTCCATCGCCTTTGGAACCGAAATCAACTTTGACGGTGTGCAGCTTCAGGGCATCGGCGACATCACGATCGAGGACATCACCCAAGCCGCCGATATGGGCTACCGCATCAAGCTGCTCGGCGTCGCCCGCATGACGGGCCGGGGCCTTGAGCAGCGCATGACCCCCTGCCTTGTGCCCGACAGTTCGCCCCTCGGGCAGCTCGAAGGCGGCACAAATATGGTCGTGCTCGAAGGCGATCAGGTCGAACAGATCGTGCTGCGTGGCCCCGGTGCCGGCGAAGGCCCGACCGCCAGCGCGGTGATGGGCGATGTGATGGATATTGCCCGTGGCATCCGCCCGGCGATCTTTGGTCGCCCCTCCCGTGAGCTTGCCGCTGCAACCGCCGCCGCGTCGGCCCCTGCGCCCTATTACCTGCGCTTCTCACTGCTGGACAAACCGGGCGCGCTTGCCAAAGTCACGACAGCGCTGGGCAATGCGGGCGTCTCGATTGACCGGATGCGCCAATACGGCCACGCCGACACATCCGCACCTGTGCTGATCGTCACCCATAAGTCGGCCCACAGCGAGCTGGAGGCCGCGCTCTCGGCCATGGACGCGCTGGATGTGGTTGTCGGCAAGCCCGTCGCGCTGCGGATCGAAGACGTCTGATTGTGTCAGCGCCCGCTTTGCGCCAAACTGGGGCAAGACGGCGGCAAGAGGCGCGCAAGACGGTAGCAAGACTGGACCCAAGCGGCAAAAGGCAGGCAGACTATGGCATTTCTGGGCGTAGAGACCTCCCTCACAGGGCGCAAATGGCTCGGGCCAAGCCTGACAGTTGAGCGCGCCGCCGAGCAGATCGTTCAGGAAACCGACCTGCCCCGCGCCTTGGCGCAGGTCCTTGCCCGCCGCGATGTTGCGCCCCATGAGGCGGCGCGCTTCCTCTCACCCCAGCTGCGCGATCTGATGCCAGACCCGCGCAGCCTCAAAGACATGGAACGCGCCTCCGCCCGCATCGTGGCGGCGCTGACGGCCCGCGAGCGTGTCGCCATCTTTGCGGATTATGACGTGGATGGCGCAACCTCGGCCACCCTGCTTCTGGACTGGTTCCGCGCCATGGGCCATGACGCCACGCTCTATGTCCCCGACCGGATCGACGAAGGCTACGGCCCCAATGCCCCCGCCATGCAAATGCTCGCACGCGATCACAGCCTGATCATCTGCGTTGACTGCGGAACCCTCAGCCATGACGCGCTTGCCGCCGCCCAAGACACAGATATCCTCGTCCTCGATCACCACCTCGGCGGCGAAACGCTGCCCCCCGCCCTCGCCGTGGTCAATCCCAACCGGCAGGACGAAACCGGCGATCTGGCCCACCTCTGCGCCGCCGCTGTGGTCTTTCTCACGCTGGTTGACGCGGGCCGCGTGCTGCGCGAGGCGGGCCGCACAGGCCCCGATCTCCTCTCCATGCTGGATCTGGTCGCCCTCGGCACAGTGGCCGATGTCGCCCCGCTGATCGGCGTCAACCGCGCCTTTGTCGTGCAGGGCCTCAAGATCATGGCCCGCCGCGCCCGCCTTGGCCTTGTTGCGCTCTCCGATGTGGGCCGCCTGGATACCGCGCCCAAAGCCTACCACCTCGGGTTTGTCCTCGGCCCGCGGATCAATGCGGGCGGGCGGATCGGTCAGGCCGATCTGGGCGCGCGGCTGCTGTCCTGTCAAGACCCGCACGAAGCCGGCGCGCTCGCTGAAAAACTCGACCAGCTCAACTCCGAGCGCCGCGCCATAGAAGAAGAGGTGCGCGCCGCCGCCCTCGCCCAAGCCGAAGACCGCGGCTTTGACGCGCCGCTCGTCTGGGCCGCGGGCGAAGGCTGGCACGCCGGCGTGGTCGGAATCGTCGCCTCCCGCCTCAAAGAGGCCACAGGCCGCCCCAGCGTCGTGATCGGCTTTGACGCAGACCAAGGCAAAGGCTCAGGCCGCTCCGTCACAGGGATTGATCTGGGGGCCGCCATCCAGCGCCTCGCCCGAGACGGGCTGATCGAGAAAGGCGGCGGACATAAAATGGCCGCCGGCCTCTCGCTCAGCCGGGACCAGCTTGAGCCGGCCATGGCCCGGCTGTCGGAGCTTCTGGACAAACAGGGCGCAGGCGCGCTCGGCCCCTCCGACCTCAAGCTTGACGGCGCGCTCATGCCCGGCGCAGCCAGCCAGCAACTTGTCGAGCAGCTCGAGGATGCCGGCCCCTACGGCGCTTCTGCCGCCGGTCCGCGCTTTGCCTTTCCCGATTGCGTGATCCACTTCGCCAAACAGATCGGCAGCGGCCATCTCAAACTCACCTTCTCCGACGGCACCGGCCCGCGCCTTGAGGCCATCGCCTTTGGGGCCTTTGATACGCCCCTCGGCCCTGCGCTGCAGAATCACGGCGGCGCGCGGTTTCATCTCGCAGGGCGGCTCGAGCTCAACACATGGCAAGGGCGCACCAGCGTGCAACTGCGCCTTGACGATGCCGCAGCGGCGCACTGAACGCAGGCTTTCCCCCCGCGCCAAAAAAATTGAAAAAGAGCGCAAATTTCTGCTTGCGAAGCGAAGCGACATTCCATATTACCCGCCTCACGGCTGGTTATGCCCCGTTCGTCTATCGGTTAGGACGTCAGGTTTTCAACCTGAAAAGAGGGGTTCGACTCCCCTACGGGGTACCACAGCTTTCT
>JAHBAN010000151.1 GCA_018500075.1 Flavobacteriia bacterium | reverse complement strand
CTCCAGAGATTTGGCCTAGGCGGGGCGTAGGCCGAGTATTGCGCGCGCCTCGCCCGGTGTGGCGACGGGGCGTTCATATTTGTCGCAAAGCTCTGCGGCGCGCTTGATGAGCGCGGCATTGGACGGGGCCAGCCTGTCGCGATCAAGGCGCATATTGTCCTCAAGCCCCGCGCGGGTGTGGCCGCCTGCGGCGATTGCCCATTCATTGACCACAATCTGGTTTGGCCCGATGCCTGCGGCGCACCATTCGGCCTCTGGCGCGCGGGTTTTCATGCTCTGGACGTAGAAATCAAACACTTCGCGGTCGGCGGGCATGGCGTTTTTGACGCCCATGACGAACTGCACATAGAGCTTGCCAAAGAGCGCGCCTTCACTATGAAGGCGGATCGCTTGAAGGATATGAGACAGATCGAAGGCTTCCACCTCGGGGGTGATCTCGTATTTGACCATTTCGGCGGCGAGCCATGCGACCAGATCGGGGCTGTTTTCATAGACGCGGGTCGGGAAATTGTTGGAGCCGACCGAAAGCGAGGCCATATCGGGGCGCAGAGACAGCATTCCGCCGCGTTCAAATCCGGCCCCTGAGCGCCCACCGGTGGAGAACTGCAGAATCGCTTCTGGCGCGTGTTTGCGCAGCGCCTCTTGCAGGCGGGCGAATTTCTCGGGGTCCGAACTGGGCGTTTCGTCATCGTTGCGCACATGGGCGTGGATGATGCTTGCGCCGGCCTCGATGGCTTCAAGGGCGCTTTCGAGCTGCTCAGAAATGCTGATCGGCACGGCGGGGTTGTTGGCTTTGGTGGGCACAGAGCCGGTGATCGCGCAGCAGAGAATGCAGGGTTTGCTCATGGGGTCGCCTTAAATATCAAAGAAAACGGTTTCGTCTTCGCCTTGCAGGCGGATGTCAAAGCGGTAGCTGTCGCCGGTCTTTCTGGCGATCAGGGTTGCGCGGCGGTGTTCCCATTCGATGGTGTTGAGAACGGGGTCGGCCGTGTTGTCTTCATCGTCAAAGTAGAGCCGCGTGTTGAGGCCGACATTGATGCCGCGCGCGACGATCCAGAGGTTGATGTGGGGCGCTTGCATCTGGCCGTTGCGGCCCGGAGTTGGGCCGGGCTTGACGGTCTTAAAGCTCCATTCGCCTGTGGCAAAGTCGGTGATGACACGGCCCCAGCCGCGAAAGCCTTCCTCGACCTCGCCTGCGCTTTCGGGGTGGGCGTAGACGCCTGCCGCGTTGGCTTGCCATGCCTCCAGCAGCACATCTTTCACCGGCGCGCCTGTGCCGTCGATCACCACGCCCTCAACACGGATGCGCGCGCCTGCGGCGTTGGGGCCTGCGATGTCATGGCCCAGCTCTTCGCGGTAGATGTCAAAGCCTGCCGCCCCCGGCGCGAGGCCGATATGGACATAGGGGCCAGCGGTTTGGGAGGGGGTTTCTTTGAGGTATTTGGGATCATTGCTCATGCTCAGAGTCCTTTGCGCATTTTCGAACCGCAAAACCGGTTCCCACTTTTGCTGAAAATGCTCATGATCAATTCCCCTCCAGCTTGTTTTCAAACAGGGTCGAGCGGCGGCCGCGCAGCACGATGTCAAAGCGATAGGCGATCGTATCCAGCGGGATGGTTGCGTTCATGTCGAGTTTGGCTGTGAGCATATCTATTGCGAGCGGGTCAGAGACGGTCTGGACAATCGGGCAGCGCGCGATGAGCGGATCCCCCTCAAAATAGAGCTGGGTGATGAGGCGCTGGGCGAAGCCTGAGCCGAAAACCGAAACATGAATATGCGCGGGGCGCCAGTCGTTTATGCCGTTGCGCCAAGGGTAGGCGCCGGGTTTGACCGTGCGGAAGTAATAGTAGCCTTGCGCATCGGTGAGCGTGCGCCCGCAGCCGCCGAAATTGGGATCAATCGGGGCGAGGTAGGTGTCTTTCTTGTGGCGGTAGCGCCCGCCTGCATTGGCTTGCCAGATTTCGACAAGCGTGTCGGGCACGGGGCGGGCGTTTTCATCGAGCACACGGCCATGCACGATGATGCGCTCGCCAATCGGGCTTTGGCCCGCCTGCGCGTAGTTTTGCAACAGGTCGTTGTCGAGTGGGTCGATATCACTGTGGCCAAAGCGGGGGCCGGTGATTTCGCTTGGTGTGGTCTCAAGCGAGAGGAGCGAATAGCGCGGCGAGCGCGCAACCGAGGTTTTGTAAGGCGGGGTGAGCGCGGGCGGATGCCAGTTGCGGTCACGCTGGTAGAACTCGGCTGGTTTCATGTGTCTGCCTCCATCTCGGCATAGGTCTCTTTGGCCAGTTTGAGTGCGTGGTTGGCGCGGGGCACGCCCGCATAGAGCGCCACGTGTTGAAAGACCTCAAGCACATCTGTTTTGCTCGCCCCTGTGCGCGCGGTGGCGCGGATGTGCATCGGGATCTCGTCAAAGTTGCCCAAGGCGGCAAGAAGCGCAAGGGTCAGCATCGAGCGTTCGCGATCGGGGATGCCATCACTGGCCCAGACATTGCCCCAGGCGGTCTCTGTGATCAGCTCTTGGAAGGGCGCGTCAAAGGCTGTCTTGGCGGCTTCGGCGCGCGCAACATGGGCCTCGCCAAGGATCTGGCGGCGCACGCTCATGCCTTTTTGGTAACGGTCACTCATTTTACGCTCCTAGTAGGGCAGGCCAATGTAATTTTGGGCCATGACGCTTTGCGCCTCGCGGTTGCTGCGCAGAAAGTCGATCTCTGCTTTTTGCATCTTGAGGTCAAATTCGCTCTGGTCGGGGAAGCGATGCAACAGCTTTGTCATCCACCAGCTGAAACGCTCGGCCTTCCAGACGCGGGCGAGAGCCTTTTCGCTGTAGGCGTCAAGCGCGGCGCTGTCGCCTTCAAGGTAGTGCGCTTTGAGGCCCTCAAAGAGATAGTGAATATCACTGGCCGCCGTATTCAAGCCTTTGGCCCCTGTGGGCGGCACGATATGGGCGGCGTCACCACAGAGAAACAGCCGGCCCCAGCGCATCGGCTCGGTGACAAAGCTGCGCAGGGGCGCGATGGATTTTTCGATGCTCGGCCCTGTGACGAGCTTGTCGGCATG
>JAHBAN010000165.1 GCA_018500075.1 Flavobacteriia bacterium | reverse complement strand
GTGGTGCCGCCTGTGTGGAAATAGGCGGCGACACGATCGACCTTGCGGTCTTCGAAGGTGAGCGTTTTCGGCTGCTTTGCCATCTCTGCAGTAAAGCTTTTCACATCCGCGTGGTGATTGACGTTCATCTTCGGACGCACAAGGGGCACGATCCAGCTTTTGGGCGGGGTCAGGTAGCGGTTGAGATCGACCGTCAGGATGGTGTGCACCCCCGGGGCGTGCTTGACGGCTTCTGCGGTTTTTTGCGCCACATCGGTCTTGGGGAAGTTGCGCAGCGTCACGACGACCTTGGCTTTGGTCTCGCGCAGAATGGCGCCGATTTGTTCAGACTCTAGCAAAGGGTTGATCGGGTTGACGATCCCGGCGGTCATGCCGCCCAGAAGCGCGACGGCTGTTTCTGTGGCGTTGGGCAGAACCAGCGCCACAACATCGCCCTCGCCAACGCCAAGGCTGCGAAAGAGGTTGGCCGCTTGGCAGACCTGGGCGTGAAACGTGCTCCAGTCCAGTGTTTCGGCCTTATCGGTCGGGCCTGACATGAGCTGATAACTGATCGCGGGGCGATCGGGAAATTTTGCTGCCGTCTCGGCGAGCATTTCATAGACCGTGGTGGGCACATCGCGCGCACTCCACGGCATTTCATTGGTCATATCTTTACTGTCTTGCAGTGTCGCAAACTTCATGTCGCATTTCCTCCCCTTGGCCCATTTTTTGGGCACTCTATAAACATATAGTGTAGGCGTTTGTGATTTCACGCAAGAGCGGCGGCGCAACGTCAATTTCAAGCATATTAAGGGGGTTTTGTCTTTCCAATCGCCGCTCAAACGCCATATGCTACGGCTCTTGGACCCTCAGTCTTATTCCGGAGCCTACCTTATGAAAATCGCGACTGCTGCCTATCCTGTGAGCTGGTGCTCGACATGGGAAATTTACGCACAAAAACAACGTGATTGGGTCATGAAAGCCGCCTCCAACGGGGCCGATCTTCTGGTTTTTCCCGAATATGGCGCGATGGAGCTGGCGGCCCTTGCCGGCGAGACCGCCGCAGGCGACATTCAAGGCTCGATTGATGCGGTGAGTGAGCGCCAGCCCGAGCTGAACACACTCTTTGCCGGTCTGGCAGAAGAATTCGCCCTCCATATCCTTGCGCCCTCAGCGCCTGTGCGTGACGGCGGACGAACCGTGAACCGCGCCGGGCTGTTCACCCCCACGGGCGCGGCGGGCTTTCAGGACAAGCAAATCATGACCCGTTTTGAACGCGAGGATTGGAATATCGCGGGCGGCGGGCCTTTGAAGCTGTTTGACACAGCCCTTGGCAAGATCGGTGTCTTGATCTGCTATGACAGCGAATTTCCCCTCTTGGGGCGTGCCTTGGTCGAAGCCGGCGCCGAAATCCTCCTTGTGCCCTCCTGCACCGAGGCGCTGGAAGGCTATTGGCGGGTGCGCATTGGCGCGATGGCGCGCGCACTTGAGGGGCAATGCGTCACCGTGATGTCAAGCCTGATTGGCAATGAGCCGCGGCTTTACGGTGTCGAGAGCAACTCGGGCATGGGCGGGGTCTTTGCCCCGATGGATCAGGGCTTTCCGCCGACCGGCGTTCTGGCGGAGGGCAACCTCAATAAAGCCGGCTGGACCTATGCCAGCGTTGACACGGCCAAGATCGCGCACGTGCGCGCAGACGGCCATGTTCTCAACGCCTTGCATTGGCAAGAGCAGGCCCCGCGCGCCTCAGATGTCACACTGGAGGCGCTGGCCTAAGAAAGTCCTTGAAAAACCGCGCTGATAGGCGCATTTAAGCCGCGCTTGCCAAGACTGGCTTGCGAAACTCTAGGAGAGACCATGGCCAAGGAAGAACTGCTCGAATTCCCCGGTGTCGTAAAGGAACTCCTGCCGAATGCGACATTCCTGGTCGAGCTGGAAAACGGCCATACGATCATCGCACATACGGCAGGCAAGATGCGCAAAAACCGCATCCGCGTTCTGGCTGGCGACAAAGTTCAGGTGGAAATGACACCGTATGATCTGACAAAGGGTCGGATCAACTACCGCTTTAAATAGCGCGAAGCTTTGCCTCGTGCCGCGTGGAAAAGCGTTTTGCAGCTTGCAAAACGCAGCCAGCGCCCCCTAGCAGGTTGAGGGCCGATGACTGCAAAATGCCCGACACTGATCCTCGGCTCAGGCAGCCCGCGCCGGAAAGAGCTTCTGGCGCAAATCGGCGTTGTGGCCGATGCGATCCGCCCGCCAGATATTGACGAAACACCGCAGCACGCCGAGCTGCCGCGCCCCTATTGTGCCCGCATGGCACGTGAAAAGGCCGGGGCCGTCATAGCTGCGCCGGATGAGATCGTGCTCTGTGCCGATACCACGGTCGCCCTCGGACGGCGCATATTGGGCAAACCAGAGGACGCCGCCGAGGCCGAGCGCTTCTTGCGCCAGCTCTCCGGGCGGCGCCACCGGGTGATCACCGCTGTGGCGGTGAAAAAGGGCGAGACCCTCTGGGAACGCGATGTTGTCACCACAGTCAAAATGAAGCGGCTCTCTGACAGCGAGATTGCGGGCTATCTTGAAACACAAGACTGGCAGGGCAAGGCGGGCGGTTATGCCATTCAGGGTCCGGCAGCCGCGCTGATCCCCTGGATCCAAGGCTCGTTTACCGGCGTTGTCGGCCTGCCGCTCAGCGAAACCGCCGCCCTATTGCAAGCTGCGGGCTACCCGCTTTGGAGGACCCGATGAAGGGACGTCAGATCATTCTGGACCATTTTGGCCCACGCGAAGCCGCCGCCCTGATGGTTGACGGGCAACTCAATGATCTCTTGATCGATGCCGACGCCCCGCGCCCCGGCACAATCTATCGCGCGCGCGCAACCAAGCCCCAGAAGGGCCAGGGCGGGATGTTTCTGGAAACACCGGATGGCAACGCTTTTTTGAAGCAAATCAAAGGCATTGCGCCCGGCGATATGCTCACGGTGCAGCTCACCGGCTATGCCGACGAGGGCAAGGCTTTGCCTGTCACAAGCAAGCTGATGTTCAAATCGCGCTATGCGATTGTCACGCCGGATGCGCCGGGCCTGAATATCTCCCGCCAGATCCGTGAAGACGACCGCCGCGACGCTTTGATGATGATCGCGAAAGAAGAAATGGACGGGGTCGGCTATGGCCTGATCCTGCGCTCCTCTTGCGAAGAGGCCGCAGATGCCGAGATTGCAGAGGATTTGCGCGCCATGGTCGATCTGGCGCAGACTGTCTTGACGGACGAGGGCACCGCGCCCGAAACCCTGACCGAAGGCGACGGCCCCCATGTGCTGGCCTGGCGCGATTGGGTCGAGCCGGCAGATATTGTGACCGACGCGGGCAGCTTTGCGAGCCACGGGGTTCTGGACGCGCTTGAGGCGCTGCAAGAGCCGGAGCTGCGCCTGCCCGGGGGCGCCTCGCTTGCGATCGAGCCGACACGGGCGCTGGTTGCTGTGGATGTCAACACAGGGGCGGACGGCTCTTTTGCCGCCGGCACCCGCGCCAATTTTGCCTGCGCCAAGGAACTGCCCAAACAGCTCCGCCTGCGCGGCCTCGGCGGGCAGATCACAATCGATTTGGCCCCGATGCCCAAGAAAGACCGGCGCGGCTTTGAGGCTGCGCTGCGCGCCTCTCTGAAGGCCGACGGGATCGACACCGTTCTGGCAGGCTTTACCCCCCTTGGGCATTACGAGCTGCAGCGCAAACGCGCCCGCCTGCCACTCAGCGCGCTGCTCGCAGGGCTGCTGTCATGAGCTGTCCGATCTGCGCCAATCAAACAGATGCGCGCTACAGACCCTTCTGCTCGCGGCGCTGCGCCGACATCGACCTCGCCAAATGGCTCGGGGGCGGATATGCCCTGCCCTCAAACGACCCGGAAGACGCAGATCGCCTTGAAGAGGCACTCGAGCAAGAGGCCCAGAAGCCGCATTGAAATTTTGCGTAAAAAGCCTCTGGACACCGCCCCGCCCCTCGCCTAGAACGCCGCTACCCAGATCGGTTTAAACCGCATCACCCGTGCCCGGGTAGCTCAGGGGTAGAGC
>JAHBAN010000172.1 GCA_018500075.1 Flavobacteriia bacterium | reverse complement strand
TGATCTGTGATCCGGACAGCCCCGCGTTTGCGGCGGTCGAAAAGCTGCGCTCGGAGTGGTGTGTGCGGATTGACGGCGAAGTCAAGGCGCGCGACGCGAGCCTTGTGAACCCCAAGCTGCCAACAGGTGAGATCGAGGTTTTTGTGCGCGACATGGAGGTGCTCGGGTCGGCTGCCGAGCTGCCGCTTATGGTCTTTGGCGATCAGGAATACCCCGAGGAAACCCGCCTGCGCTATCGCTATCTTGATCTGCGCCGCGAGAAAATGCAGGCCAATATGCACCTGCGCTCCGATATGGTGTCAAGCATCCGCCGCCGGATGTGGGACAAGGGTTTTCGCGAATACCAGACGCCGATCATCACCGCCTCAAGCCCGGAAGGCGCGCGCGACTTTCTGGTGCCGAGCCGTTTGCACCCCGGCAAGTTCTACGCTTTGCCGCAGGCGCCCCAGCAGTTCAAACAGCTGATCATGGTCTCGGGCTTTGACAAATATTTCCAGATCGCGCCGTGCTTTCGAGACGAAGACCCGCGCGCCGACCGCTCGCCGACAGACTTCTACCAGCTCGACCTCGAGATGAGCTTTGTGGAGCAACAAGATGTGTTCGACACCATTCAGCCGGTGATGCAGGGCGTGTTCGAAGAGTTCGGCGGCGGCAAGAAGGTTGATAGCGAGTGGCCCCAGATCAGCTATAAGGACGCCGCCAAATGGTATGGCTCCGACAAGCCCGACCTCAGAAACCCGATCAAGATGCAGGACGCCTCAGAGCATTTCCGCGGCTCGGGCTTTGCGATTTTTGCCAAGCTGCTGGAGCAGGAGGGCACAGAGATCCGCGCGATCCCCGCGCCCACAGGCGGCAGCCGCAAGTTCTGTGACCGGATGAACGCTTTTGCCCAGAAAGAGGGCCTGCCGGGGATGGGCTATATCTTCTGGCGCGATCAGGGCGAGGGTCTGGAAGCGGCTGGCCCCCTGGCCAAAAACATCGGTCCCGAGCGCACCGAGGCGATCCGCGTCCAACTCGGCCTTGGCGTGGGCGATGCGGCCTTCTTCCTGGGCGGCAAGCCAAAACAGTTCGAGCCGGTCGCAGGCCGCGCCCGCAACGTCATCGGCGAAGAGCTGGGGCTGACCGACAAAGACCGCTTCGCCTTCTGCTGGATCGTGGATTTCCCGATTTACGAGCGCGACGAGGACAGCGGCAAGATCGACTTCGAGCACAACCCCTTCTCCATGCCCCAAGGCGGCATGGACGCGCTGATGGGCGACCCGCTTGAGGTGCTCGGCTATCAGTATGACCTCGCCTGCAACGGCTACGAACTGGTCAGCGGCGCGATCCGCAACCACAAGCCCGAGATCATGTTCAAGGCTTTCGAAATCGCGGGCTACGGCAAAGACGAAGTCGAAAAGCGCTTTGGCGGTATGGTCAATGCCTTCCAATACGGCGCCCCGCCCCACGGCGGTTGCGCCGCAGGGATCGACCGTATGGTCATGCTGCTGGCCGAAGAGCAAAACATCCGCGAAGTAATCATGTTCCCGATGAACCAACGGGCCGAAGACCTGATGATGAACGCGCCCAGCGAGCCTCTGTCCGAGCAGCTCATGGAGCTGAACCTGCGCGTTATCCCGCAAGACTAGGCCCTTTTTCTTTCTCTAAATATCCTGGGGGTCCGGGGGCAAAGCCCCCGGCCGGTCGGATTTCGCAAAGCGAAATCCGAAACAGGCTGGCGCGCGCCTGCCGACTGTTAAATGCACCGCATAATTCTCTCCCGGTCACAGCAATAAATGCTACTCTGCGCTTGTGTGTGGAGTGAGTGATTTGGAGTTTTCGCGTGAAATAGCCGAAATCCGTTTCGGAACCGGCTTGTCGCCGCGGCTGCGTGGGCCGCGCGACAGTGAGGATATGATGCGCCGGCTCAACGGCAAGGATCATGCCGCAGCGCTTTACAAAATCGAGCCTTTTGAAGCCTTTGCCGCGCGGATCGCGCGGGTGACGGCGCTTTCGAAAATCCGCCGCGCCGATCGTGGGTCTGACGCCGCCGCGCGGGCGAGAGAGCAGATCGGCGTTGAAAAGCGCCGGGCGCGCAAGGCCCAGCAGCTCTGGCTCTGGCAGGCGCTGCGCCGTCGGGCGCATACGCAAGACGGCTTGCGCGAGCGGCTGGCGTTTTTCTGGGGCGATCACTTCACCGCGCGGGGCAAGGTCAGCGTGATGAAGCGCGCAACCGCGCCCTATATCGAAAGCGCGATCCGTCCCCATGTTGCGGGGTTTTTCGCCGAGATGCTCAAAGCCGTGACGGCCCAGCCGGTGATGCTGCACTATCTTGACCAGAAGGCGTCGGTCGGCCCCGAGAGTGTTGCGGGCAAAAAGACGTCAAAAGGGCTGAACGAAAATCTTGCGCGCGAGCTTCTGGAGCTTCACACGCTGGGCGCGGACGGGCCGTATCGGCAGGCCGATGTGACCGGGCTGGCCGAGCTGCTCACGGGGCTGAGCTACAGTCAGGAGGGTGTGTTCGGCTTTCGCCCCGATTTTGCCCAGCCCGGAGCCGAGCAGCTCTTGGGCAAACGCTATGGCGACAGCCAGGGTGGTGTGGCGGCCTTGGTCGATATTCACGCCGCACTTGAGGATTTGGCGCGTCACCCGGCGACGGCGCGGCATCTGGCACGGAAAATGGCGGTGCATTTTATCTCCGACAGGCCCGATCCTGCCCTCGTGGCGGCCATGGAGCGGCGCTATCTTGAGAGTGGCGGGCATCTGGGCGAGATGACCCGTGCGATGCTCGTGCATCCGGCGGCTTGGGCGCCCGAGTTTGTCAATGTAAAGCAGCCGATCGATTATATCGGTTCGGCGCTGCGCGCGCTTGCTGTTCCCCATGAGGCGCTGGGGGCGCAGGACTGGAAGGCAATCCGGCGGGTCTTTGCTGTGCCGTTGCGGCTCATGGGGCAGAGCTGGGAAGAGCCGCTTGGCCCAGACGGCTGGCCCGAAGGGGACGCCGACTGGATCACGCCGCAGCGGTTGGCGGCGCGGGTGGATTGGGCGATGAACGCGCCGCAGGGGCTTTTGAGCGATTTGCCCGATCCGCGGGCGTTTCTGGGGGCGGCTTTGGGGCGAAACGTGCCCGAGGCGCTCCGCTTTGCGGCCACTGCAGCGGAAGACAGGCGCACGGGCGTGGGCCTTGTGCTGGCGTCGCCCGCGTTTCAAAGGATGTAACCGATGAGAAAACCGACCCTGAACCGGCGCGCGCTTCTTGCAGGGCTTGGCTGCACGGCCGCCGCCAGCCCCTGGCTCACCCCTGTGACCTTTGCCAGCGGGACATGGGAGAACCGTTTGGTTGTGATCATCCTGCGCGGCGGGATGGACGGGCTGGACGCGCTGCGCCCCTATGGGGATCGTGATTTTGCCGGCCTCAGGGGGCGCGCCGATCAGGCACAGCCCGAAGCGGGGCAGGATCTGGACGGGTTCTTTGCGCTCAACCCTGCCTTGGCGGGGCTGATGCCGCTCTGGGCGGCGGGAGAACTGGGCTTTGCCCATGCGGTGTCAACGCCCTATCGCGACAAGCGCAGCCATTTTGACGGGCAGGATGTGCTGGAAGCGGGCGGCGCGGGCCTTGATGGCACCCTGCGCGACGGCTGGCTCAACCGCCTGTTGCAGAGCTATCCGGCTGTGCACAGCGAGACAGCCTATGCGGTGGGGCGCGGCGATATGCTTTTGCTCAAGGGAGCGGCCAGCGTTGCCAACTGGTCGCCCGAGGCGGGGCTTTACGGGCTGACGCCGCAGGGCCTTCGGCTGGCCGAGGGGTTGATGGAGGAAGACCCGCTGTTTGCGGCGGCGTTTGGCGAGGCGCTGGCGCTCAGCGCGCAAAGCCGGCGGATGGGCGCTGGCGATGAGGCGTTGCAGGGCGAAGCGGTGATGCGCGCGATGAGCGACAGCGCAGGGGCCGCCAGCAAAGGCGGCGGGCATTTGCAGATCGCCGGTTTCGCGGCCTCCAAGCTGGCAGGGCCGGCGCGGATCGCGGCGTTTTCGCTCAATGGCTGGGACACCCACGCCAACCAGTCGCGCACATTGGCACCGCCGCTCACCCGTTTGGCCGAGGTGATTTTGGAGATGCAAAGCACGCTGGGCGCGCACATCTGGGGCAAGACAGCCGTTGTGGCCCTGACAGAATTTGGCCGCACGGCGCGGCTCAACGGCAATGGCGGCTCCGATCACGGGACAGGCGGGCTGATGGTTTTGGCGGGTGGCGCTCTGCGGGGCGGGCGGGTCTGGTCAGACTGGCCCGGCCTGAGCGAAGCGGCGCTTTATGAGCGGCGCGATGTGATGCCGACGCGCGATGTGCGGGCCTTTTCGGGCTGGCTGATGCGCGATCTGTTCGGACTTGAGAAAAGCTTTATCGAGCGCACGGTGTTTCCCGGCCTTGAGATGGGCGCTGATCCGGGGCTTGTCGGCTAGACCCGCGCGGCAGGGCAGATAAGGGCGCGGCAGGGCAGGGCGGACGGTGCCGCTTGGGAGATCTGTCGGGCCGCTCTGGACACGGCCTTTATGAGCGGGGAGCGCTCTTGCGGCGCGCGCGCCTCAGATCGCGACGGGCCGGTCGAGGCGCTGTTGCACAAGGCCCGCAAGAGCGGCGATCGGTTGATGGGTTGGCAGGCGTGAGGCATGGGCCTTGGCGAGGGCTTCTCCCGCATGGGTCAAAGCCTCGTCTTGCGCACTTTTGGCGATACCTGTCACGAATTGCGCAACATAGCCAAGCTGCCGGTCGTCATAGTCTTCGTTTATCATCTGGGCGATATGTGACAGGTCATCGGTATAGGCGATCGGGTCTGGCGTGATGCGCTCGTCCTTGACCACGCGCAGGCCGAGGGGGCGGCGCTCGCGCGGCAAATGCGCCAGAATCGCCTCTTGAAACTGGGCAATGCTCTCAAGCGGTTTGGCGAGAAACCCGTCGGCCCCTGCGGCCATGGCCTTGGCTTTCATGCCGTCATCGCCCGACAGGCCGAGGATGATATTGATCCGCGGAGAGAGGTTTGACAGCTCTTGGATCAGGTCAAGGCCCGAGCCGTCGGGCAGGCCGACATCGACCAGAATGACCGAGGGGCGATAGACCTTGAGATGACGCCGGGCCGAGGCGATACAATCGGCCCGGCGGATGCGCGCCCCGCTGCGCAGACACAAGAGCCGCAGCGCCTCGCAGGCATAGAGGCTGTCTTCGACCGCAAGCACCGTCAGCCCCATAAGCGGGCGTGCCGAAGTGGGCGATGTTGTGAGGGCAAGTGGGGTCAGGTCGTCCATCGGGCAGCTCCTTATGCAGCAAAGGGTGTTTCGAATCTCAACCTAGACAAACACGGCTAACAGTTGGTTAACTGCACGCCGGCTTTCGGGCCGGCTTTTGCGGCCTGCGACTTTGCGCTCCTTGCGGTGGTGCGCTGCGCGGGCGATAAGGGCCAAAATCTGTTCTGGAGGATCAAATGATCGGACGTCTCAATCACGTTGCTATCGCTGTGCCCGACCTTGAGGCCGCATCTGCGCAATATGCCACTGCGCTGGGCGCAAAAGTCGGCGCGCCGCAGGATGAGCCGGACCACGGCGTGACTGTGGTCTTTATAGAGCTGCCCAATACCAAAATCGAGCTGCTCTATCCTCTGGGCGAAAACAGCCCGATCAACGGCTTTCTGGAAAAGAACCCGTCAGGCGGCATTCACCATGTTTGCTATGAAGTCGATGACATCCTCGCGGCGCGCGATCATCTCAAGTCGACCGGCGCGCGCGTTCTGGGCACGGGGGAGCCAAAGATCGGCGCACATGGCAAGCCTGTGCTCTTTTTGCACCCCAAAGACTTCAACGGCTGTCTTGTCGAGCTTGAACAAGTCTGACAGCCTGCTGGCAGCCAATGCTCTTTTTTAAAGGATAGCCTCTTATGGGTATTACCTCGGCCATCGTGCTCTATGCGGTTTTGTGGTTTGTGACCTTTCTCACAGTCATCCCTTTTCGCCTCAAGACACAGGGCGATGTGGGCCAGATCGTCTACGGAACCCAAGCCGGCGCGCCACATGAGCACGGCTTGAAGAAAAAAGCCTGGATCACCACAGCGATTGCCGCCGCGCTTTGGGCGGTTATCTTTTATATTGTTGTCTCCGGCACGATCACCGTGCGCGATCTTGATATGTTCCAGCGGATGGCCCCCGTGGAGGCCGAATCGTCTGGAACAGATGGGTAAAGACCGCCGCGCCCAGAACCGGGATAAACAGGTTCACCAGCGGAAGGCTCAGAGGCGCCGCCATCAGGATACCTGCCCCCCATAGGGTCAGGAAATGTTTGCGGCGCAGTCTTTTGGCTTCGGGGCGCCCCACATGGCGCGCAGCGGCAAGGGTAAAATATTCGCGCCCGAGCAAAAACCCGTTCAAGCCCCAGAAGATCAGCAGCGCAAAGGGCATGAAGACAAGGTAAAGCAGGACCGCCAGAAGGTTGGCTGCGAGCAGCACCCCGAGAAACCCGAGCGTATCGCGCAGGCTGTCCAGAAGGCCCGGCGACCCTGTGGCGGCGGCCTCGGGATAATGCCGCGCTTCGACGGCCTGTGCGACGTCCTCAAGAAAGAACGAGGTGATCAGGGAGGCGACAGGCACCATCAGAAAGCTCGACAAGATCAGCATCAGGAGCAAAGAGGCGCCTGACAGCAGATCGCTCAGCCAGCTCACCTTGCCGAAAAAGGGCAGATATATCTCGGGGCCGACAAGCGCCTGAACCAGCCAGAGCCAGCCCGCGCAGGCCGCCACCAGAAGCGCCAAGGTCAGCCCGACGCCCAGCAGAAGCACACGCAGAAAGCGCTTGTCTCTCATTTGCCCCAGAGCGAGCGCAAAGGCGCGCAGAATTGCCGCTACAGCCATGATGTCTTGGCGCTCACATCGGGGCGGGGCCGGTCGGGCGGTGCGGTTGTTTCGGTTGCGATATGGATCAGCCCGGCGATGCGCTCATGCGGGGCAAGGCCGAGCGCGCCCTCGGCAAAAAGCCTCTCGTGGCTGAGTGGGCCCGAGAGCCAGTTGGCGCCCCAGCCCGCCGCCAGCGCCGCATTGAGCAGCGCAAGGCAGACCGCGCCCGCAGAATATGTTTGCTCGATGGCCGGTATTTTTTCGGACAGGACCGGGCTTTCTATCACGGCCACGGCACAGATGCCCTGATCAAACTGGGCGCGCGCCTTGGCGCTCGCTTGCGCGTCATAGCCAAGCGTTTGCGCGAGCCGTCCGGCCTTTTCGGATAGGGCCGCCATGGCCGCGCCCCGGATCACGATAAAGCGCCACGGCTCGAGCTTGCCGTGGTCGGGGGTGCGCGCCGCAAGGGTCAAGAGCGCCTCCAGCTCGGCTTTGGACGGACCGGGGGCGACAAGGGTCTTGGCGGGGCGCGAGCGGCGGGTTTTTAGAAAGTCGAGCGCGACAGTATTGGCCTCTGGCATGGGCTTTCCTTATTTTAGGGTGCCTTTGGTGTCATGTCTGGGAGGCGAAAGGTCAAGGGTCGTGCGCGCCCGACTTGCGCCGGCACAAGCCGAAGCGAGGTCGCTTTCGGACGAAATTGTGACAAGGAAAGGGTTGCCCCATGGAGATTCCCTGTTAGGCTGACCCGCGCTGCCTTCGGGCAAACAAGACTGCTGCGCAAACAGCAAAATGAAATGAAGAGCGATAACGCTCTCTCAGGGAGAGAAAAATATGGAATTTTTCACACGCACTGGCAAGCCGATGTCCAAGACGATCACGGACCAGGCTGCCAAGGTTGGAACAGATGACGTCAGCCGCCGCGAGTTTCTCGCTATGGCAAGCACATTTGGCGCCACCGCAGCCACCGCTTACGGGATGCTCGGCATGGCCGCCCCGGCGCAGGCGGCGGGTGCCATGAAAGACGGCGGCACAGTCCGTGTCCAGCAGGAAGTCCGCGCGCTCAAAGATCCGCGCTCCTATGACTGGTCACAAATCGCGAACTTCTCGCGCGGCTGGATCGAATATCTCGTCAAATACAACAACGACGGCACATTCTCGCCTTATCTTCTCGAAAGCTGGGAGGTCAGCGACGACGCGACTGTCTATACGCTCAATGTGCGCAAAGGCGTCAAGTGGAACAATGGCGAAGATTTCACATCCGCAGATGTGGCCCGTGTGATCAGCGACTGGTGTGACAAAGCCGTTGAAGGCAACTCTATGGCTGGCCGTATGGCAACGCTGATCAACGCAGACACAGGCAAGGCGCTGGACGGCGCAATCGAAGTCGTCGACAGCCACACCGTAAAGCTCAACCTGCCCGCGCCCGATATCTCGATCATTGCCGGCATGGCCGACTATCCTGCGGCGGTCTATCACAAAGACACAAACTTTGATGACATGACCACAAACCCGATCGGCACAGGCCCCTATCTGCCCGAAAGCCTCGAAGTTGGCGTCAAGGGCGTGCTTGTGCGCAACGATGCGCATTGGTGGAACAAAGGCAACGGCGCATGGGCCGAGCGTGTCGAGTTTATCGACTACGGCGTGGACCCCTCCGCTTGGGTTGCGGCGGCAGAAGCCGACGAAGTCGACATGATGTATTCTGTGGATGGCGATTTCATCGACATCCTCGGTGCAATGGACGGCTGGACACAGCATGAGGTTGTCACAGCGGCCACAATCGTGATCCGCCCCAACCAGCTTGCCGAAGTCGATGGCAAAAAGCCCTACGCAGACAAGAAAGTGCGTCAGGCCATCGCCATGGCGGTCGACAACAATGTTCTGCTCGAGCTTGGCTATGAAGGCCGTGGTCTTGTGGCGGCCAACCACCATGTCGGACCATCACATCCCGAATATGTCGATATCGGTATGCCCAAGCATGATCCTGCGGCGGCCAAAGCGCTTCTGGACGAGGCCGGCATGGGCGATTTCGAGATGGAAATCCTCTCGATTGATGACGCATGGCGCAAAAACACAACCGACGCCGTCGCCGCCCAGCTGCGCGACGCGGGCTTCAATGTGAAGCGCACGGTTCTGCCCGGCAGCACATTCTGGAACGATTGGGTCAAATACCCGTTCAGCTCGACAAACTGGAACCACCGCCCGCTGGGCGTCCAGATCTGGGCGCTGGCCTATCGCTCGGGCGAAGCCTGGAACGAGTTCGGCTATGCCAACCCCGAGTTTGACACTCTGTTGACAGAAGCGCTGGCCACAGCCGATGTTCAAAAGCGCAAAGCTCTGATGGAAAAAGGCGAAAAGATCCTGCAGGACGATGCTGTGACGATCCAGCCCTACTGGCGCTCGCTTTACAACCACACCAAAGACAATCTCATGGGCGGTGAGCACCACATCAGCTTCGAGATTGACCCTGCGGCGCTGGCCTGGAAAGCCTGAGCCAAAGAGCAGAGCAAACAACAGACACAAGACAGAAGACACGGGGCAGCATGGCGCTGCCCCGTTTTTTGTGGGGCAGCTTCGGTGTGGCGTGCGGGCCTGCCGTGCTGCGGCTTTTTCTTTCTATAAATATCCTGAGGGGGGGATCCATAAGCCCCAAGGCTTATGGATCGGGGGAGCAAAGCTCCCCCCAATTGTCGGATTTTTCCGAAGGAAAAATTCGAGCTCTGGACCGCGCTCAGACGGTTGCAAACGCGTCGCGCGCATAGCCCTGCACATAGAGCAGCGCGCTTAGATCGCCATGGTTGATCCGAATGTCGCATTCGGCAGCCACGCTCGGTTTGGCGTGCAGCGCCACGCCGCTGCCGGCCAGCGTGAGCATTCCAAGGTCGTTCGCCCCGTCGCCCACGGCGAGCACATCTGCTGCGGTGAGGCCGAGGCGCGCGGTGATCTCTGTGAGCGCCTGCACCTTGGCTTCGCGCCCCAGAATGGGCAGCGCGACCTTCCCGGTGAGCCTGCCGCCTTTAACCAGAAGCTTGTTGGCGCGGTTCTCGTCAAAGCCGAGCTGGGCCGCGACGGCGGCCGTAAAGGCCGTAAACCCGCCCGAGACCAGCGCAGCATAAGCGCCATGGGCCTTCATCGTCGCGAGCAGCGCTGGCCCGCCCGGCATCAGGCTGATCCGCTCGGCCAGCACCGTTTCGATCACGGTTTCATTCAGCCCCTCAAGCAGCGCCACCCGCTCGGTGAGCGCGCCGTCAAAATCAAGCTCGCCGTTCATCGCCCGCGCGGTGATGTCTTTCACATAAGCGCCCACGCCCGCCTCTTCGGCCAGTTCGTCGATACATTCCTGTTCGATCATGGTGCTGTCCATATCCGCCAGCAGCATTTTCTTTTTGCGCCCCGCGCTCGGCTGCACCACAAGGTCGACGCCCAGTTTCTGCACATCGGCCCAGACATCCCAGCGGTTTTCGGGCATTTGAGCGATATCAAACTCCGCCGCCTCGCCCTGCGCCAGCCAGCGCGCATCGCCCCCGCCCCAGGCCGTTTGCAGCGCGCCCAGCAGGGCAGGCGTGAGGCAAGGATCTTTCGGAGAGGTTAGCAGCGTGACGGTATACATGGGGGAAGTTTCCGATCGTAGTCATTGGTGTCGCATTTTGAGGCTCAAGCGGCGTGATAGCGTCATTTCTGCGCTTGCGAAAGGGGGCGGCGCGCTTTAGCTCGGGTAGCAGGACACCCCTCCCTAACGAGGGGCTTATATCTGGAAGGGTATCATGA
>JAHBAN010000053.1 GCA_018500075.1 Flavobacteriia bacterium | reverse complement strand
GAAACACCCGAGCCTTTGAGGGCACGTTGGGCGTTCTTTGATTCCCAAAGTTTAACCATTTTGGACACTGCGGGATTGGTGTTGCTGGTAGCATTCAGCCCTGCAGCCTCGGCGTCGAAGGACGCGTATTGTTGGATCGTCATTATTTATCTCCAGACATTTATATTGACTAATGCCTTAAACCACGGAGAAAACCTTCAATTCAATAGTCTAAATTCTATATACAAAAACAGTAACTAACATTCGATTCTCAACACATTGTTAAATAAATTAATTATAAAAAAATTAACATTAATAATCCGAAAAGTGATATTTTTTCCTTTCATTAATATGATTAACGATGTAGCCGTGTGAATTGAGAGAAATAAGTTTCTACATATAAGAGAATTATAAAATGAAATTGAAAAGCTGGCTTTTATCAGCGGCATCCGTATTGGCCCTGAGCGCTTGCGACGCCCCCCGCTATACAAGCGAAACGCTCGCCTCCGACGCCGCGGCTCTGTCTCAAGTGGCGCCAGAGGCCGCCCGGGAGCGCAGCAAAGCGGCCAAGCTGACAGGCAACTTCAAGACCGATATCGCGCAAGCCGTTCAAAAAGCGCCCGAATATGTCTCTGCGCTGAGCGCGGTCACTGAGGCGCAGCACCTTGTTTCTGTCTCGCGTGCGGCCCGCAAGCCGCAGATCCAGACAACGGCCAACCTCGGAACGCTCTCCGAAAGTGGCGCGGGCCTGCCGTCAAACAGCGTGAGCGGCGCCAGCGGGACCCTGTCTTTGCAGCAGCTTATGTATGACGGCGGAGAAAGTGCCGCCGCCATCGACGGCGCCCAGGCCGCCGCCTTCATCGCCGAAATCGAAGCCGATATCGTGGCCAACCGGCTTGCCCTTCAGGCCGGGTCCACCTGGATTGATCTGCAAGCGATCACCGCCCAGCAAAGCGCGCTCAACACACTCATGACAAAAGCCGACCAGATGTTGAATCAGGTCGAGACCCTTGTGACGAGCGGCATGATCGACCAAAGCGCGAGCACATCCGCTGTGATCGCTGTGCGCCGGCTGGAGCTTGAGCGCTCCCAGCTCGAGGCGCGGGAAATGGCCGCCGTGTCAAGCTATCTGAAGCATTTTGGCGCCCGCCCCAAGCAGATCAATGCGCCAGCCGACATCTTTGGCGCCTCTGATCTCGCGAAAATCAAGAGCGACTGGACCTCATCGCCTCTGTTGTTGCAATCGGCGGCCCAAGTCCTCTCTGCAAAGCAGGCCCTGCTTGCGGCAGAGGGCCGCAAAAAGCCCAAGATCGGCCTCAAAGCCGGTCTGAACGCCCCCAAGGACCGCGACGAACAGGCGAGTGTTGCACTCGGGTTTGAAGTCAGCTGGATACTCGGAGATGGCGGGCGTCGCGAGGCGGATATAGCCGCCAAAGCCAGCCGCCTTGAAGCCGCCGAACAGGCGCTCGAAGGCGTGAAGCTGGCGGGGCAGGAAGAGCTGGATACGGCCATAAGCCAGCGCAACACGCTCGTGAAGAACCTGCGGACCCTGGACGACCAAAAACAGTCCGCCGCAAAAGAGATCGAAATTCTCTGGTCACAGCTTGCCACCGGACAAACGACTGTCCGCCAGCTCATTGATGCAGAAGTCAATGGATATCGAATGTCCGATGCCCGGATTACGGCTCAGGCCGAACTTGCGAAACTCGAGCTGGAAATGCTCGCCCGCACGGGTCTGCTGTCAAAGAAGCTCGTTATTCGTGATCCCTCAGCCCCAACAGAGGCCACAAAATGACCGATACCCTCGAGACAGACCTCGCGGTTCAGGCAGAAGAGCTGCCTGACACCGTAGAGGAGCAAACCGACGCCGAAACTCCGGAGGCGCTCTCCGACATCGATCTGGTCCAGACGGTTCAGCGCTTCCTGCGCGATCAGGGCGAGGCATACAGCGAAGCTGCCATCCGCGACCTGCCACCAGAGCAAGACGCCCTGTTTTCGCCCGCCAGCGCGATCAGCGCATTGCGTGAAATCGGCTATGTCAGCAGTTTTGGCGAAATGCCCGCCAAATCCCTGTCTCAAAATCATTGTCCGCTGATTGGTTTCTGGAACGACGGCCGGCCATTTATCCTGACAGAAGTATGTGCCGACGGCAGCTTTCGATGCGCCAATAAAGACAACGATTTCAAAGTTGAAAAAGTAGACGCCGCCCAGTTTGAAGAAAACTACTCCGGCCACCTGATCCTGACACAGCGCAAAAAGAACAATGACGCCAAAACAACCGAGCGTTGGTTCTTGTCCGCATTTGCCCAAGGTAAATGGCTTTATGCGCAAGTTATTCTTGCCGCCACAATGTCAAACTTTCTGGGTGTCTCGACCTCGCTGTTTGTCATGGTTGTCTATGACCGGGTGGTGCCAAACGAAGCCATTGAATCGCTCATTGCGCTTTCGATCGGCGTGATGATCGCGCTCGGGTTTGACTTTGTCATCAAATCCTTGCGGGCAAATTTTATCGACCGCGCGAGCAAGCGCGCAGATGCTCGAATGTCGCGTATGGTCTTTGACAAAATACTCACGCTCAGACTCGATGCAGGCAATCAGAATTCCGGCGCCGTGGCCAGCGTGGTCCGGGAATTTGACACGCTCCGCGAGTTTTTCACATCAGCGACACTGGTCGCAATCGTTGACCTGCCGTTCATCTTCTTCTTCATTTACATAGTCTACCTCATCGGCGGAAATATCGCCATTGTGCCGCTGCTGGCTGTTCCTTGTGTGCTCTTGATCGGCTTGGCGATCCAACCCATCCTGGCGCGCCTCGCATCGGGCACAATGAAGTCGGGAATGTCAAAGCAAGCCGTCCTCGTCGAAACACTCAACGGTCTTGAAACCATTCAGGCGACGGGTGCCGGACGCTTGATGAAAAACCGCTTCGAGACAGCCACGCTCGATCAGTCCGAGCTGGGCTTGAAAAGCCGTGTTTTCTCACAATTCGCGATCAACTCGGCCGCCTCGATCCAGCAGATTGCTCAGGTCGCGACGATTTTTTACGGCGTTTTCCTGATTCAGGCCCAGCAGCTCAGTATGGGGGGTCTGATTGCGGCCGTTATCCTCGGCGGCAGAGCGCTTGGCCCCCTCGGGCAAGTCGCCTCGGCACTCTCGCGGGCAAACTCCGCCCGCCAAGCCTTCCGCTCGATTGATGCCCTGATGAAGCGCAACGACAATGACAGCGCCGAAGCACAAAGACTGAGCCGCCCTGTCCTGACCGGCGAGATCGAATTCAAGAACGTGTCCTATAGCTTCCCCGGCGCCAAAAACGCCCTCATCAAAGATCTGTCAATCAAGATCCCCGCGGGCCAGAAAGTGGCGGTTCTCGGGCGCATGGGCTCGGGGAAATCGACATTTGCCAAGCTCTGCGCAGGCCTCATTGCCCCGACAGAGGGCGCGATCCTGCTTGACGGGATAGACCTGCGCCAGATCGACAAATCTGATCTGCAACGCAACTTGGGGGTCATGTTGCAAGAAGCGTGGCTGTTCTCGGGCACAGTTCGTGAAAACATCCAGCTCGGGTATTACGAGTATGATGACGCGCACCTGCTGAAGGTTTGCCAGCTGTCTGGCACGGATGATTTCATCAAAGGAAATCCCGCCGGCTATGACTTGAAAATCAAAGAGCGGGGCG
>JAHBAN010000102.1 GCA_018500075.1 Flavobacteriia bacterium | reverse complement strand
TGGGCGGTGGCGACCCTGTGCAGATGGCGGATGGTTTGCGCAAAATCGCCCGTGTTGCGGGGCTGTCCTCGGAGGCGATTGATGCCTGTCTTGAGGATCAGGACAAGGCGCAAAGCCTGATTGCCTGGTATCAGGAAAATGCCGAGACAGACGGGATCGACTCGACACCGTCGTTCATCATCGGGGCCGAGCGTGTGACTGGCAACAACTATGCCAAGCTGCGTGACGTCATCGACGCACAGCTCGGGAATTGAGCCATGGCTGCCCCTCTGGACGGCCTGAAGGTTGTTGAGCTTGCGCGGATTCTGGCTGGCCCCTGGGCGGGCCAGACGCTGGCGGACCTTGGCGCGGATGTGATCAAGGTCGAGGCGCCGCAGGGCGACGACACCCGCCAGTGGGGACCTCCCTTTGTGGAGCGGGGCGCGGAGAAATCCGCCTCTTATTTCCACTCCTGTAACCGTGGCAAGTCGAGTGTTGTGATCGATTTTCGCACGCCCGAGGGGCAGGCGCAGGTGCGCGCGCTGGTGAAGGATGCGGATATCCTGATCGAGAACTTCAAGCTGGGCGGTCTGGCGAAATATGGGCTGGATTATGAGAGCCTTGCCAAGATCAACCCGCGGCTGATTTATTGCTCGATCACCGGCTTTGGCCAGACCGGGCCATATGCGCATCGGGCGGGCTATGACTATATCATTCAGGGGATGTCGGGGCTGATGTCGATTACGGGCGAACCTGACGGCCAGCCGCAGCGCGCGGGCGTTGCCATGACCGATGTGTTTACCGGGGTTTACTCTGTTGCCGGGGTGTTGGCCGCCCTCTACCAGCGCGACCGAACGGGGCGGGGGCAGCATATCGATATGGCTCTGCTGGATGTGGCTGTGGCTGTGACGGCGAACCAGGGGTTGAACTATCTGACCACCGGCACGCCGCCGGGACGGACCGGCAACTACCACCCCAACCTCACGCCCTATCAGGTCTTTGACTGTCAGGATGGGCATATCATCATTGCCACGGGCAATGACGGGCAATACCGCCGGCTGTGCGACCTTTTGGGTCTTGGCTGGATGAAGGAGCACCCCGACTATCTGACCAATGCCGACCGTGTTGCCAACAGGCCTGCGATGATTGCGCTTCTGATGGCGCAGACCGTCAAGCAGACCAAGGCCACGCTTCTGGAGGGCTGTGAGGCGGAGGGGATACCGGCCGGCCCGATCAACAATATGGCAGAGGTTTTTGCCGATCCGCAGGTGAAGGCGCGGGGGATGCAGATCGAGCTTGACGGGATCCCGAGTGTGCGATCGCCTTTTGTCTTTAGTGACGCCGAGCTTGCGCTGAAACGGCCTTCGCCGAAGCTGGGCGAGGACGGCTAGGCCGGTTCGAATTTTTGCTTTGCAAAAATCCGACCAAGGCGAGGGGCGCTGCCCCTCGCGCTCCCCGGGATATTTCTGGAAAGAAAAAGGGCGCACAGAGGGCTAGGGGCCCAGGGTTTCCAAGAGGGCTGTCAGCTCGGATGTCTTATCGACTTTGAGGCGGACCGGCAGGGTGAGCACCTCATGGCGCAGGCTTTGGGGCAGGCGGACGGCATCTTTTTCTGTGGTGACAAGGCGGGCGTTGTGGCGTTTGGCGTCTGCCAGCAGGCGGGACATGAGGGCCGAGGTGAGGGGCTGGTGATCGGCCAGAGCCTCGGCGTGGATGATGGTTGCGCCAAGGGATTTCAGGGTTGTGAAGAATTTTTCGGGATGGCCTATGCCGGCGAAGGCGAGAACGCGGGTTCCTGTCCAGTCCATGCCTGTCGGGAGCGGCGCGAGGGTGGCTTCAAAGCGGGGCAGGGTCAGGGGCGCTTTGAAGGCGGCCTGCTCGGCGGCGGCGCCGATTGTGATCAGCGCATCGGCGCGGGCGAGGCCGGTTGCAACAGGCTCGCGCAGGGGGCCTGCGGGGATGCAGCGGCCATTGCCAAAGCCGTGTTTGGCATCGACAACAACAAAGGAGAGGTCTTTGTGGACAGAGGGGTCTTGCAGGCCGTCGTCAAAGAGGATGACGCTTGCGCCGTCTTCTGCGGCGCGCTTGGCCCCCTCATGGCGCGATTTGGCGACGATGACGGGGCAAAAGGCGGCCAGGAGCAGCGGTTCGTCGCCGACATCGGCGGCAGACTGCTTGCGCGGATCGACGCGGGCGGGGCCTTGCAGCGTGCCGCCGTAGCCGCGGGAGACAATGATCGGAGTGTGCCCGAGGGCCTTAAGCGCCTCGACGAGGTAGATGACGGTCGGTGTTTTGCCGGTGCCGCCTGCGTTGATGTTGCCGACGCATATTACGGGTGGTGTCAGTTTGAGGGGGTGGCCGCGGGCGTGCCTGCGGGATGTGCCGAGCGCATAGAGCGCGCCGAGCGGGGCGAGCAGCAGCGACTGCCAGCTTTGCGGGCGGAACCAGAAGCGGGGCGCTTGCATCAGTTAGTCTCCAAATGATCCAGCGCGTCATGCACCAGGGATGTGATCCGGTCTGTGACATCGGCGCCTTCGGTGGCGATTTCCCATGCGGCCATCGCCATTTGTGCGGCACGGTCGGGTGCGGACAGCTGGATGAGTGCGGCTGTGAGCGTGTCTATATCACGCACGATCCGCGCGCCACCTGCGGCGGCAAAACGGGAGTAACTTTCGAGATATTTGCCAACATTCGGCCCATAGAGGATCGCCGAGCCGAGGTTGGCGGCGGCGTAAGGATTGTGACCGCCGAAGCCCGAAACAAGAGAGGCGCCCATGAAGCTGACCGGGCACAGGCGGAGCCACAGGCCCAGCTCGTGGGGATCTTCGGCCAGAAGAACCTGCGCTGTTTCATCGCCGAGACCTTCGGTGTCGGGCCAGACGGTATATCGGAGTTGGTGATGGTCGAGGGCGTCTTTGAAGGCGTCTGCCTCGGTTTCGTCATCGGGCACAAGGATCAGCAGGAGCCTATGGGCGGCGCGGCTGGCCTTGAGATGTGCTGCGAGGAGAATATAAAGCTCTCCGGCGCGGGCGCAGGCGGCGAGCCAGGCGGGGCGCGAGTTGAGTGCGGCAGAGAGATCTGCGAGATCCGCTTCGGGGCAGGGCAGGGACGGCACGCCTTGCTGCATCCGCCCGGCGATAAAGATGTCGCGCGCATCGACTCCCATTTTGCGCAGAACTGTTTCGGCTTCGCTGTCGCGGGCCAGAAAACTTGAAAACACTTTCAGGCTGCGCCGTTGAGAGAGGCCCTGTCCGCGCCACAGGTTGGTTTGGAAGCCTGCGGCATGGGCGTCGATCAGGATCAGGGGAATGCGGCGTTTGTCGGCGTCTTGAATGAGCGGCGGGTTGAGCCAGCCTCCGGCCCAGAGGCAAAGCCGCGGGGCGTATTGGGCAAAGAAAGACGCGATGGCGCCGCTGTTGCGTGCGATGCTGGCCCAGTTGAGGGCGGCGTCCAATCCATCCGGTTTTTCCAGGCTGCCATCTGTTGTGATGAGGCAGGTGAGATCGGGGCGCTCCAGAGAAAGGCTGCGGCGCAGCTGTAAAAAGGCCGGGACATGGGCCGGCTCTGTTGCGTGGCACCAGAGATCAACCGGGAGGGGCTGTGCCCTGCCGTCTTTTTGGGAGGTCTCGCCAGAGGCAAGCGGGCGTGTGACAAGGCTTGATAAAAGGGGGGGCATCACGCACCCGCCTCGCGGCTGCGCGCCAAAATAGCGGGTTTTTCTAGACGATGACGGCGCTGTGCCATGGCGAGGCCCTTTTGCAGTGCGAGCCAGACAACCCTAAGCGATTGCAGTTCGGGGTCAAGGCGGAGGGGCTGGTCTGGCGAGGGCGGTCCCGTGGGCGGGGTGAAAAGGCCAAAAGAACGGGCGATTTATCGGTTTGATCGGCGATCGGAGGTCAAGCGGGCTGTCGGGAGATTTCTGCGCGCGACTCTGCGTAATCACGCTGGACAGAATCGGGCGGCGTGCTAGATTTGATCAAATTATGGATTTGCCCGATGGAGAGCGCGATGAAAGACGATAACTTCCTCAAAGAGAACAATGCCCGCCATATGTGGCATCCGATGGGCGCGCCGGGCGACAGCCTTGAGCATCCGCCGACGATTATCAAATCAGCCGAAGGAGTGAAAATCACCGATCTGGACGGGGCGGAAGTTGTCGATGCTGTGGGTGGCTTGTGGTGTGTGAACCTTGGTTACTCAAACGATGTTGTGAAGGACGCGATTGCCAAGCAGCTATACGAGCTGCCTTATTACTCGGCCTTTGCAGGGACGAGCAACCCGACGGCGATTGAAGCCTCTTATGCGGTGCGCGAATTCTTCAAGGAAGATGGCATGGGGCGGGTCTTTTTCACCTCGGGCGGCTCTGACTCTGTGGAGACCTGCTTGCGGCTGGCGCGGCAGTATCACCGCATCAAGGGCGAGCCGACGCGCACCAAGTTTCTCAGCCTCAAGAAGGGCTATCACGGCACGCATTTTGGCGGGGCAAGTGTGAACGGGAACAACCGGTTCCGCATCGCTTATGAGCCGCTTTTGCCCGGCTGTTTCCATTTGCCAAGCCCCTATACCTATCGCAACCCCTTTAACGAGACCGACCCGGCACAGCTGGCGCAGAATATTGCGCAGGCCATGGAAGACGAGATCACCTTTCAGGGGGCCAATACGATTGCGGCGTTTATCATGGAGCCGATCCAGGGCGCGGGCGGTGTTATTGTGCCGCATGAAAGCCTGATGCCGCTCTTGCGCGAGATATGCACGCGGCACGGGATCCTGATGATCTCTGACGAGGTGATCACGGGTTTCGGGCGCACGGGGCATTGGAGCGGCGCGCGGCATTGGGGCGTGCAGCCGGATATGATGAGCACGGCCAAGGGCATCACCTCGGGGTATTTCCCTGTCGGAGCGGCGCTGATGAGCGAGGCTGTGGCGGATGTGTTTGAGAAAGATACCAAGGGCGAGGCGGGGATTTTCCACGGCTATACCTATTCGGCCCATCCTGTTGGTGCGACGGCTGTGACGGCGACTTTGAGCGAGACCTTGCGGCTCGATACCAAGACAAACGCCGCGGCGCGCGGCAAGCAGCTATATGACGGGGCGCTTAAGCTGGCCGCGAAATACGACATCATCGGGGATGTGCGCGGCGGACACGGGCTTATGACGGGGATCGAGATTGTTTCCGAGACAGCCGGCAAGACGCCGATGGATATGGCGACCATGAAGCGGATCCATAAAGCGGCCTATG
>JAHBAN010000256.1 GCA_018500075.1 Flavobacteriia bacterium | reverse complement strand
AGATGTGTATAAGAGACAGGTTCTGGGGCTGGTCTGGCTGTCTTGAGGGCGGGGGCTGCGGCTTTGGAGGGCTGCGCCTGCGGGGGCAGGCTGACGCGCAGGCAGAGCCGGGGGGTTCACCCCCGGACCCCCGAGGATATTTAGGGCAATAAAAAAGAGCGGGCGCGCGCGCGTGTGTGGGGGCGCGGGCGCGCTCAGCTGTCTGCGATCTGTTTGCCGGTGAGGGGGCCGCGGCCGCCGAGGCGCAAGAACAGGCTTTCTTCTGCGCCGTTGTGAAAGAAGGGCACGTTTTGGGGCGGCTCTGTCGTATGGGCGCGATGGGCGACTTCGGCCAGAACAACCTCCGTGATGAAGGGCAGATCAAAGCTGCGCACCTCGTTGAGCGGAATCCATTGCAGGTGGGACAGCTCGTCTTCGGCGCGCGAGAAATCATCCAGATCGGAGGCGATGTCATCGGCGTCGACCAGAAAGAAGCGCGCATCAAAGCGGCGCGGGCGGCCCATCGGGGTGATGGCGCGAAAGACGAATTGCAGCGGGCGGGCGGAGGGCAGGTAGCCTGCTTTGGCGAAATCGTCCCAATCCTCGGGGACGGCGCCGCGCCAGTCGCCTTTTGCGCCGAGGATGAGGCCGGTTTCTTCCCAGAGTTCGCGCACCGCCGCGACGCCGAGCGCGGCGGAGATGTCGCGCGGGCAGCCCTCTGTCAGGCGCGCCGCACAGGTCGGGTGAAAGCCTTCGGCGAGGGGCACATCAAAATCGTCCTGATCCAGCGCGCCGCCGGGGAAGACGAATTTGTTGGGCATGAAGGCAGCTTTTGCGCCGCGCTGGCCCATGAGAACCTTGGGCGCGCTGAAGCGGTCGCGCAGGGCGATCACTGTGGCGGCGTTGCGGATGGCTGTTTTGTCGGTTGGTTGTGTCATCTGGCCCTCAAACAGGCGCGGCTCGAGTCACATCGGGCGATCAAAGCCGTGCATCCGGCGCGCCCATTGAAAGCCGATCACCGCGCCTTTCATTCTGGGCAGAAGGTATAGGGTGAGCGCGGTCGTGCCAAGCGCGAAGATGGTAAACAGGGTCAGAGGCTCGGGGCGATAGAACACGAAGGCGATGTGCAACAGCGGGATCATCACATGGCCGACCACGAGGATTGTCAGATAGGCGGGGCCGTCATCGGCGCGCTGGGGGGTGAAATCTTCGCCGCAGACCGCGCAGTCGGAGTGCACCTTGAGATAGCCTTTGAGCAAGGGGCCTGTGCCGCAATGCGGGCATTTGCGCCGCCAGCCCCGCAAGAGAGCGGGTTTGAGCGGGCGGTCGGCCTCGGGGCGCTCGGGCTGCGCAGGGGCGTGGCTTGGCGCGGGGGCGTGGCTTTGGACAAGGGTCTGGTTGGTCTGGGGCATATGGGATCCGTGATCTGGCATGGGCAAAGAGTGCGGGAGAAAAGCGCATTGATAAAGGGGGCAGTATGTCCTTGCGGCGGGATGTCGCGACTTTTGTGTGGAAGCTGCGACGGAAAGTGACGTGGGGGGCGTATCAGTCTCAGAAGCCGCACAACAGGAGCGCGGCAAGACTGAGGAGATATCAGATGAAATCGAGTAAAGCAGTGGCCGTTATTGTCGCAGTGAGCATCGCAACCGCCGGCACAACAGCCTTTGCCTTTGGCAAGATGCGTGGCGAAGGCGGAGAGGGGGCGCGCGGCGAGATGCGCTTTGAGGAGTTGGACACCAATAAGGACGGCAAGCTCAGCCGTGAGGAGCTTGCGGCGGGACCGGCGGCGCGCTTTGCGAGCACCGACGCCAATAAAGACGGCAAAATCACCGTCGAGGAAGTCACAGCCGAGGGCCAGAAGCGCGCGGAAAAACGCTTTGGCAAGATGCTGGAGCGGCTTGATCAGGACAAAGACGGCGCTTTGAGTCTTGAGGAGATGAAAGGTGGCGAGCGTCATGCCAAGATGTTTGACAGGCTTGACGCGGATAAGGACGGTTTTGTGAGCCAGGACGAGATGGGCAAGCTTCGCAAAATGGGCAAAATGAGTAAAATGGGCAAGAAGCACCGCGAGGGCCACGGCCACGGCGAGGGCTATGGCGAGGGCTACGGGCAAGGCCAGGGCTATGGCTATGGCAAATCCGACGACTGAGCGGACCCCTGACAGGAGGGCAGTGCGCAGGGTCAAAGGCCTTGCGCACTTGCCAGCCGGCCCGCACAGGGCTAGGCCGATGGAATGATGCAAATGCCGCTGGATGAAACGGAAACCTTGAGTGATGATGCGCTGCTCTTGCTGTTTGCACGGGGCGATACCCGTGCGGCCGAGGTTTTGACGCTGCGGCTCATGCCTGTTGTTTTGGCGCATTCCTACCGTCTTTTGGGCGATCGGGCCGAGGCCGAGGATGTGGCGCAGGAGGCCATGCTGAAGCTCTGGCGGATGGCGCCGGACTGGCGGCAGGGCGAGGCCAAGGTGACAACCTGGCTGTATCGCGTTGTGGCCAATGCCTGCACCGACCGTTTGCGCAAGCGGCGCACGGTCGCGCTTGAGGCGGTGGCCGAGCCGGAGGACGGGGCGGCGAGTGTCGCGGCGCAGCTTCAGGAGCGCGCCCGCGTCGAGGCTCTGCAACAGGCTTTGAACGGGCTGCCCGAGCGACAGCGGCAGGCCGTGGTGTTGCGCCATATCGAAGGGCTGGCAAACCCCGAGATTGCGGCGATTATGGACGTGAAGATCGAGGCGGTTGAAAGCCTGACCGCGCGCGGCAAGCGGGCTTTGAAGGCGGCTCTTGAGGGGCGCAAGGATGAACTGGGGTATGAAGATGACTGAGCACAGGGATAAACGCAGCGGTAACCACAGCGATAACCGCAGTGGGATGAGCGATGCGGGATTGGATGCGCTTTTTGAGGCCGCCAAACGCGATGCGCCGCAGCCTGACGCGGCCCTTCTGGCGCGGGTTATGGCCGATGCCCGTGCCACACAGCGCGGCTTTGAGGCGGGCGGCTTTGAGGCGGCGGGGATCGGGCCGGTCCCGGAGCGCTCTGCCCGTGCAGCGGAACCGCGCGGCGGATTTCTGGAGGGGCTGTTTGACATGATCGGCGGCTGGGGCGGCCTTGGCGGGCTGGCCACGGCTTCGGCCTTTGGGCTTTGGCTCGGGATGAGCCAGAGCCTCGGGCTTGTGGACAGTTTCGGGCTGGCAAACTTTGGCGCGGCGGCGAATTTGGAGAGCCTTGGCGCAGAATATGACTATTTGGCAGGATTGGGAGAGGTGTGATGGCGCAACAGGTGACGCGGGGCGGCCCGCAGATGAGCCGTAAGCTGAGGGCGCTGTTGATCGGCTCGCTGGGGCTGAACCTGTTGGTTGCGGGTGTTTTTGTCGGCGGTGTTTTGCGGCACGCCGGACCACATGAGGCGCGCGAGCAGTCGGACCTTCTTGTGCGGGTTCTGGACAAGGACGACCGCCGGGCCATTGGGCGGGCGGTCAAGGAGGCGCAGGGCGGCGGGCGGCGCGCATTTTGGGCCGCGCAGAGGGCTGCGCTGGGCGATGTGGCTGCGGCCTTGCGCGCGGAGCCTTATGACGGTCCGGCGCTGCAAGCGGCGCTGGCGCGCAAATCGGCCCATCTGGCACAGACACGCACAGCGGCCGAAACGGCTATGCTGAGCCGGTTTGAGGCGATGAGCGCGACGGAGCGGGCGGCTTTGGCCGAGCGTCTGGAGGCGGCCATCGCACGGGGGCTTCAGAGAGAGGGGCGCAAAAATGACACGCGCGAGCCATAGGGCGTGCGGCCGAAGATGCGCGCGCTCTCGGGTCGGGTGCGTGCGCGCGGCATAGGGCCTGCGCCCCTTAGGCGGCTGTGCGGATGCTCATGGTGACTTGGTTGCGGCCATGGCGCTTTGAGCGGTAGAGCGCGGCATCGGCGCTTGCGATCAGGGCTTCGGCGCGATCGGGGGGATTGGTGCGCTCCCTATGCTGGCAAGGCTCTTGCACGGCAACGCCGATGCTGACGGTGATATGGTGAAGCGGGGCATTGGAGGCAAGATGAAACGGGTGGGCATCAATCATGGCGCGCAGGCGGTTGGCGATTTCCTGGGCGTGGCCGTGATGGGTATGAGGCATGACGACAAGAAACTCCTCGCCGCCGATCCGCGCCACAAGATCTTCCGGGCGCAGGCTGTGTTGTAACAGCGCGGCCAGCTCGATCAGCGCGGTGTCGCCTGCGCTGTGGCCGAGCACATCATTCACCTGTTTGAAGTGATCCACATCAATCGCCATGACGGCGCAGCTCTGGCCTGTGGCCTCGCAATCGGCGACGGTCTGGGCGAGCTTGAGCGCGGCAAAGCGGCGGTTGTATAGGCCGGTGAGCGGGTCTGTGACCGCGGCGCGCAGGCCCTCGTGCATATAGGCGCGGCGGTGATCATTGCGCTTTTTATGGGTGGCGAGCTGGCGGATGCGCAGGCCAAGCTCGATCGGACAAAAGCCGTGCGGCAGCACATCATCGGCGCCCCGGTCCATGGCATCGCAATAAAGCGTCTCAAGCGGGCGGTCGAGCACAGCAACCAGCCCCGCGTCACGGGTGCGCGGGTGGGCGCGCAGATCGGCCAGCAGGCACAGCCCGGCCTCGGGGGCATCGGCCTGAACCTCGACCACGAGCACATCGGGGCTTGCGCCTGTGTGCTCGTTCAGCAGCTGGGTGTCGTCGCGCGGCTGGATCAGGCAATCGGGTGTGGTGCTGAGGGCGGCGCACCAGGCTTTGGCGCGGGTGGGGGCGGAGGCTGTCACGCTGACCTGCGCCGCAGACACAAAGCCGCTTGGCGCTTCGCTAAAGCCCAAAGACTGCGCCATTCGCTCTGTCAAAAGGGCGTCTTCCCGGCTGTCGTGGCGCCGCAAGATCGAGCGGAAGCGGGCCAGCAAGGCGCCGATTTTGGGCGGGTGGGACATCACATCGGCCGCGCCGGCCTTGAGCAGTTTGAGGCGCGCGGCGGGGTTGTAGCCCTCCATCAACATGATCACCGGGAGTTTGGCGAGCTGTGGATGCTCGCCAAAGGCGCGCAGGAACTGCTCGGGACTCATTTTGTCGGGACGCGCAGAGGCGAGCACAACATCAGGCTGTGTGGCAAGCGCGGCGGCGAGACCGGCTTCGGCGCTTGTGGCCTGAACCACGTCATAGCCAGCGGAAGAAAGCTTGACGTTGAGCACGATCCTGTTGGTCGCGATGTCTTCAACGATTAAGACTTTACGTGGCATGATACCGGACACCTTTTTAAACTTGTGATTAACCATCACATTGCCCAAGAGTGGTTAAGAAAACCTTTCCAAGAGAGTTAAAAATGTCTGTTTCGCAAGATGCTGCCGAGGAGATCGGCTTGAAAGCGCTGGTATGGCTGGCGGGAAACGAGGATCTGATGCCGGTGTTTCTGGGGGCGAGCGGGGCGGATGTCGCGGCGATCAGGCAGAGCGCGGCGGACCCGGCCTTTCTGGCCTCTGTGCTTGATTTCTTGCTGATGGATGATGCCTGGGTGATGGGATTTTGCGAGGCGAAGGGGCTGGCCTATGATCGGCCAAAGCAGGCCCGCGCGGCCTTGCCCGGCGGAGAGCAGGTGAGTTGGACATGAGCGCGATTGAAGCCATTGTCTTTGACAAGGACGGGACCCTGTTTGACTTTGCGCGCACCTGGGAGGCCTGGGCGGTGGCGTTTTTGCGGCGGTTGGCGCGCGATGAGGCCCATGCGCGCGAGATGGCGCAGGCTGTGGGGTTTGACTATGACAGCCAGCATTTCAAGGCGGAGTCGATTGTGATTGCCGGGATGCCTTCGGAAATTGCGCAGGCGCTTGCGCCCCATTTGCCGCAGATGGCGCAAGCGGCGCTTGTTGCGGTGCTCAATGAGGAGGCGGGCAAGGCACCGCAGGCGGAAGCTGTGCCGTTGCGCCCCTTGTTGGCGCGGCTGCGCGCGGCGGGGCTTAAGCTCGGGGTGGCGACGAATGATGCCCAAGCGCCGGCGCTTGCGCATCTGGAGAGCGCAGGTGTGGCCACGGCGTTTGACTTTGTGGCCGGGTTTGACAGCGGCTATGGCGGCAAGCCGGCACCGGGGCAGCTTCTGGCCTTTTGTCAGGCGGTCGGGGTGGCTCCGAGCGCGGCTGTGATGGTGGGGGACAGCACGCATGATTTGCGCGCCGGTGCAGCGGCGGGGATGCGCCGCGTGGCTGTTCTGACGGGGCTGGCGGATGCGGCGACCCTCGCGCCGCTGGCGGATGTTGTGCTGCCGGACATCGGCCATTTGCCGGACTGGCTCGGGCTATAGAGATGGGGCGCACGGGCTTTGCCCGTGCGCCCGGGCGAGGGGGCTTTGCCCCATCGCGCTCCCCCAGGATATTTCTGGAAAGAAAAAGCCGGGTTAATGGGCCGGTTTGATGACTGTCTCTTATACACATCT
>JAHBAN010000179.1 GCA_018500075.1 Flavobacteriia bacterium | reverse complement strand
GGTATCGGGGGCGTTGCGCGGGTTGGGGCTGCGGGATTTGGATATTTGGAGAAAGAAAAAGGAGACGCGGCTGCGCGCCGCCAACTGGCCTTTTATCGGGCTTCAGATTGGCCCGCAGATTGGGCCGCAGATTGGGCCTCTGAGAGCGCTTCGGGCAGGGCGGCGGCGAAGGCGGCAAGATCGGCCTCTGTGCCACAGCTCACGCGGATGCAGCGGTTTTGGGGCGCCACAAAGGGCATCCGCACAAAGAGGCCGCGTTTGATCAGCCCGTCGAGCACCGCTTTGGCAAAACCGCCGTTCTGCCCGCAGTCGAGCGCGACAAAATTGGCCGCCGAGGGCAGGGTGGTGAGACCGTTCGCCGCCGCGATCTCTGCGATCGTCTGGCGTGCTGCGCGGACCTTGGCAACGGTGCGGGCCAAATGGTCCTGATCCTTGAGCGCGGCCAGCGCGCCGATCTGGCTTGTGCGGTTCATGCCGAAGTGATTGCGGATCTTGTTGAAGGCCATAATGAGCGGCGCCGCCCCCAGCGCATAGCCCACACGCGCGCCGGCCAGACCGTAGGCCTTGGAAAAGGTGCGCATCCGGATCACCCGCGGATCATCGATCTTGACAGGTGCCGCGGTGCCTTCGGGGGCAAATTCGATATAGGCTTCATCGAGCACCAGAAGGCAGCCCTCCGGCAGGCGCTCCAGCGCGGCGAGCACATCCGCGCCGCGGCTCCATGTTGCCATGGGATTGTCGGGATTGGCAAAATAGACGAGCTTTGCCCCGGTCTCGCGGGCCTTTTCAAGCAGCGCGGGCAGGTCCTCATGATCGTCGCGGTAGGGCAGCTTGTGCAAGATGCCGCCAAAGCCGGCGACATGGTAGTTGAAGGTCGGATAGGCGCCATCGGAGGTCACAACGGCATCGCCCGGCTCGATAAGCAGGCGCACAAGATAGCCCAGAAGCCCGTCGATGCCTTCGCCGACCATGATATTTTCGGGGCGACAGCCGTGCTGGGCCGCAAGCGCCGCGCGCAGATCGTGGTTTTCGCTTTCGCCATACATCCAGATGTCTTTGAGGCTCTCGGCCATGGCCTTGAGCGCCAGAGGCGAGGGGCCAAAGGCGTTTTCATTTGCGCCAATGCGCGCAACAAAGGCTGTGCCGCTGAGGCGCTCTTGCGCTTCGGGGCCAACAAAGGGGACGGTGGCGGGCAGGCTCTGGGCGAGCTTTGTAAAGCGTGTCTGTGTCATAGGGCTTGAGTATGCCAAAGAGGGGCGCGGCGGCAAGTGGGCTTGTGATCTGCCGTCATCTGCGGTCATCTGCCTGCTGTGACGGCGCGCGCCGGCCCAAAGCGCTTTTGCCCAGAGCCGCGCGGCCCGCGCCCTTCTCCCGAGCCTCCCCGGTGCCGCTGCGTTAGGCTTTCCCAAACGGCGCGGGGGCACTAGCCTTTGGTCAAAAGAGGAGTTCGCCCCATGCCCCGCGTCACGACCGAAATCAAAGATCATGTTGCTTATGTCACGCTGACCCGCGCCGACAAAATGAATGGCGTCGATCTTGAGATGGCCCATGCGCTTGTCGCCGCAGGGCAGGCGCTTGTCGCCGATGCGAGCCTCCGTGCAGTTGTGCTCTCGGGCGAGGGGCGGGCCTTTTGTGCGGGGCTGGATGTGCAGAGCTTTGCCAGTCTGGCCGCAGGCGACCCCGAGGCGCAGATCATGCCGCGCGATTATGGCAACACCAATCTCTTTCAAGAGCTGGTGATGGTCTGGCGGCGCATTCCTGTGCCGGTGATTGCGGCGCTGCATGGCGCGGTTTACGGCGCGGGGTTTCAGCTTGCGCTGGGCGCCGATATCCGGATTGCCGCGCCCGAGGCCAAGTTCGCTGTGATGGAGATGAAATGGGGGCTTGTGCCCGACATGGGCGGGATGGTCCTCATGCCGGCGCTCACCCGCTCGGATGTGATCCGCAAAATGACCTATACCGCCGAGCCGGTGAGTGCTGCGCAGGCGCTTGACTGGGGGCTTGTGACAGAGCTGTCGGACACGCCGCTCGCGGCGGCGCAAAGCCTTGCAGCGACGATCGCCGCCAAAAGCCCGGCTGCCATTCGCGCCGCCAAGCGGCTCATCGCGCTGGCCGAAAGCGGAGCCTCTGAGGATGAGGTGCTCTTGGCAGAAAGCCGCGCGCAAACCGACCTCATCGGCACGCCCGAGCAGATGGAAGTGATCGCTGCAAATATGCAAAACCGCGCGCCGAAATTCGGCTGACGTAGGGTGCGCATTCATTGCGCACCGCCGCCCCGGCGCGCGCTGCGTTAACCGGATTGTGTGAACAGAAATTAACGTTTGGGCGGTGCACGGGTTGTGCACGGGGTGTGCACACATATCACCCCCCTGTTTTCGGGGGGCAGAAACGGCGTTAACCATGCGGGACGCTGCATTTACGGTTACGTCTTTGCGCGCGGTTTTGACCCTTGGGTTTTGGCTGCGCATTGGGTAGACCGTGGGCAACACAACACCCCCAAGATAGGGCAGAGACTCATGGCGATGGAAAAGACATTTAACGCAAGCGAAGCCGAGCCGCGCATCTCGGCCATGTGGGAAGAGGCCGGGGCCTTTGCCGCCGGCGCCAACCGCTCGCGCGACGAGAGCTTCACAATCATGATCCCGCCGCCCAATGTGACAGGCGCTTTGCACGTCGGCCACGCCTTTAACAACACCCTGCAAGACATCCTCATTCGCTGGCACAGAATGCGCGGCTTTGACACGCTCTGGCAGCCCGGACAGGACCACGCAGGCATCGCGACCCAGATGCAGGTCGAGAAGATGCTTGCGGCCACAGGCCAGCCCACGCGGGCCGAGCTGGGGCGTCAGAAATTTCTTGAGAAAGTCTGGGAGTGGAAGGGGCAATACGGCGGCACAATCGTTGATCAGCTCAAGCGCTTGGGCTGTTCATGTGACTGGAATCGCAACGCTTTTACCATGGCAGGCGCCGAGGGCGACCCGCGTGTCGGCCATGAGAACTCGCCCAATTTCCACGATGCGGTGATCAAGGTTTTTGTCGAGATGTATGAGCAGGGGCTGATCTATCGCGGCAAGCGTCTGGTCAACTGGGACCCGCATTTCGAGACGGCGATCTCCGATCTCGAGGTCGAGAATATCGAAGTGGCCGGCCATATGTGGCACTTCAAATACCCGCTCGCAGGCGGGGCGACCTATACCTATGTCGAGACCGATGAAGACGGCACTGTGACGCTTTCCGAGGAGCGCGACTACATCTCTATCGCCACAACACGGCCCGAGACCATGCTGGGCGATGGCGCGGTGGCTGTGCACCCTGACGATGCGCGCTATGCGCCGATCGTCGGCCAGCTTTGTGAGATCCCTGTTGGTCCCAAAGAGCGCCGCCGCCTCATTCCGATCATCACCGACGAATACCCTGACATGAGCTTTGGCTCCGGCGCGGTTAAGATCACCGGCGCGCATGATTTCAATGATTACGAAGTCGCCAAACGGGGCGGGATTCCGCTTTATCGGCTGATGGACACCAAAGGCGCGATGCGCTCTGACGGAGCGCCCTATGAAGAGGCTGCGACTGTTGCACTGGATGTCTCCAAGGGCTTGAAAGAGCTGACAATTTCCGAAGCCGACGCGCTCAATCTCGTGCCCGAGGAGCTGCGCGGACTGGACCGTTTTGAGGCCCGCAAAGCTGTGGTGGAGCAGATCACATCCGAGGGCCTCGCCGTCATGGTGACAGAGAGCTATGAGGAAGAGGGCGAGACCCTCACACGCCGCGTGCCTTACGTTGAAAACAAGCCGATCATGCAGCCCTTTGGCGACCGCTCCAAAGTGGTCATCGAGCCGATGCTGACCGACCAATGGTTTGTTGATGCTGAAAAAGTGGTTGGCCCCGCACTCGAGGCAGTGCGCTCGGGCGAGATCAAGATCATGCCGGAGTCGGGCGAGAAAACCTACTATCACTGGCTTGAAAACATCGAGCCTTGGTGCATCTCGCGCCAGCTTTGGTGGGGGCATCAGATCCCGGTTTGGTATGATGAAGACGGGGCCTTCTATTGCGCCGCGACGGAAGCAGAAGCGATTGCACAATCCGGTGGCAAAACGCTGACCCGCGACCCCGACGTGCTTGATACATGGTTCTCTTCCGGTCTCTGGCCGATCGGCACGCTCGGCTGGCCTGAAGACACCGAGGAGATGCGCCGCTACTTCCCGACGGATGTTTTGATCACCGGGTTTGACATCCTGTTCTTCTGGGTTGCGCGGATGATCATGATGCAAAAAGCCGTGGTGAAAGAGAGCCCGTTTCACACCGTCTACCTGCACCAGCTTGTGCGCGACGAGAAGGGCAAGAAAATGTCCAAAACCACAGGGAATGTGATTGATCCGCTTGAAATTATTGATGAATTTGGAGCAGATGCGCTGCGCTTTACCAATGCGCAAATGGCGGCGCTGGGCGGGGTTCTGAAGCTGTCCAAACAAAAGATCACAGGCTATCGCAACTTCACAACCAAACTCTGGAATGCCGCGCGGTTTGCGGAAATGAACGAGGCGGTCGGCTCTGAGGGAACCGTGCCCGAGGCCACGGCGATGGTCAACAAATGGATCATTGGCGAGACCGCCAAACTGCGCGAAACAGTAGATGTTGCGCTTGAAGCCTATCGCTTCAATGATGCGGCCAATGCGCTCTATGCTTTCGTCTGGGGCAAGGTCTGTGACTGGTATGTCGAATTCTCCAAGCCGCTTCTGCTGGATGGCGACGCGGCGACAAGAGCCGAGACACAGGCGGTTATGGCTTGGGTGATTGATCAATGCTTGGTGCTTTTGCACCCGATCATGCCGTTTATCACCGAGGAACTTTGGCAGACGCTCGGCACGCGCGAAAAGATCCTCGCCCACACCGATTGGCCAAGCTACGGCAGCGCGCTGGTGGATCCGGCGGCTGACAGCGAAATGAACTGGGTGATCGGGCTGATCGAGGAAATTCGCTCTGTGCGCGCGCAGATGCACGTGCCGGCGGGGCTGAAAGTCCCTGTGGTGGTGCGCAATATGAGCGTAGAGGCTCAAGCGGCTTATGAGGGCAACGAGGCCCTGATCAAGAAACTCGCCCGCATGGACGCCTTGCACTCTGTCACCGACTTCCCGAAGGGCACCGCAGCCCTGAGCGTCACCGGAGCCGAGTTCGGCCTGCCGCTCGCGGATATTATTGATGTGGACGCGGAAAAAGCCCGGCTTGAGAAGAGTCTTGGCAAGCTTGCCAAAGACATCGGCGGGATGCGCGGACGACTCGGGAACCCCAAGTTTGTGGCAAGTGCTCCTGAGGATGTGGTCGAGGAAACGCGCGCCAACCTTGCCGAACGGGAAGAGGAAGAAGGGCTGATGAAGGCGGCGCTCCAACGGCTCGCCGACCTTTGATTTCGGATTTTCGCAGGGCGAAAATCCGACCCGAGCGGGGGCTTTGCCCCCGCACCCCCAGGATATTTTTAGAAAGAAAAAGACCGGGTGATTTAACTTCGGTCAATTTTTGTGCTGAGGTGAATAAGGCTTTCCGAGCTTAGCACGCCTTTGGCTGCGCCGATGTCATCGAGGGTTTGGTCAAGGCGTTCTGTTGTTGTGGCACTCAGAATCGCGATCAGATCCCATCGGCCTGATGTTGTGTGCACCTGCTCAACGCCTGACAGCGCTTTGAGGCGGGCGAGCACGGACGGGCCGGAGCGTGGCTCGATCGAGATCAGCACGGTGGCGCGCAGAGCCGCACGCCCGCCTGCGCCGCGGCGAATGGTGTATCCGCTGATTGCGCCGGTTGTCTCCAGACGCTCGATGCGGGCCTGAACGGTTGTGCGCGCAAGGCCGAGCTGGCGGGCAAGCGTGACCACAGGGGTGCGCGCGTTTTCGGCGAGGAGGGCCAGTAGCCTTGTGTCTGTTTCGTCATTTTGCATATTGTCTCGTCATTTCGTATTGATTTTTCGTCTATATAGCAGATTTGCCACGTGAAATCGACCAGTTCCGAGGGGAGACTGAAAAGAAAAGCGAGGCTTGATGATGTTTGAACGGACCCTGTTTGAGACCCCACAAGAGCATATTGGCCTGACGCGGCCAGAGGCGCCTGTGATGTATTTTGCACCAAAGGTCTTGCGGCAACAGGCCGAGCGCTTTGGCCGTCTTTTCCGCGGGCAGGTGACCTATGCGCTCAAGGCAAACCCTGCGCCCGAGGTGCTTGAAAACCTTGTTGCCGCGGGGCTGAGCGGGTTTGATGTGGCAAGTCCGGAGGAGATTTTGCAGGTGCGCGCGGCGTCGGCAACGGCTGATTTGCATTACAACAATCCTGTGCGCTCCCGGAGAGAAGTCGCGGCCGGCAAGGCGGCGCGGGTGCGCTCGTGGTCGGTTGACGATCTGTCGGAATTGCACAAATTGGGGGCGCCATCCCATGCGGCAGAAGAGATTTCTGTGCGGTTCAAACTTCCTGTCAAAGGCGCGCATTATGACTTTGGCGCAAAATTCGGGGCAACCCCAGAGGAGGCTGTGACCCTTTTGCGCGCCGTGGCGGCGGCGGGCTACAGGCCGGCCCTGACCTTTCATCCGGGAACGCAATGCAGCTCACCAGAGGCCTGGGCGCAGTATATCGAGGCCGCAGCCGAGATTGCGCGGCAAGCAGGTGTTGCGCCCGAGCGTCTTAATGTGGGCGGCGGTTTTGCCTCTCACCGCAGTGGCGCGGCCCCCGATCTTGAGCGTGTTTTCAAAGAGATTGACCGTGCGGTGCATCAGGCGTTCGGTGCTGTCCCAAGCCTTGTCTGCGAGCCAGGGCGGGCGATGGTTGCGGAGTGCTTTTCTCTTGCGGCCTGTGTAAAGGCGGTGCGGCGTGATGGCACCCTGTTTTTGAATGACGGTATCTATGGCGGCTTTGCAGAGTGGCGCGATATTTCGCCCTCCGATCGTATCATCTGCCTGTCGCCGGAGGGCGCTGTCCGATCCGGGGCAAACCGGAACAGAACCGTCTTTGGCCCGACCTGTGACAGCCTTGACCGCCTGCCAGACGCTGTGGCGCTGCCTGAGGATGTGCAGGAAGGCGACTACCTTCTGTTTGCGGGCATGGGAGCCTATTCTCTCGCGATTGCCACGCGGTTCAATGGCTATGGCATTCGCGATGTGGTGACTGTGAAGCGCCTCTGAATTTTGGGGCCGATAGAGAGTATTGTTTCTATTTGCCGGCCGCCTGCCCCTTTTGCTTAAGGGGATAGGCATGATTGTGCCCTATGCTTGCCCCAATTGTAGGGCAGTCTGAGCGAGACGGCAGCCACTCGGGCCAACAGCGCGGCAGGCGCCTGCGCGGCACCGCATGACAGCGATCGAGCGGTTCAGAACCGAGGTTTTAGGACTGAGGATTTGAAGACCGAGGTTTTTGAGAGTGTGGCAGTCAAGGGTGACTGTTGAAGCAAATGGACAAGCAGAAGAAGCAGTAAAGCCATGTCACTATATCAAATAGGAAAACGCCTCTTTGGGCTGTTGTTGCCAGAGCAACGACAGGGGCAAACGCCGCTGGCGCGGCTGCGCGGCCCGATGACCCATGTCATCATTCTGGATGGAACAATGTGTTCGTTGAAACCCGGATGGGAGACAAATGCGGGGCTGACCTATCGTTTATTGAGTGAAATGGGCGGGGCTGTTTCGGTTTTCTATGAGGCAGGTGTGCAGTGGCGCGATTGGCGCAGCACGCCTCATGTCTTGACAGGGCGGGGCGTAAACCGCCAGATCAAGCGTGCCTACGGCTATCTTGCGTCGCGGTATCGTGACGGGGACCAGATATTTTTCTTCGGCTATTCACGCGGCGCCTATGCCGTGCGCTCGCTGGCCGGGGTGATTGACGCGGTTGGCTTGTTACGATCAGAAGAGGCGACAGAGCGCCGGGTCGAGCAAGCCTATCGCTTGTATCAATTGGGCGCAGGGCAGGCGCAGAAAGCCAAGTTTCATGCGCAGTTCTGTCATGAAAAGGCCGAGGTCGAAATGATTGGCGTGTGGGATACCGTCAAGGCTCTGGGCCTGCGCCTGCCCGTCTTGTGGCGCTGGTCGGAAAGCACTCATGCCTTTCACAATCATCAGCTCGGCAAGGCCATTCGCCACGGATTTCAGGCGCTTGCTTTGCATGAAACCCGTGCCGCCTTTGAGCCTGTGCTCTGGGACTGTCCACAGAACTGGCTGGGCCGTGTCGAGCAGGTCTGGTTTCCCGGAACACATGGTGACATTGGCGGTCAGCTTGACGGAGATGTGGATGTGCGGCCCCTGTCCAATATTCCGCTGGTCTGGATGCTGGAGCGGGCGCACTCTTGTGGCCTGCCGCTGCCGGAGGGCTGGCGTGCGCGCTTTCCTCAAGACCCGGCTGGAAGGTCGCTTGGGACATGGCGAAATTGGGGCAAGCTGTTTTTGCTGCGCCGGCGTCGCCGTGTGGGTGCGGGGGCTTGTGAGAGCCTCCATGAAAGCGTGGATGCCCGCGCACTGGCGGCAGGCTGGGCGCCAACTGTTCCGCGGATAAAAGCCGCTAAGCTGGGGGCAAAAGCCTTCGCGGCACGATAAACGCCTCTGCCTTGCCTGTGCCAAAGCGCACATCCCGCCAGGTATCGACATCAAAGCAGACCTTCAAACAGGCCGCTGTCGGAAACAGCGCAAAAGCCTCGTCCCTCAGCGGTGTCTCCACAATCGCATTGGCAAAAAACGCGGCGCCGGGGTTATGCCCGAGCATCAGGACGCTCTTGGCTCTGGCCTTGTTTTGCAAGATCTGGAGCATTTTGTCCTCGCTTGCATGGTAAAGCGCATCAAGGTAGCTGACCTCGCTGTCAAGCGCGAGAAGCTCAAACGTTTCGCGGGTGCGCATGGCTGAGGAGCAGAGTGTTTGCTGTGGCTGAGGGCCGTTTTCTCGCAGCCAGTTTCCGACAGCTCTGGCGCTGGCGCGCCCGCGGGCGTTCAGCGGGCGATCATGGTCTGCAAGGCACGGGTCAGACCAGCTTGATTTGGCGTGGCGCATAAGAATGAACTCAAGACTCACAGAAAACTCCTCATGTGAAACGCAGATTGCGCGGCGAGGCGGCCATAGTCTTGCGACACAGGGCAGGCGCGCCGCACAAGGCAGCCTGCGGTCAAACAATCCTCACCAGCCGCGCTCTGGATATGGGCCTGACAGCCGGGCACATCATAGGCCATGCTGGCGTTCAATGCGCCGACCGGGCAGGCGCTCAGACAAGGCTTGGCGGCGCAGCTTTCGCAAGGGCTTGCCCCGGCGGGCGCGAGCGACAGGCGGCCCTTCAGGCGCACTGCGCCGCGATAAGACACCATAAGCCCCGCGCGGGCATGAACCAGCATTCCAACGGGCGATTGCCAGGCCTGCCCTGTCTTCAACGCCCAGTCGAGAAAAGGGGCATAGGGCGGCCCGTCAGACGGAAACACCGCAACACCGCCCCAGTCTGCGGCCAACCCGCCAATCACCCGCTTTGACCACCGGTCCAGCGGATCAGCCTGCCCGTCCTGATACTCTGATGAGGCGGTAAAACACGCCCAAAACCCCGGCTCATGCGGGCCAAGCAACACAAGTGTTTCATCGCCCTCATGCAGCGCGCCAAATATCGCAAGCGCCGCCTGCTCGGGCGCAGGGCTCAACGCTTTTGAAAGGGCAGCCATAGGCTCCAGCCGAGTTTAGAGGGGCGTTGATCTTGCCATTGAAGCCCGATTTTCATTTTGATGTGGCCGTCTTTCGGCTCCGCGATATAGGTTCTGAACAGCCTGTCCCAGACCGACAGCGCAAATCCGTAATTGCTGTCATGCTCTGCGCGATGAACCGAATGGTGCACACGGTGCATATCGGGCGTGACAAGCACAAGGCGTAGCCCCCGGTCGAGCCAGCGGGGCAGCGCGAGATTGGAATGATTGAACATTGCCGTGCCGTTGAGCATGATTTCAAACAAGATGATCGCCAAAGCGGCAGGGCCAAGAAGATAGACCAACCCGATCTTGAGGCCCATCGAAAGTGCAATTTCGACAGGGTGAAACCGGATGGCTGTCGTCACATCAATCTCTGTATCCGCGTGATGCACGCGGTGCAGCCGCCACAGCAGCGGGACTTTATGGGTGACAAGATGCTGAAGCCAGATCGCAAAATCAAAGAGCAACACCGCCAGAACAATCTCAAGCCAGCCTGGCGCGTCAAGCAGGTTGAAAAGCCCCCAGCCGTTTTGCTCGGCGTCTATGGCCGCCCCCACGGCCAGAAGCGGGAGGCCAATAGCCATCAGCCGCAAAGCGCCTGTGTTGAGGAGCGAAAAGCCCCAGTTTGTCCGCCAGCGCGTGCGGCGCGGGATCTGCCGCGCACGGCGCGGGCGATAGGCTTCTGCGGCTGCAAACAGCACAAAAAGCCCAATGAATATAATCAGACGCAGGGTCGCTTCATGTTCCATACTTCGAATATGATCCTGATGGTCCCCTGAAACAAGCCAGAGTTTGCTTACCCGCGAATAAGGGTGCCCGCGCCATGCGCTGTGTAGAGCTCAAGCAAGCAGGCATTGGGCGCACGTCCGTCAAGGATCACCACCCCGCGCACGCCGCCCTCAATGGCCAAGAGCGCGGTTTCAGTCTTGGGGATCATCCCCCCGGCGATTGTTCCGTCTGCAATCATGTCGCGGATCGATTGTGATGTCAGCTCGGTCAGAATATCGCCCGCCTTGTTCTTGACCCCTTCAACATCGGTCAAAAGCAAAAGCCTGTCCGCCTTGAGAGCCGCCGCAATCGCGCCGGCGGCCGTGTCGCCATTGACATTGAATGTCTCGCCATTGTGCCCCGCCCCGATCGGCGCAATCACAGGGATCGTGCCTTTTTCAAACAAGTCGCGCAGCAGCGCCGGGTTCATTTCATCAGGCGTGCCGACAAACCCGAGGTTAGGGTCGGTCTGTTTGCAGATCATCAGATTGGCGTCTTTGCCCGACAACCCGACAGCCTTGCCCCCCTGACGGTTTATCGCTTGCACGATACGCTTTCCGACAAGGCCAGACAGCACCATCTCAACCACTTCCACCGTCGCCGCATCTGTCACGCGCTTGCCGTTTACAAACTCGCTCTTGATGCCGAGCGCGTCGAGCTTTTCGTTGATCATCGGGCCGCCGCCATGCACGATCACCGGGTTCACCCCGACCATCTGCATCAAGACAATATCACGCGCGAATTCATCCATCGCGGCATCATCGCCCATAGCGTGGCCGCCGAATTTAACCACAACAATCGCGCCCGTATAGCGCTGCAAGTTGGGCAACGCCTGATTGAGCGTGCGCGCCGTAGCGATCCAGTCTCGGTTCATATCTTGGGTTCTCATATCTGTGCCTTAAGTTCGTTCCACAATTTGACCTCATTGCCCCGATGGGCGCAAGCCACTGCTTGTGCTCTGCCTGTGATGAGAGGGGCGTCTTAAACCAGAGTGGCGATCACGGCTCTGAGCGTCTCAATCCCGTCGCCCTTTTCGCTTGAGGTCATAATGATCTCAGGAAAAGCGGCGGGGTGGCGTGCCAGCGCTTTGCGCGTCGCCTCGATCGAGCGCTCGCGGTCGGCTTCTTTGACTTTGTCAGCCTTGGTCATCACGCATTGAAACGTCACAGCCGAACTGTCGAGCAGGCTCATGATTTCTTCGTCGACCGCCTTTGCGCCGTGACGGGCGTCAATCAATACAAAAGCGCGGCGCAGGTTTTGCCGCCCCGAGAGATATTGCTTGAGCAGGCGTTGCCAACGCTCGACAATCGGCAATGGCGCGTTTGCATAGCCATATCCGGGCAGATCGACCAGATAATGGGTGTCTTCAAGCGTGAAGAAGTTGATTTCCTGGGTGCGCCCCGGCGTGTTTGACGCCCGCGCCAGACCTTTGCGGTTGGTCAGCGCATTGATCAGCGAGGACTTGCCAACATTGGAGCGCCCCGCAAAACAGACTTCAAGGCGGTCGCCATCCGGCAGGCCCGACATGGCCACAACGCCTTTGACAAACTCGGCCCCCCCGCCGGCAAAAAGCTTGCGGCCTTTCTCGCGGGCAAACTCGTCAGGCAGCTCTGCCAATGGAAAAGGAAGTTGCATCAAAGCACCTCTGCTGTATCGCCTAGGCGGATATCGCCTGTTTCTATCACTTCGCCGTAGACGCCAAAGTCTTGATGACCCCAGTTTTCGCGCAAAAGGCTCAGGGTCTCTATATCGGGCTCGCCGGTTTTTGGCGAGGCCATGGTGTGTTTGCAGCGCACAACCCGCTCTCTGATCAGAATACGCGCCGTGCCAATGCGCAGCGTTTTTCCGATCCAATCAAACTCGGCCCAAGGCGCGAACCCGTCAAGCCAGATATTCCCGCGCCAGCGCTCCGGCTCACAGGCCTGTTCAAGCTTGGTCTCGACCGCGCGATGCGAGGCCATATTCATCAGCGAAACCGAGGGAAACTCTGTATCGGTAAAGCCGCGCGAGCGGGCGCGAATGAGTCGAGAAGACTGTGCACGGTCTTTGGGAACAAGCCCGCCCGCCCAAGCAATCAGCGCCTCGCCGTCCTGATCAGGATCAAACTCAAGCGTGCCAAGCTCCGGGTGGGTAAGTGTCACAAGGCCGGTCGCCTCATTGACCGTGGCATTGAGCGCCGCAAGCTTTGGCGCTTTGGTCCCGATTGTGAAGTTCTGGCAGGGCACCCACTCTGAGCCATCAGCGCTTGAATTGTCATGCGCCACCGCCCAAAGCCGGTCCCAAGGCAGGGTTTGCCCCGCCGTGAGCCTCACCCGCTCAAGCGCTTCCCGTCCGTGGCTCTTCACGGGATAGCGCCAGAGCTGGGTCACCTGTGGCGTCATTCTGCGTCTTTCGGCTTTCGCTTGAAGCTCGACAGGATATTGCCAAAAACATCCGGCTTATAACCATGGCTGCGCATGATCAGATATTGCTGGGTGAAGGTGATCGTGTTGTTCGCAATCCAGTAGATCACGAGGCCCGAAGCGAAACTTCCGAGCATGAACATGAAGACCCAAGGCATCCAGGCAAAGATCTGTTGCTGGATCGGGTCGGAGGGTGCCGGATTCAGCTTTTGCTGGAGCCACATTGTGATCCCGAGAAGCAGCGGCAACACGCCAATGAAGATCAGCGCCAAAATCGAGCCTTGCTCCGGCGCGTCCCATGGCAGCAGGCCATAAAGGTTAAAGATCGTCGAGGGATCGGGCGCCGAGAGGTCTGTGAGCCAGCCGATCCAGGGGGCATGGCGCAGCTCGAGCGTTACAAAAATCACTTTGTAGAGCGAGAAGAAAATCGGGATTTGCATCAGGATCGGCAAACAGCCCGCGGCGGGGTTCACCTTTTCCTTCTTGTAAAGCGCCATCATCTCCTGCTGGACTTTTTGCCGGTCATCGCCAGCCTGCTCCTTGATTTTTTCCATTTGCGGCTGGAGTTCTTTCATCTTGGCCATGGAGGCGTAAGATTTGTAAGCCAGCGGGAAAAGAACGAGCTTGATGATAAAGGTCAGAGCGATAATCGCCCAGCCCATGTTGCCGATAAGCGCGTGCAGGTAGTGCAGCAGCCAGAACATCGGCTTGGTGATGAAGAAGAACCAGCCCCAATCGATGCTGTCCAGAAACTTGGGGACGCCGCTTTCGTTTTGATAGTTGCGGATGGTTTCCCATTCCTTCGCGCCCGCAAAGAGCCGCGAGGAAACAATGGCCGTCTGGCCTGGCTCGAGCGTCTCGGTCTTATGCTTGGCTGTTGTTTGAAAAATATTGCGGCTGGTGTCGTTGAACGTGCTGATCTTTGCCCCCGCCTGATCTACAATCAGGGTGGTCATCCAGTAGTGATCGGTAAATCCGGTCCAGCCTTTGTCGCCGACCTCAAGTTCTTCGTGGCTGCGCGCGGCCTCGAAGTCGCCATAATCGGTTTCTGTCAGCTCGCCCGCAACATGGCGGATCGCGCCCTCGTGAAGAATAAAGAAATTCTTGAGATCAGCCGGCTCGCCATGGCGCGCGATTGTCCCGTAAGGGGCAAGGCTCACAGCTGTGGAGCCGGCGTTGGCAACCGATTGGGCAATCGTGAACATATAGTTTTCGTCAAGGCTGATGTCGCGCGTAAACGTCAGGCCTTGGCCGTTGTTCCAAGTGAGAACAACAGGTGTTGTTGGGGTGAGCGTGTCACCCGATTTGAGCGACCAGACGGTGTTTGGCCCGGGGACAAGATCGCCCGACAGCCCAGCACCCGGAGCCCAGCCATAGAGGGCATAATAGGCGCTCTCGGCGCCGGTGGGCTTCAGCAGCGACACAATATCACTGTCCGGCTCAAGCGTCTGGCGGTATTTCTTGAGCTTCAGCTCGTCAAACCGTCCGCCCAAAAGCGAAATCGTGCCCTCGACATGGCCGCTCTCAATCCGGATTCGGGGCACATCAGCGGCGGGTTTGGCATCGGCTGCGGCGACAGCTTCGGTGCCGGCGGCGGCCAAAGGCACGCTCGCGGCGTCGCCAAGTTGGGTTTGGCTGACAGCGGGTGTCGCCGCCGCAAGATCCTGCGGGCTTGGCTCGGGTGGCGGAAAGAAAACGCTCCATCCCAGAATGACGAGCATACTGAGCGCTACAGCGAGAATGAGATTCTTGTTCTGATCGTCCATGAAGACCTGAGCCCCTTGCCTTTACGAGTGAGGCAGGTTCAACAGAGTGACGGCCCGAAGGTCAAGCGGTTATTGGGGCATTCGGGCAAAAGGCGGCAGGAAATTCGCCAAAGATGCGCGCTGGGCAATGCGCTAAATCGCGTTTCCGCCCCGAATCTGGGGCAGCGCACCCAGTTTTGAGTTGTGCTGCGTGAGCCATCCCAATGTCTCGTCAAACGGCATCGGGCGCGCGATGGCAAAGCCTTGTACATGAGCACAGCCGAGCTGACCAAGCATGGCGTGTTCGCCCGAGGTTTCCACACCTTCCGCAAGCGTTTCAAGGCCGAGGCGTTCTGCCATCGTCTGGATGGCCGAGACCATGCGCTGTTGTTCCTGATCCTTGTCAACGCGGCTGATAAAGGAGCGGTCGATCTTGATCCGTTCGATGGCAAACTGTCTGATGGCCGTGATCGAGGCATGGCCTGTGCCAAAATCATCAAGATCAATGCGACAGCCGAGTTTTGCCAGCGCCGCAAGGTTGCGTGCTGCAGCGTCTTCGGGGGAGCCGGCTACAATGGTTTCCAGAACTTCAATCGTCAGCCTGTTGGGCGCAAGGTCAAACCTGTCCAGATCCCAGCGGATTTTCTCGGCCAGCTTGGGGTTGCGCAGCTCCTCGGCGGTGAAGTTGACCGCCACGCAAGGCACATAAAACCCGGCACGGTCCCAAGCCTTGAGGGCGGTGAGCGCGCCATAGAGCACAACTTCGCCCAAACGCTCCATCTGGCCGGAGTCTTGCAACGCAGGCAGAAACTCCGCCGGCGCAACGGTCCCGCGTTTTGGGTGATGCCACCGCGCGAGCGCTTCAAACCCGGTGACACGCCCCGTATCTGTGGAGAGCTGGGGTTGAAACCATGGCGCAATCTCACCGTTGTCGAGGGCAAAGAACGCCTCGCGCGTCAGGGCCTCTCTCTTCATACTGGTTTCGCCCATTTCCGCGCTATAGGCCCGAATAGAGGAGGGCGCATTGCGCGCGGCCTCATTCAATGCGGTGTCGGCGGCCTTGATCCAGGCGTCTGTCGTGTTTTCGGGGCTGCGCGTGCTCAAGCAGAAGCCGATTGCACTGCTCAGGAAAAGCGCCTGCATATTGACAGAAACCGGCTCTTCGGCCGCCGATTGCAACCGTGAGGCAAGCTGGATGGCAGTTTCTAGCTCAAATTGCGGAACAGGCGCGACCAGAACAGCAAAGCGCGCCCCGCCCAGCCAGTAAATCGTATCCTCCTCGCGC
>JAHBAN010000144.1 GCA_018500075.1 Flavobacteriia bacterium | reverse complement strand
AGATGTGTATAAGAGACAGGTTTTTGCGCCGCGAGGGCGTCAGCCTTCCGCAGCTCTCGGTGCGCTCCAATGTGCTGGCCACCGCGCCGATGCCGTCTTTTTTTGACGGGGCGGCGGGAGAGGATGCCATGTCGTTTCGCCGCCGCAAGGATGGGGGCTACACGATGGCCTCGCTGGGGGTGAACCACCTGTGGGTGGGGCCGGATGCGCTGCGCCATTTGCCGCATTATCGCCAGCTTATCATGGGCGGGGACTTTGGCATGAGCTACCGCCCGCCCGCGCCCAAGGACTGGCCGGACGGCTTGTTGACCAAGCGGCGCTGGCGCCTTGACGAGGAGACGCCGTTTGAGCGGATGCGGGTGCTCGACCCCGCGCCGAGCGACACAGCGCTTGAGAGGATGCTTGACAAGTTCGCGGCGCGCTTCCCCAAGGTGGGGCGGCCCAAGGTGGCGCGGCGCTGGGCGGGGATGATTGACACCATGCCCGATGTTGTGCCTGTGGTGGATCATGCACCGATTGAGGGGCTGAGCATTTGCACGGGGATGTGCGGCCATGGCTTTGGCATTGGCCCGGCCTTCGGGCGGATTATGGCGGATATGATGACAGGACGTGACGTCGGACATGACCTCACGCGATTTGCGCTTGCGCGCTTTGACAGCTATGCCAAGCTCGAGCTTGGGCCTGATGTTTAGCGGCTGACAGAGGGAGAGGCGCTATGCCGATCAAGAACAGGTTTTCGCAGATGAGCACCGAGATGACGGGGTGGCGGCGGGACTTTCACGCCCATCCCGAGCTGCGCTTTGAGGAGACGCGCACAGCGGGGCTGGTGGCGTCGCGGCTGCGCGAGTTTGGCTGTGACGAGGTTGTTGAAGGCTTTGGGCAGACCGGTGTTGTGGCTGTGATACAGGGGCGCGGGCCGGGCGGCACACAGGGCCGCGGGCGCACGATCGGCTTTCGCGCCGATATGGATGCGCTGCCGATTGAGGAGGCGACGGGGCTGCCCTATGCCTCCCAGAACGCCGGAAAGATGCACGCCTGCGGCCATGACGGGCATACCACCATGCTTTTGGGCGCGGCGCAATATCTGGCCGAGACGCGCCATTTTGACGGCCGGGTTGTGCTTTGTTTTCAGCCGGCCGAAGAGGGCGGCGGCGGGGCGCGCGCCATGCTCGATGACGGGCTGATGGAGCGCTTTGAGATTGACGAGATTTACGGGATGCACAACTGGCCCGGTATTGAAGCGGGGCAGTTTGCTGTTCTGGAGGGGCCGCAGATGTCGGCGGCGGAGGCTTTTCGCATTGTTGTGAAAGGCAAGGGCGGGCATGGGGCGATGCCGCATCTGTCGATTGATACGAGCCTTGTGGCGAGCCATATCATTGTGGCGATGCAATCGGTTGTGGCGCGCGCGGTGAACCCGTTGCAGGCGGCGGTGATTTCGCTCTGCGGCCTGCGCAGTGACACCGATATTTACAATGTGATCCCTGACAGTGTGACCATCAAAGGCACGCTCAGATACTTTGATGGGGAGGTGCGCAAGGTGATGGGGGCGCGTATGGAGGCGATTATTGCCCATACGGCAGAGGCCTATGGCGGCAGCGCTGTGCTTGAGTTTGCCAATGATGGCGTGCCGCCGACTGTGAACGACGCAGAGGCGGCGCGCCATGCGGCGGCGGCCGCGCGGGCTGTGACAGGGCGTGCGACCGTGGCGATTGACCCTGTGATGCCGGCTGAGGACTTCTCGGAGATGCTTCAGGTGCGCCCCGGCGCCTATGTCTTTATCGGCAATGGCGACAGCGCCGATCTGCACAATCCGAAGTATAGCTTTAACGACGAAATCCTGCCTGTGGGCGCGAGCTTCTTTGCCGAATTGGCCGAGAGCCGTTTGCCGCTGGCCGAGTAAACTGGGAGAAAGACCATGGCTGTAAAAAACCGATTTGCCGAGCTGCACGAAGAGATCACCGCGTGGCGGCGCGATTTGCACGAACACCCCGAGATCCTGTTTGAGACCCATCGCACCAGCGCGATTGTCGCCGAAAAGCTCAAGGCATTTGGCTGTGACGAGGTTGTCACGGGGATCGGGCGGACCGGCGTTGTCGGGGTGATCAAGGGTAAGAGCGACACTTCCGGCAAGGTGATCGGGATGCGCGCGGATATGGACGCGCTGCCGATGCCTGAGGAAACCGGGCTGCCCTATGCCTCCAAAACGCCCGGCGCGATGCACGCCTGTGGCCATGACGGGCACACGGCGATGCTTTTGGGGGCGGCGAAATATCTGACAGAGACCCGTAATTTTGACGGCACGGCTGTTGTGATCTTCCAGCCCGCCGAGGAAGGCGGGGGCGGTGGCAAGGAAATGTGCGACGATGGCATGATGGAGCGGTTTGGCATTCAGGAAGTTTACGGGATGCACAACTGGCCCGGCCAGCCTGTGGGCGCGTTTTCGATCCGCTCGGGGCCGTTTTTTGCAGCGACAGATGTGTTTACGGTCCAGTTCAGCGGCCGTGGCGGGCATGGCGCCAAGCCGCAGGAGACCATCGACACCACCGTGATGGCGGCGCAGGCGGTTATGACGCTGCAGACCGTGGCGAGCCGCAATGCCGACCCTGTGGAGAATATCGTGGTGTCTGTGACCTCTTTTGAGACCAGCTCCAAGGCGTTTAACGTGATCCCCGGCGGGGTGACGCTCAAGGGCACGGTGCGCACCATGAGCCCGGCGATGCGCGATCTGGCCGAGACGCGGATTGGCGAAATTTGCAACGGTGTGGCGGCGACATTTGGCGGCACTGCGCAAGTCGACTACAAGCGTGGCTACCCTGTGATGGACAACCACGAGGCGCAGACCGACTTCTTGCGCGCGGTGGCAACACGGGTGTCGGGCGGCTGCAACGAGGCACCGCTTGTCATGGGCGGGGAGGATTTTGCCTTTATGCTCGAAGAGCGCCCCGGCGCCTATATCCTGATGGGCAACGGCGATACGGCCAATGTGCACAACACAAAATATGACTTCAACGACGAAGCCATTCCCGCCGGGTGCAGCTATTGGGCCGAGATTGTCGAGCAGCGGATGCCCGTCTAACCGAGGCCCTGCCAGAGCCTGTCGTAGACCTTAGCGATCCCCTGCGCTTCGGCCTGGATTGAAAAGACGTCTACGGCGGCTCTGCGGGCTGCGTCGGAGCGGGCGGCTAGGCGCTCGGGGTCAGCCAGCAGGCTGTTCAGCGCGTTTGCGGTTTCTTCCGGGGCATCGTCGGGCACAATTGTGCCGGTTTGCCCGCCTTGCGAGAAGGCCCGGTAGGAGCCTGCATCTGTTGCCACAAACGGCACACCGCTGGCCATGCCTTCGAGCGGGGTCATGCCGTATCCCTCGTAGCGGGGGAGCTGCACCACGGCACTGAGGCCGCGCATCAGCTTTGGCATAGCGGCGGCCGGAATTTCACCGGGAAAGAGAAGCCTGTCAGACAGGCCCGCCTCGGCGGTTTGTTGTTTTAGACCGTTCAGGAATGCGCTGTGGGCGCTTGCGGCGCGGCCGATCACCAGCGCTGTTAGATCGGGGTGATGCGGCAGAAGACGCAGCATGGCCTGAACGAAGCGGTCGGTTCCTTTTTCGGGGCGTATGCGGCCTATGGAGGCCAGGCCGATTTTGCCACCATACCCGAGGCTTTCCCATGCCAGCGGCTTGTTTTGGGCCGGCGTAAAGACATCAGTATCCACGCCATGCGGCACGACGGCGAAGACATTCGGGACATAGGTGGCAGCGGCCTTTGTTGTGGCGATAACCGCATCCATGCGCGAGATCAGCCAGCGGGGATAAGCCGAGTGGCGGCGTTGTGCTGCAGATGTAAACACAATTTTGACAGGCAGGCGCAAGACGTCGCGCGCCCAGAGCGCGGCGCGCATTTCAGGATTGCGGCGCACGTGCCAGATTACAAAGGGCCGTCCGGCGGGCGGTTTGCGCGAGAGTTTAAAGGCCGCGCGCTTTGAGATCGGATCAGGGCCGTGCGGCAGAGGGTGGCCGGCAAGCGCGAGAGTGTAGTCATTCATTTGATGGCGCAATACAGCGGCCGCCGTGGCGGACACGCCGGTGAAATTGCGGTTGAAGTTGGTAACAATCAACTCTGTTTGTGACGGGTGGGCTGTCATGGCTGCTCGTTTTCGCTTTGGATCTGTTCTGGCGCGCTGCACGAAAGCGCCTTGCGAAGGGCGGCGCCGATCTCGTCGAGCGCGGTGTTTTGCGCGGCGGCAAAGGCGCGGGCGCGGCTGCGCTGGCGCTTCAAGGCTTTGGGGGAGTCAAGCAAGCCCTGCAGGCTTGCGGCGAGGCTTGCGGCATCACTGATTTCAAGGCTGGCACCGGCGCGTTGGAGTGCGCCGTAGCCCTGCGCGAAATTGGCATAAAGCGGGCCGTGCAGCAGCGCCGACGCCGTCTGGGCCGGTTCGTAGGGGTTGTGTCCGCCAACGGGGACAAGCGAGCCGCCCAGAAACGTGAGCGGGCTGAGCGCATACCAGAGGCCCGTTTCGCCCAGAGTATCGGCGAGATAGACTTGGGGATTGTCCTCGATTGGCGCTTTGGCGCTGCGCTGTGCGAGCACAAGCCCTTGGGCCTGAATGAGTTTTTTGATCTCTGTGGCCCGCTCCGGGTGACGCGGGACGAGAACCAGAAGCAGATCGGGATGGCTGCGCAGAAGGGCTTTATGGGCGGCGAGCACTGTGGTTTCCTCGCCCTGATGGGTTGAGCTGGCAAGCCAGAGGGGGCGGGCGGCGAGGCTGTTTTGCATCTCGCTCAGTGCGGCTGCGTCATAGGGCAGAGGGCCGGCGAGCGATTTGAGATTTGTCCCAGCGGCCGCTTGGGGCGCGCCGAGCGCTTGAAAATACTCGGCTGTGCGCTTGTCTTGACAGTGGATGAGGCGGAACACCCCGAGCAGCGCCCGTGCGGCGCGCGGCGCGCGGGACCATCTGGCCGCCGTTTTGTCAGAAATGCGGGCGTTGAGGAGCGCGAGCGGGATACCGCGAGCATGGCTTGCCAGAATCAGCGTGGGCCAAAGCTCGCTTTCGATGAAAACGGCTTGATCGGGCTGCCAATGGTTGAGAAAACGCCGGACATAGACGGCGCTGTCAAGCGGGGCGAATTGATGGGTGCAGCGGGGCGGCAGACGTTTGGCAAGAATGCGTGCCGAGGTGGCTGTGCCCGAGGTGATCAGGAAGCTGCCTGCGGGATCGGCGGTGGCGAGATGTTCAATCAGGCGCAGGATCGACAGGCTTTCGCCGACGCTGGCCGCATGAAACCACATGAGCGCGCCTGCGGGGCGTGGCTGAGTTGCTTTGCCCTGTCGTTCGCACAGTCTTTTGGGGTCAATGCCTTGGTTTGTGATTTTCGGTTTGGTGAGATGCTGTGCCAGAGGGGCAACGAGCGTCGCACACGCACGATAGGCTTGAAGCAGGAGCGGCGCGGCCACGGTCAGCCGCCTGTGTGGCTCATGTGGCGGGTCATTTTGCCGCCGACGCTTTGGCGGTCGTAGTCAAAGTCGTGGCCTTTGGGTTTGAGCTTGATGGCGGCGCGGATGGCCTCTTGGAGGGGGGCGTCGCTTTCGGGGTGAAGCCGCAGGGGGGCGCGCAGGTCGGCGTTGTCTTCTTGTCCGAGGCACATGAACAATTCGCCCGTGCAGGTCAGGCGGACGCGGTTGCAACTTTCGCAGAAGTTATGCGTCAGCGGGGTGATGAAGCCGATTTGCTGGCCTGTTTCTTCTAGGCGCACATAGCGGGCCGGGCCGCCTGTGCGGTGGGTCAGCTCGGTGAGCGTATAGCGCTCGGCGAGGCTGGCGCGCAGGTCTTTGAGGGGCCAGTATTGATCGAGGCGGTCTTCGTTGCCGATATCGCCCATGGGCATGACTTCAATAAAAGTCAGGTCCATATCCTCGCGCTGGCACCATTGGGTGAGGGTAAACAGCTCGTCCTCATTGAAGCCTTTGAGCGCAACCGTGTTGATCTTGACGCGCAGGCCCGCCTGTCGGGCGGCCTCTATGCCTTTGAGCACTTGGGGCAGGCGGCCCCAGCGGGTGATCTCTGCGAATTTCTGCTCATCCAGCGTATCCAGCGAGACATTCACCCGGCGCACGCCGGCGGCATAGAGATCGCTTGCAAAGCGCGCGAGCTGGGAGCCGTTGGTTGTGAGGGTCAGCTCTTTGAGCGCGCCGCTCTCCAGATGCCGCGTCATGGCCTGAAAGAAGGTCATGATGCCTTTGCGCACCAGCGGCTCGCCGCCTGTGATGCGCAGTTTTTCAACGCCGAGGCCGATAAATGTGCTGCACATCCGGTCCAGCTCCTCCAGCGAGAGCAGCTCTTTTTTGGGCAGAAACGTCATGTTTTCGGACATACAATAGACGCAGCGAAAATCGCAGCGGTCTGTCACGGAGACGCGCAGATAGGAAATCGGGCGGGCGAAGGGATCAATCAACGGCGTTGTCATGGAGTTACAGTTAAGGGCTGGGCGGCGGCGGGGCAAGGGTGTTTCTGCTCTGGTCAAGGGGCGCACAGGCGCCTAACCTTGGAGCGATGAAACAGGTGGTATCAAGCGTGAGTCTGGTGGGGCTGCTTGCGGGCTGCGCTTTGGTGCGGGACCGGGAGGCTGTCGCGCTTGTGAGGCAGGAGGCTGTGCAGGAGGCTGCGCAAAGCGGGGCTGTGCAAAGCGGGGCTGTGCGCCCGCCGGCGGCGGCGCGCACGGTGGAGCAGTTTGACACCACGAGCGCAGCGCAGAAACAAGCGGCTGTTAAGGCGGCAGAAGAAAAGGCTGCCAAGGGCGAGGGCCGCGCGCTCGGGCGGACTGTGGCCACGCTTGGCGATGCGGCGCAGCCCGGCTTATGGATCAAGACGCCGCTTGTGCGCGCGCCAGCATCCGGGCGGGTGCTGAACAGGGCCACCGGCAAGGCGGTTGTGCTTGAGCTATTGCCTTTGAGCGGGCCAAAAACGGCGGGGAGCCATATGTCATTGGCGGCTTTGCGCGCGATTGAGGCGGGGTTGACCGATTTGACCGAGGTCGAGGTCTTTTTAAACTGAACCGGAGAGAAAAATGAGCGAGGCGACCCCTGATTTTGGCTTTCGGATTGGCGCTGATCGCAGTGTGGCGGCCCTTGAGGGCGCGGCGGCGGCGGACCCATCGTCTGTCTTGGCGCAGGGCGCGGGCGAGGGCGGTGGCTATGTCTGGCGACACGTTCAGGGCACGCCCGAGGCGCTGGCTGAGCGGCTGCAGGGATTTGGCCTTGATGAGGCGGTGAAAACCGCGCTCACCGCCGAGGAGACGCGCCCGCGCTGCACACCGCATGGCGGAGGGGCGATCCTTGTGTTGCGCGGGGTCAATCTCAACCTCGGGGCGGAGCCGGAAGACATGGTGTCGCTGCGGCTCTGGGTGGAGGAAGGGCAGCTTGTGAGCTGTGGCGTGCGGCCTTTGAAGGCGCTTCAGGATGTGGCCGCGATGGTGCGGGGCGGGCGGGCACCGCGCGCGCCGGGCGAGATGGTGGCGGCCTTTGCCTTGCGGATTGCCGACCGGGCCGAGCCTGTGGTCGCGGAGCTGAACGAGAAGCTGGATGCGATTGCCGAGGGGCTGGAGGGCGAGACCCTGAGCGAGACGCGCCGCGCGCTGGCCGATATTCGACAGGTGGCGACGGGGCTGCGGCGCTATATGTTTCCGCAGCGGGACGCTTTGACGACCTTTGAGGTCGAGGGGTTTGACTGGGTGTCGCGCGAGGCTCTGAGCCATCTGAGAGAGGCAATTGACCGTCTGACGCGCCTGAGCGAGGAGCTGGACGCGATCCGCGACCGGGCGCAGATTGTGCATGATCAGGTGATGGATGCGCGGGCCGAGCAGATGAACACCCAGATGTTTGTTCTGACGATTGTGTCGGCGTTTTTCCTGCCCATCGGGTTTCTGACCGGGCTTTTGGGCATCAATGTCGGCGGTGTGCCGCTGGCGGAAAACGCGAACGGCTTTGTGATTGTCTGCGGCGCGATCTGTGCGGTTTTGATCGCGCAATATGCGGTTTTTAAGAAACTGAAGCTGTTTTAGGCCCGCTGAGTTGCGGACGCAGCGCCGTCGGCGTGACGGGCGCTCTTTGCGTCTTGCGGTCCTGCGGCTTGGTGTCGGTCAGGCGTCTTTGGGGAGGAACTTGGCCGCTTCCTTGCGGGCGAAGGGCTTCATTTTCTTTGCGTGGTTGGCGAGGAAATAGGCGACGCGCGGCGCGTCATGTTTGCTCAGGTCGCGCAGCCACCAGGCCACCGACTTCTGGATGAACCACTCCGGGTCCTCGACATAGCGCACAGCCCAGCCGAGGACGCGCTTGCGGATGGCAAGCTCCTCGGGCTTTGGGTGATTTTGTTTGGTATAGGGGAGGGTCACGACCATCGCGGCGCGGCGGGTCCAGTGGACATCGGAGTTGGTCCAGCGCTCGACCTCTTCGATGCGCGAGGGGTCGGCCACAAGGCGCTTTTGGCCGGCCATCATGGCATGGTCGGCTATGGCCCAGCTGTCAAAGTCGGGCACCCATGAGACAATCAGATCCCAGACAGCTTGGTCGGGGGTGATGCGCGCCTGTGTCAAGAGCTTGGCGGCGGCGAGGCGGGCCTCAAAGATATCGGTTTGCCAGAGCTGGTCGGCGAGGGCGACGCGCGCCTCGATTGACAAGGGGGCGCGCCACTCTTTGGCGAGCGCGCTGATCACGGGATTTGGCACGCCCAGATATGTGCGCGGAACTTTGTGATAGTCGGCCATGCCTGCGGCGCGACCGTCTTCGGCGGCATTGCGCAGAGCTGTGAGAGCGTCATCGAGATTCATGTCGGGCCTATCCTGAGGGCGGTTTGGCGCTGCTATCGCACAGTCAGCGGCCAAAGGCTACGGCTGTTTCGCTTACTCGACCGTCACCGACTTTGCGAGATTGCGCGGCTGGTCGACATCCGTGCCTTTGGCAATGGCTGTGTGATAGGCCAGAAGCTGGGCGGGGATGGCGTAGAGAATGGGGGTCAGCGCGGCGGGGACGGTTGGCATGATAAGGGTCATCCATGTCTCATCGCCCGCCTCGGCGGCGCCTTGGGCATCGGTGATGAGTATGACTTTGCCGTCGCGCGCCATGACTTCTTGCATATTGGAGACGGTCTTTTCAAAGAGCGCATCCCTCGGCGCTTTGACGACCACGGGCATGGATTTGTCGATCAGGGCAATGGGGCCGTGTTTTAACTCGCCAGACGCATAAGCTTCGGCGTGTATATAGCTGATTTCTTTTAGTTTTAGCGCGCCTTCAAGGGCGAGAGGATACATCAGGCCGCGGCCCAAAAACAGCACGTCACGGGCTTCGGAGAGCTTGAGGCCGGCGTGAGCGAGCTGTTTGTCAAGAGCGAGGGCCGCATTGACGGCGCCGGGCAGGCTGCGCAGCTCGGAGAGGCGCAGGGCGAGGGCCTCGTCGGTGAGGTGCCCCCTGTCGTGGGCGGCTTTGAGCGCGAGCAGATAGAGCACGGTGAGCTGGCAGGTGAACGCCTTGGTGGAGGCCACGCCGATTTCGGGGCCGGCCATGATGGGCAGTGCGAGATCGCTTTCGCGGGCGATCGAGCTTGTGGCAACATTTGTGACCGAGAGCAGGCTTGCGGCCTTGCCCTGACAGTAGCGCAGGGCGGCGAGGGTATCGGCGGTTTCGCCCGACTGGCTCACGAACAGCGCGGCGGTGCGCTCTGTGACGGGCGGCTCGCGGTAGCGGAATTCGGAGGCGATATCGACCTCGACCGGCATTTTTGCAATCTGCTCGAACCAGTATTTGGCTGTGAGGCAGGCATAAAACCCCGTGCCGCAGGCCACCATTGTCAGACGGTCATAGGCATTGAAATCGATCCCTGCGCCCGGCAGGTGGATGCGGCTGTCATCGCGGGCGAGGTAATAGCCGATCGCTTCGGTGAGCACGCGGGGCTGCTCGGCGATTTCTTTGGACATGAAGTGTTTGTAGCCGCCCTTGTCGATCTGGCCTGTGTCGATCTCGACGGTTTTGATTTCGCGGGTGGCGGGACGGCGGGCCGCGTCCAGAATCGTCACGTCGGATCGGGTCACAACGGCGAAATCGCCTTCCTCAAGGTAGGTGATCTGGTCGGTCAGCGGGGCCAGCGCGATGGCATCGGAGCCGATGAACATTTCGCCTGTGCCGTAGCCTATGGCCAGCGGCGAGCCTTGGCGCGCGGCGATGAGAAGGTTGTCTTCGCCCTCAAAGAGAAAGCAGAGCGCATAGGCCCCTGTCAGGCGGTTGACCGTGCTGAGCGCGGCCTCGCGGGGGCTTTGGCCGGCGTCCAGATAGGCCTGAGCGAGCAGGGCGACGGTTTCGGTGTCGGTGTCGGTTTCATAGCCGATGCCTTTGCCTGCCAGCTCTTCGCGCAGCTCGCGGTAGTTTTCGATGATGCCGTTATGGACCACAGCGACCTGGCGGGTGCTGTGCGGGTGGGCGTTTGTTTCGTTGGGCGCGCCATGGGTGGCCCAGCGGGTGTGGCCGATACCGGCCTTGCCGGTCAGCGGCTCGTGCACCAGCCTGTCTGACAGGTTGACGAGCTTGCCCACCGCGCGCCGGCGGCCAAGGCGGCCTGCATCGACTGTGGCAATGCCGGCGCTGTCATAGCCCCGGTATTCGAGGCGCTTGAGGGATTCAACCAGAAGGGGCGCCGCTTCGTGATCGCCCAGAACGCCTACGATGCCACACATATCACTCGTCCTCGCTTTGCTGGCGGGCTTTTCTGGCTCTGAGGGTGTCAAAGAGCTTGCGCGCCAGATTTGGTTTGTTGTTTTGCGGTGTGCGCGAAATCGCCATGGCCCCCGCGGGCACATCCTTGTTGATCACCGCGCCTGTGGCGGTCATGGCCTCATCGCCCACAGACACGGGCGCGATCAACATGGTGTTGGAGCCGATAAAGGCGCGCGCGCCGATCTGCGTCTGGTGTTTGAAAACGCCGTCATAGTTGCAGGTGATGGTGCCTGCGCCGATGTTTGTGCCCTCGCCGATGGTGGCGTCGCCGATATAGGTCAGGTGATTGGCCTTTGCGCCCTCTGCGAGGGTGGCGTTCTTGATTTCGACAAAATTGCCGACATGGACGTTTTCAGACAGCTCGGCCCCCGGACGCAGGCGGGCAAAGGGGCCGACAACCGCGCCACGGCTCACATGGGCGCCTTCGAGATGGGAAAACGCCCGGATATGCGCGCCGTTCTCGATTGTCACCTCGGGGCCGAAGACCACATTTGGCTCGATGATTGTATCGGGGCCGATGTAGGTGTCATGGGCAAAGAAGACGGTTTCGGGCGCTGTGAGGGTCACGCCGGCCTCAAGCGCCTCGGCGCGGGCGCGGGCCTGAAAGGCGGCCTCGGCGGCCGCGAGATCGGCGCGGGAGTTGACCCCCATTGTTTCGGCTTCCTCGCAGGCCACCGCTGTGGCCGACAGGCCCGCCGCACGGGCCAGTCCGACGATGTCGGTGAGGTAGTATTCCGCGCTGGCATTGTCATTTGTGACCTCGGCGAGAAGCGCATAGATATGCGCAACAGAGCAAAGAATAACGCCGCTATTGCAGAAGCTTATGGCGCACTCTTCATCTGATGCATCTTTGAATTCGACGATCCGCTCCAGCCTATTTCCATCCATGACGAGGCGGCCATAGCGGGCCGGGTCGGCGGCCTCAAAGCCCAGCACGACGATGTCAAACTGCGCGCGGGCGGCGCGCATGGTGTCAAGGGTTTGGGGGCTGATAAACGGCGTGTCGCCATAGAGCACCAAGAGATCGCCTGTGGCGCCGGCCAGCGCCTCTTTGGTCGAGAGCACGGCGTGGCCTGTGCCCTTTTGCTCGGCTTGCAGAACGATCCGCGCGGTCTCGTCATAGGCCAGAGCGGCGGCGCTGACGGCCTCGGCCTCATGGCCGGCCACGATCACTGTGTTTTGCGCCTCAAGGCTGGCGGCGGCTTTCATCGCATGGATCAGCAGCGGCGCGCCCGCAACCTTGTGAAGCACCTTGGCGCTGTCAGATTTCATCCGCGTGCCTTTGCCTGCGGCGAGAATTACAAGGTTGATACTCATGGGTTTTACTTGCCTTTTTAAGTCTGGCCCGTTTTATCCGCTACAGAGCAGAGCACAAGGGGGCAGATATCAAGCATTGTTGCGGGATATGTCAAAGGGAGCAGAGCGATGGAAACAGTTATTTTTGATCTGGACGGCACATTGGCGGACACCAGCGGCGATTTGCTCGCGGCGGCCAATGCCTGTTTTCGCCAGATGGGCGAGGGCGATGTGCTGACCGGCGCGGATGCGGGGGTGGCGCTGCGCGGGGGCAAATTCATGCTGCGCGCGGGGCTTGCGCGGCTGGGGCGGCCGGATGAGGCTGTGGTTGAGGCCTATTACCCCGTCTTGCTTGAGGCTTACGGGGCCGATCTTGACCGGCGCACCGTGTTTTATGACGGGGCCTTGGAGGCGGTCGAGGCTCTGAAGTGCGAGGGCTTCGGGGTTGGCATTTGCACCAACAAGCCCGAGGCGCTGGCGGTCGAGCTGATGCGCCGCTTGGGGGCGCTGGAGCGCTTTGCCAGTCTGGTGGGGGCCGATACGTTGCCGGTGCGCAAGCCGGACCCGGCGCCTTTGTTTGAGGCGGCGCGGCGCGCGGGCGGGCATCCTGAGCGCTGTCTTCTGGTCGGCGACAGCGACACCGACCACAACACGGCGCGCGCGGCGGGGGTTCCGTCGGTGCTGGTGACATTCGGGCCGTCTGGCGAGGATATGGCGGCGCTTGAGCCGGATGCTTTGCTGCATGATTTTGCCGATTTGCCGGCGATTGCGCGGGCTTTGCTGCGCTGATGTTCACCGGTTTGAAATCTGGTCTTTGGGGAAACTGAAATCATGACTTGGGTGATTGACCTGATCCGGGCTGAGGCGCGATAAGAGAGAATGAGCGAGATATTCACAGGCAGTTTCACCCAGCAAGAGCCGATCCCGGAAGAGGGGATCGAGGCGGCGCTGGCGGTGATGCGCAGCGGGCGCTTGCACCGCTACAATCTGGCGCCTGGCGAGCTGGGCGAAGTGGCGCTTCTGGAGCAGGAGTTTGCCGCTGCGATGGGGGCGAAATACTGCCTTGCGCTGGCTTCGGGGGGCTATGCGATGGCCTGCGCCTTGCGCGCGCTCGGGGTGGGGGCGGGCGACAGGGTCTTGACCAATGCCTTTACGCTTGCGCCCGTGCCCGGGGCGATTGCAAGTCTTGGCGCTGTGCCGATCTTTGTTGGCGTGACCGAGAGCCTGACGATCGATCTGGAGGACCTCGCGGCCAAGGCCGACCAGGCCGATGTGTTGATGCTCAGCCATATGCGCGGGCATCTGGCGGATATGGATGCGCTGATGACGCTGTGCAACAGCAAGGGCATCCGCGTGATCGAGGATTGCGCCCATACCATGGGGGCGCGCTGGAAGGGGCGGCTGTCGGGGACCGACGGGCTGGTCGGGTGTTACTCGACACAGACCTACAAACATATGAACTCGGGCGAAGGCGGGCTATTGATCACCGATGACGCAGAGGTCGCCGCGCGGGCCATTCTCTTGTCCGGCTCCTATATGCTCTTTGAGCGCCATCTCGCGGCGCCGCCGCCCGAGGCCTTCGCCGAGCTCAAATACCAGACGCCCAATGTCTCGGGCCGAATGGATCATCTGCGCGCCGCGCTGCTGCGGCCCCAGTTGGCACGGCTGCAAGACCAGATCGAGGCGTGGAATGCCCGCTACCGTGCCCTTGAGGCGGGGATCCGCGGAACCGCAGGCCTCACTGTGGTAGAGCGGCCTGACGCGGAGCACTTCGTTGGCTCCTCGATCCAGTTCCTGCTGCTGGAGTGGAGCGATGCGGCGGTGGCCGAGGTGCTGGCGCGCTGTGCTGCAAGGGGCGTTGAGCTGAAGTGGTTCGGCGGTGCCGAGCCGAAAGGCTTCACCAGCCGCTATGACAGTTGGCGCTACGCCCCGAGCACCCCCCTGCCGAAGAGCGATAGAATCCTGAAGGGCATCATCGATATGCGCCTGCCGCTGACCTTCAGCCTTGCCGATTGCGCGCTGATCGCACGGATCATCAAGGCCGAGGTCAACGCGGTGTTTCAGGCGCCAGAGTAACGTGCACCGCAGGGGCGAGGCGCGCGCCCTCTGCTGCTTCCTCTTTCCAGAAATATCCCGGGGGGTGCGGG
>JAHBAN010000041.1 GCA_018500075.1 Flavobacteriia bacterium | reverse complement strand
GGGGGGTGGGGGTTGTAAAGGGGGTGTGGGAGGCCCTTTTCCACAGCGGCCTTTGTTGTGGTGGCGCTTTTTCGGCGCGGACCCCCGCCGATGTCTTTGCCATCCAGCTCGATTGTGCCGCCTGTCGCGGTTTCAAGGCCCATCAACACTTTGGCGAAGGTCGATTTTCCGCAGCCGGACTCGCCCACGATGGCCAGAGTTTCGCTTTCGCGGGCCTCAAAGCTCAGGGTTTCATTGGCCTTTACAACACGGGTTTCGCCGCCCCCGAAGAGGGCGTTGGCGGCGACTTCGTAGTATTTCTTGAGGTTTTTCATAGACAAGACCACCTCGCCGATCTCGCCTTTGGTCTTTGTTTGGGCGGCGACGATCGGGGCGTTCCAGTCGATCTCGTTGAATTTGAGACAGCGGGTCTCATGGGCGCCCGTGTCATCGGCGGGCGACATCGGGATGAAGTCTTTATCGCAACGGCCGGCTTCGAAATAGTCACACCGCGGTCCGAAATTGCAGCCATTGGGCCGCTCGTGGGGCAGCGGGAAGTTGCCCGGAATCGCCACGAGGGGACGGGCGTTTTTGTCGGCGCCCGGAAGCGGGATCGAGCGGAAAAGCGCTTGCGTGTAAGGGTGTTGCATATTGTTGAACACGGTCTCGATATCGCCGCGCTCGACCGCTTCGCCGGAATACATCACGCAGATGCGGTCACAGGTTTCGAGCACGAGGCCAAGATTGTGGGAGATGAATAGCATGGATGTGCCGTATTTCTTGCCCAGATCCTTCACAAGCTCGACAACCGCCGCTTCGACCGTCACATCCAGCGCTGTGGTCGGCTCATCAAGGATGAGCAAAGACGGCTTTGACATCAAGGCCATAGCGATCACGATCCGCTGTTGCTGGCCGCCGGAGAGCTGGTGCGGATAGCTTGAGAGCATCCGGGTCGGGTCGGGGAGTTTGACGTCTGTGACGACCTCAAGGGCGCGGTTATAGGCCTCTTCCTCGCTGACGCCCTCATGGATCATGGGCACTTCCATGAGCTGGCGGCCGATCTTCATGGCGGGGTTGAGAGAGGCCATAGGCTCTTGATATATCATGGCAATTTCGTTGCCACGGATGTCGCGCAGCTCGTCTTCGCTCAGCGAGGCCATATCGCGGCCCTTGAATTTGATGCTGCCGCCGACGATATGGCCGTTTTTGCCCAGATCGCGCATCACGCCGAGCGCCACGGTCGACTTGCCACAGCCCGATTCTCCAACCAGTCCAACGGCTTCGCCCGGCGCCACCTTGACCGAAAAATCCATGACCGCAGGGATTTCGCGCAGCCGCGTGAAGAAGGAAATCGACAGTTTGTCGATCTCCAGAATGGGGCCGTCATAATCGTGAATTTTAGCCATTAACTTTCTCCCTGAGAGGCGCAAAACGGGGGGTGAAAAGCGTGCACATCCCGTGCACAACCCGTGCACCGCCTAAACAGGCTTTGGAGGGGGATGTCGCGTTAACCATTTTGTTTTGTCCGTAACGTTGTGTTCAGAATTGCAAGGCGGCGCGGCAGGGCGAGCTGCCGCGCGCGCCATCAGTCTTTCAGGCTTTCTTCGCGCAGGGCGTCGGCCAGAAGGTTCAGGCCCAAGACCAGAGAGAGAAGCGCGATGGCCGGTGGCAGAGCCGGGTGGGCATAGATCGAGAGCAGCTTGCGGCCCTCGTTGATCGTGCTGCCCCAGTCAGGGCTTTCTGGCGGCAGGCCAAGGCCGAAGAAGCCCAGAGTTCCGAGCAGGATTGTGGTATAGCCGATGCGCAGGCAGAAATCGACGATCAGCGGCCCGCGGGCGTTGGGCAGGATTTCCCAGAGCATGATATACCACGGGCCTTCGCCGCGCGTTTGTGCTGCGGCCACATAATCGCGGCTGTGGATGTCGAGCGCGAGGCCGCGCACGATCCGAAACACTGTGGGCGAGTTCACAAACACCACCGAGACAAAGACCACAAGCACCCCCGGCGCCGGATTGAAGAAATCCAGCGGGCCGAGAATATTGATCTGGCTGTCAGGTGCGTTGATTGTGACGAGATAGAGGATCGCCATCGGGATCAGGATCAGCATGAGCCAGAAGCGGTTTTTGCCCGGATCGGTCTGGAACCGCGAGCTGATCAGAACCCCGGCGAAGACGATGGGGAAGATGAACAGCACCACGGCCATGAACTGTGGCAGGCCTGTCTCGACGATTTCCGGCGTGACCAGCAGATAAAACAGCAAGATCACCGGAAAGGCGAGAATGAGGTTTGCCAGAAAGCTCAGGACGGTATCGAGCGAGGCGCGGAACATCAGCACAAAGAGCACCGCAAGGATCACACCGAGCATCAGGAAGTTGGACAGCCCGCCGCCGAGGCCCGCGGCGACCGTTGCGAGGGCAAAGATTGCGGCTGTGGCGATCATGCCGAGGCTGCCTTTGCGCAGCGCGGGGCCGGAAAAGTAACCCGCCGGCAGGCCGAGGGTGATTCCGACCATGAAGGCAAAAAGCGTGGCCAGAGGCGCGATCATGATGACAATGACCGAGCCTGTGACCATGCGCGAGAAGACATCGCGCGCAAGATTGTCGCCGCCCAGAAGATAGAACGGGTAGGCGCCGTCGGAGAGATCCCGCAGGGGCGTGCCCGGCCCTTTGTTTTTCATGCCCGAGAGCTGCTCTAGCGGGCCATGTGTGGCGATCATGTCAAAGAAGCCGTTGAAGGCGGCTGTGAAAACCCAGAACATCACAAGGCCAAAGCCGAAAATCCCGATCGTGTTGTCAAACAGTTTGCCGTAGAGGCCGAGCTTGCGCTTGTAGACAATCGAGAGGGAAAAGAGCACGACGAGCGCGATCCAGACCGGCATGAAGCGCATCACGATAGAGGCCAGAATGCCACGGCCCTGCATGGTGGCGATCCGCTGTTGCTCTGCGAGGGCTTCGCCTGTGGGCAGGGCCGACGGGTCCATGGCGGCCAGCTCGGCGCGGAACCCCGCGCCGGCAAAGAGCAGCGTATAGCCAAGCCAGGCGGCCACTGTGAGACCGATCAGCTTCAGCGAGAGGGTGAAGAGAACCCCCATGGTTGTGGCGGGGTCGTCAAAAAAGCTGTTCATGAAGAGGCTGAGCATCGCGGCAAACAGGCCCAGGGCCAAGAGGCCCAGCAGGATCTTGCCAAGCACCGCCAGATCCATTCCGCCGCTGACGGCGGGGGAGAGCGCATTGTGGATATAGCCGATGCTGACGAGCAGCAGGGTGATTACGGCGATCCCGTTGAAAAGCGAGAAGCTGCCACGGGTCGAGCTGCCTGTCAGCGAGAGCAGCATGGCACAGAGGCCGGTGAGCACCGCGAGGGTGGCGAAGGCGGCGAGGAAGGTTCCGAAGAAGCCTGCATATGCGCCAAACCATGTAAGAGGTTCCATCATCAATATCCCTTACGAAATGCGAATGCGCGGGTTGAGGAAGACATAGCCGATATCACTCAGAAGCTGGGTGATGAGGACCACGAAGACGGAGACAACCGAGACGCCGAGCAGCAGCTCGATGTCGTTGTTGCCCGCCGCTTGCACGAGCGTCCAGCCGAATCCCTTGTAGTTAAAGAGCGTTTCGACAATGACCACGCCGTTGAGCAGCCAGGGAAGCTGGAGCATGATCACGGTGAAGGGCGCGATCAGCGCGTTTCTGAGGGCGTGTTGCATGACGATGTTGCGGAAGGCAACGCCCTTGAGGCGGGCTGTGCGGATGTATTGTGCGGTCATGACTTCGGCCATGGAGGCGCGGGTCATGCGGGCGATATAGCCCATGCCGTAAAGCGCGATGGTGAGCACCGGGAGAAAGAAGTTCTCGAAGGTGGCGCTTTCCATGGCCGAGGTGGCTGTGCCTTTGAAGAGGGTCTTGCCCTCGATCAGCCCGGCATCGGCCAACATGGGCGAGAGGCCAAAGCGCGAGGAGGCGAGCAGGGCAATAAAAATCACCCCGGAGACATATTCGGGCGTCGCTGTTGTGGCGATCGAGGCGGTGGAGAGGGTGCGGTCGGTGCGGGAGCCTTCGCGCATCCCGGCGAGCACGCCCACGATGAGCGCGGAGGGCACCATGAGCACCATGACCCAGAACATCAGCTTTGCGGTCAGCGACAGGCGCGTGCCGATGATGGCTGTGACCGGCTCTTTGAAGACGGTGGAATAGCCCCAGTCGCCCTGCAGAATACCGCAGAATTTGGGAGCCTTTGCCGGCTCGACACCCGGACGCAGGCAGCGGCCCGTTGTTTCGCCTTCGGCATTGACGCCTGTAAAGCCGGGCGCAAGGCCGAGCCACTCGGCATATTTGCGCGGCAAGGGCTGGGTATAGCCGCGATTGTCCAGCCATGAGGCGACCTGCGCGTCAGACATCCGCATATTGCCCTGCGTTTTTGCGAGCTTCTCGAGGTTTGGGTAGAGATTGGTCAAAAAGAAGACCACGAAGGTCAGGCAGAGCGCTGTGAGCAGCATCACGCCGAGCCGTCGAAGAATGAATAGTCCCATTTAGGTTCCCCTGTTCTGGGTGATGTGCTGTGGGGCACATATGCAAAGGTGGCGGCGAAGAGGTCGGGTGTGACGGGTCTGGCGGGAAGCGCGAGGGCTGGGTGCAAAGCGCGGGGCGTGGTCAAAACGAGATGGTATTCGCCCGCCCGAGGCGGCATTTGACTGTGCTTGCGAGGGCAATGTAGCGCCTGCGCAAGCCGCGCATCCATGTTGCGGCATTCGTCTCTCCCTTTTGTGTCAAGGTCACGCTGCATTGGCGCAGTCTTGTCCCTTAACCTCCCCATAACCACATATTTTAGCCCCTCGCGTCAATGGGAAGCTGAGAAAATTTTTGCCGCTTTGCGACACTTCAAGGGGCTGAATGCGACATGGACTCCGCCGCCTGCGGCTTTTGGTTTGGCTCAAGGTGCGGCATGCTGTCTCTTATACACATCT
>JAHBAN010000039.1 GCA_018500075.1 Flavobacteriia bacterium | reverse complement strand
TCTCGTGGGCTCGGAGATGTGTATAAGAGACAGGGCCCCTATGAGCGCGTCAGCATGGTGTCCCATGTGCTGAAGGCGACAAACCCGAGCGCGAAGATTATTGTCGCCGACCCCAAGCCCAAGTTTTCAAAGCAGGGGTTGTTTCAGGAGGGCTGGAACCGGCATTATGGCGGTATGGTCGACTGGATCGGTTCGGAGTTTGGCGGTGGTGATGTGAGCGTCAACGCAGATGACATGACCGTGACGATTGACGGGGAGGTGACCAAAGTCGACGCCTGCAACGTCATTCCGGCGATGAAAGCGGGGCGGATTTGCGAGATTGCCGGTGTGAACGATGGCAATTGGGCGCCGGTCTCGGGCCATACCATGCAGAGCCGCGTTGACGAGAATGTCTATGTGCTCGGAGATGCGACGCATCAGGGCGATATGCCCAAGTCGGGCTTTTCGGCCAACAGCCAGGCCAAAGTCTGTGCGATGGCGGTGCGCGGGGCGCTGACGGGGAGCAAGGTCTTCCCGGCGAAGTTCTCCAACACCTGCTGGAGCCTGATTGACACCGATGACGGCGTCAAAGTCGGCGCGACCTACGAGGCGACGGATGAGAAAATCGCCAAGGTGGACGGGTTTATCAGCCAGACCGGCGAGGATGCGGCCCTGCGCAAGGCCACCTATGAGGAGAGCATCGGCTGGTATGCCGGGATCACGGCGGATATGTTCGGCGCCTAAGGAGTATCGGACTGTGCTACGCACAGTCCGACCGGGTGAGGGGGCGCTGCCCCCTCACACTCCCCCGGGATATTTATAGAAAGAGGAAGGCTGGGCGGCTTTGGGCGCGGTTTGAGTTCGGGCCAGTGGTTAGCTCCAGCTGACGCGGTAGCTGCGCGGGGTGCGGTTGAAGCGTTCTTTGAAGCGTTTTGTGAAATGGTTTGAGGAGGAAAAGCCTGTGGCGACCGCGACGTCTGCGACCGTCATATTGGTTTCTTTGAGGTAGGCCAGGGCGCGGGCGAGGCGGATTTCGAGGTAGCAGTGCATCGGCGGCTGGCCGATGTGGCGCAAGAAGAGCCGCTCGATCTGGCGGCGGGAGACGCCGAGTTCGGCGCAGATATCAGACATGGACAGCGGGTCTTCGACCTCGGTGCGCATCAGGTCGAGCGCGGCGAGCAGATGCGGGTTGCGCGAGCCGATTGCGGCACTTGCGGCTGTGGTTTGGGAGGATTTGGAGCTGGTGGCGCGGCCATGCAGGCACATATCGGCCACCACGGCGGCGAGTTTGGGGCCGTGGCGGCGCTCCATCAGGGCGAGCATCATGTCGATGCTGGCGTTGCCGCCGCCGCAGGTGATCAGGCCTTTGTCGATTTCATAGAGCCGGTCTGTGGGGGTGAGATCGGGGTAGTCTTCGCGAAAGCGCTGCTGGTTTTCCCAATGAAGCGTGAAATACTGGTCTTTGATCAGACCTGTGGCGGCGAGGGCGAAACTGCCTGTGCAGATGCCGCCGAACTTGCGCCCGAAACGCGATTCGCGGCGAATCCAGGACAGGACCGGCTTGGAAATATTGCGCTCCGGCTCAACCCCGCCGCAGACAAAGCATTGCGCCCCTGCGGGCAGCGGCTCGAGAGGTTTGTCGGGGGTGATGCGCATTCCGTTGGAGCAGGTCACGGGGGCGCCTGTTTCTGACAGGGTATACCAGTTGTAGAGCGGTTTTTCCGTGATCTGGTTGGCGATGCGCAATGGCTCGATGGCGGCGGCGACGGCGAGCATGGTCGTTTTGGGCAAGAGCAGGAAGTGAAATGTATCGGTGACGCCATCAAACTCGACATCAAAATGCGCCGAGGAGCCTTTTTCCACAAAGGAGCGCGGGGTGTCAGACATTGTTGCGCCTTTCGCGGGGGCAGGGCTTTGAAACTGTTGCCTTATACCAATCGGGGCCGGTTTCAAGCAAGCAGATCACGGGAATTCGTCCGGAACGGCCTTGCAGCCCTTGGAACGCGCCACTAAGACTCTGTTAGCAATGATCCGATATGGATCGGGTGAGATGTAAAAGCAGGCAGGATAAGATGACAGACCCGTATGAGACCTATATGAACACGCTTGTGCCGATGGTCGTTGAGCAAACGAGCCGTGGCGAGCGCGCCTATGACATCTTTTCGCGCCTTCTCAAGGAGCGGATTATCTTTTTGAACGGGCCTGTGCATGACGGCATGAGCAGCCTGATTGTGGCGCAGCTTTTGCATCTTGAGGCGGAGAACCCGTCAAAAGAGATCAGTATGTATATCAATTCGCCCGGTGGCGTGGTGACGAGCGGGCTGTCGATCTATGACACGATGCAATATATCAAGCCCAAGGTCAGCACGCTTGTGATCGGGCAGGCGGCGAGCATGGGCTCGCTTTTGCTCACCGCGGGGGAAAAGGGAATGCGCTTTAGTCTGCCCAATTCGCGCGTGATGGTGCACCAGCCCTCGGGCGGCTATCAGGGGCAGGCCAGCGATATCATGATCCACGCCGAGGAGACGCTCAAGCTCAAGCGGCGCTTGAACGAGATCTATGTGCACCACACGGGCCAGACGCTGGCCGATGTGGAGGCAGCGCTGGAGCGCGACAAGTTTATGAGCCCAGAAGAGGCGAAAGACTGGGGGTTGATCGACGAGATCGTCACCAACCGCGACAAGGCGGGCGAGGCTGACGCCTAGGCAGCGGGCCGCCTTGGGGCGAATTTGCGATTGTGGCGCGGCGCGGGCTGACCTAAGCTGAGCCACAGCAGACGAAACGGCAGACGAAACGGCAGGGCCATGGCGCCTTTGCCTATAAGACGACGGCCAGAAAGGGCGAACGGATGGCGACTAATACCGGCGGCGATAGCAAAAACACGCTGTATTGCAGCTTTTGCGGCAAGAGCCAGCATGAGGTGCGCAAGCTGATTGCGGGGCCGACTGTGTTTATCTGTGATGAATGCGTTGAGCTGTGCATGGATATCATTCGCGAAGAGACCAAGGGCAGCAGCCTGAAGTCAAGCGAGGGTGTCCCGACGCCACAAGAG
>JAHBAN010000007.1 GCA_018500075.1 Flavobacteriia bacterium | reverse complement strand
GATTTGCCAACACCGCCCTTGCCCGAGCCGACCGCAATCACCCGCGCCACATCCTTGGGGCGAATGTCTTTGCGCTTGGGGTCGGGGTGGCCGCCAATGCTCAGCTTGGGCGGCGCTTTCGCCGCCGCCGGCGCGCCATGCGCCGTCAGAACAGCAGAGGCGCTGCGCACGCCCTCAAGCGCCTGCACCATATCCACAGCCGCCGCGCGGATCGGCTCCAACTTGGCGGCTGCCTCCGGGCTTGGCGCCTCGATGACAAAGCGCACCATTCCTTCTTCAACCGTAAGCGCGCGCACCATATCCGCACTCACAAGGCTCTGCCCGTCCGGCAGCGCAAGCCGCGCCAGTTCTGCCAATACCTGTTCTTTCGTCGCCATCGGGCCACTCCTTCTTTGCTTGAGGCATAGGTGCGTCTTTGCGCGCGAATTACAACCCGAAACAAAGTTGACCTTGACGTAAGGACATATGCAGATGCTGCATAGCGGCATTGCCGAACTAGCTCTTTTCGCAGTCGCAGCACGCGCCTATATCTCCCTCAAGACAGACACACACCGACGCCCAGCGTCACACAGATGAATGAGTAAAAACAATGAACTACGTCGTATCCACCTCGTCAGGCGCCCTGAGTGAAGCCATCGCGGAACTCGTCGGAAAAGCCGTGAGCTTCGCCTCAAACGCCGTCGAAACAGTCGCCCTCAAGCGCCAGTATCGCCAGACCGTCAGCGAGCTTTCAAGCCTCTCGGGCCGCGAACTTGCAGACCTCGGCCTCAACCACTCAAGCATCCACGCCGCAGCCTATGAGGCTGTCTACGGCTAAACCAACACCCGGATTGTGCCGGTTCTCCTCCCTTTTTCCGGCACAAGAATGCGCGGCGGACCCCCTCCTCCCTTAAGGGTCCGCCGCCTTCGTATTTAAAGAGTGCTTTTTGCCCGCCTGACAGGCCGGCCCCACAAGCCCCGCTTTACAAGCCCCGCCTCACAGCCCAGCCTCACAGTCCAGCTTCAAAACGGAATATTATCGGCATCCGCCGCGCTCACAATAAAGCGCGCCACGACTTTCTTCACACCGGCCTTGTCAAAGCTGATCTCGAGTTTGTCGCCCTCAACCCCGATGACATCCCCATAGCCGAACTTGCTGTGAAACACCCGATCGCCCTGCATAAACGAGGACACCGCTGTCGCCTCGACAATATAGCTCGCCTTGGCCTGCGCGCTCGGCGCGGGCCTCTGGCTCGCGCGCGCCTGCATCCGCTTCCAGCCGGGGGAGTTATAGACATCCGCCTCCGCCGCCGTCTCTGCCAGATGCGAGCGCAGCTGCGGCTGCGCCGCGCCATAGCCGCCGCCATAAAGCCCCGGCGGCGTCATCACATCGACATGGGCCTCGGGCAGCTCGTCAATAAAGCGGCTTGGCATCTGGCTTTGCCACTGCCCGTAAACGCGCCGGTTGCCCGCAAAGGAAATGGTGCACAGGGTCTCGGCCCGCGTGATTCCCACATAGGCCAGCCGCCGTTCTTCCTCGAGGCCCTTTTGCCCGCTCTCGTCCATCGAGCGCTGCGACGGAAAAAGCCCGTCCTCCCAGCCCGGTAAAAACACCACAGGAAATTCAAGCCCCTTGGCCGCGTGCAGCGTCATGATGCTGATTTTCTCGTCCGCATCGGTCTTGTCATTGTCCATAATCAAGCCGACGTGCTCCAGAAACCCTTGCAGGTTTTCAAACTGCTCCAGCGCCTTGACGAGTTCCTTGAGGTTTTCAAGCCGCCCCGGCGCTTCGGGCGTCTTGTCGTTTTGCCACATCTCGGTATAGCCGCTCTCGTCCAGAATGATCTCGGCCAGCTCGACATGGCTCACCTCGGGGCTGGCCTCCAGCCGCTGCCACCGCTGCAAATTGCTCAAAAAGCGCTGAAGCTCCACCGCGCCCTTGCCGCTGATGCCCTTGCCGTCCAGCAAAAGCTGTGCCCCGCCCGTCAGCGGCAGAAAATTCGCCCGCGCCTCGATCTGGATTTTCTGCTGCGCCTTGTCGCCCAGCCCGCGCTTGGGCGTGTTCACCACGCGTTCAAAAGCGAGGTCGTCTTCGGGGCTGACCACAAGCCGGAAATAGGCCATCGCATCGCGAATTTCCAACCGCTCATAAAACCGCGGCCCGCCAATCACCCGATACGGCATCCCGATGGTCAGAAAGCGGTCCTCAAACGCACGCATCTGATGGGAGGCGCGCACAAGAATCGCCATATCATCCAGCGAGGTTGGCGCCATCCCCCGCGTGCCGCGCTGCAAGGCTTCGGCCTCCTCGCCAATCCAGCGCGCCTCCTCCTCGCCGTCCCAATGCCCGATCAGGCGCAGCTTCTCGCCCTCCTCGACCTCGGTCCAAAGCTCCTTGCCAAGCCGGTTCTCATTGCCCGCAATCACCCCCGCCGCCGCCGCCAGAATATGCGGCGTGCTGCGGTAATTCTGCTCAAGACGCACCACCGCCGCACCGGGAAAATCCTTTTCAAAGCGCAGGATATTGCCCACTTCCGCGCCCCGCCAGCCATAGATCGACTGGTCGTCATCGCCCACACAACAGATATTCTTGTGCCCGCCGGCCAAAAGCCGCAGCCAGAGATACTGTGCCACATTGGTGTCTTGGTATTCGTCCACCAGAACATATTTGAACCAGCGCTGATATTGCGCGAGCACATCATCATGCTTTTGAAAAAGGCTCACCACGTGCAACAGCAAATCGCCAAAATCCGCCGCATTTAGCTCCCGCAGGCGGGTCTGATACTGGGCATAAAGCTGTGGTCCCATCCCGTCATAGGCGCTGCCCTCCGCGGCAGGCAGATTCTCAGGAAGCCATGCACGGTTCTTCCAACCATCAATAATCCCCGCCAGCATCCGCGCGGGCCAGCGCTTGTCATCTATCCCCGCCGCCTGCACAAGCTGCTTGAGAAGGCGCAGCTGATCGTCACTGTCCAGAATGGTAAAATTGCTCTTGAGGCCGACAAGCTCTGCATGGCGGCGCAGGATTTTGACGCAAACCGAATGAAACGTCCCAAGCCAGGGCATCCCCTCCACAGACTGCCCGAGCAGACGCGCCACCCGCTCTTTCATCTCCCGCGCCGCCTTGTTGGTAAAGGTCACAGCAAGAATTTCATTGGGGCGCGCCCGCCCCGTGTTGAGCAGATGCGCAATCCGCGTGGTCAAAGCCTTGGTCTTGCCCGTGCCCGCCCCCGCCAACATAAGAACCGGCCCGTCAAGCTGCTCCACAGCCGCGCGCTGGGCCGGGTTGAGATCGTCCAGATAGGGCGCTCCGCGCGCCATGAGGGCTTTTTCAGAGAGAGATACCACAGGTTTGCCACTTCTTTCATTGCTCAGCTCAGGCCCCACCCCTACCAAATATGCCCCCCAAGTCAAAGCAATGTTCGCCCTCTGTTCCCGCCAAACTTCAAAAAACTGCCCCCCCGACCTGCGTAGCCCCCAAAGCCGCACTCGCTCACCCGCAAAAGCCGCGCCCTCTGGCTCGCAAAGCGGCGAAAGCCGCCTCAAACAAGTTTACCCTTGAAACACGCCGCCCGAGCGGTGACATAGAGACCACCCAACACAGAGGAACCCATGGCCCTTCCCGTCCGCGACCAGCTCAAATATTGGGGCGTTTGCGCCCTCGTCTTCTGTCTGGCGCTCTGGTTTCTGGGCGATGTGATCCTGCCCTTCGTCTTGGGCGGGGCGATTGCCTATTTTCTCGATCCGGTGGCAGATTGGCTGGAAGACATGGGTCTGTCCCGCGCCATCGCCACCACAGTGATCACCCTGTGCGCGGTGCTCGTCTTTGTGATCCTCGCCCTGCTCGTCGTGCCTGTGATGGTGGAGCAGGCGATCTCGCTCTTCAACACGGCCCCGAGCCTCTTTGCCGATCTGCAACAGTTTCTCACCGAGCGCTTCCCCTCGCTCATGGACAGCGACAGCACGCTGCGCACCTCGCTTATTGCCGTGGGTGACACCGTCAAGGAACGCGGCGGCGAGCTTTTGCAGACGGTGCTGTCCTCTGCCATGTCGATCATCAATCTGGTGATGCTGCTGGTGATCGTGCCGGTTGTCGCTTTCTATCTGCTGTTTGACTGGGACAGGATGGTTGGCGCGATTGACGAGATGCTGCCGCGCGACCACGCCCCCGTGATCCGCGCCCTCGCCTCTGATGTCGACCGCACCATGGCGAGCTTCATTCGCGGCATGGGCACGGTCTGCCTGATCCTTGGCTCCTACTATGCTCTGGCGCTGATGCTGGTGGGGCTGCAATTTGGCCTTGTCGTCGGCTTTATCGCAGGGCTTTTGACATTTATTCCCTATCTCGGAGCCATTCTGGGCGGTGTGCTGGCGATTGGCCTGGCGCTGTTCCAGTTCTGGGGCGACTGGCTCTCGCTGGGTCTGGTGGCGCTGGTCTTTGTGATCGGCCAGATCATCGAGGGCAATGTGCTCACCCCCAAACTGGTCGGCAAATCGGTCGGGCTACATCCGGTCTGGCTGATTTTTGCCCTGTCGGTCTTTGGCACGCTGTTTGGCTTTGTCGGAATGCTAGTGGCGGTGCCCGTCGCCGCCGCGCTCGGCGTTCTGGCGCGCTTTGTGCTGCTGCGCTACAAAGACAGCAAGCTTTACCAGGGCCTTGAGGGCAAAAACAGCGCCCGCTCCAAAGCGGCCCTGCGCGCCGCCGAGCAGGCCACCACACGGGGTAAAGACGAGAGCTGATGGCACGCCAACTCACCTTTGATCTCCCGACGCTGCAGGCTTTGGGGCGCGATGACTTTTTCGTCTCCCCCACCAATGCGGGCGCGGTAGCCATGATCGAGCACTGGCAGAGCTGGCCGGCGCGCAAGCTCTTGCTGATCGGTCCCGAAGGCGCAGGCAAAACCCACCTCGCCCATGTCTGGGCCGGGCTGTCAGGGGCGACCCTCCTTGAGGCCAGCGCACTCCGAGAGGCCGATATCCCGCGGCTCGCGCGCGGCTCTGTCGCGGTGGAAAACATCCCCGAGATCGCCGCCAACCCCGATGCGCAAAACGCGCTGTTTCATCTGCACAACCTGACGCTGGCCGAAGGCCACAGCCTCTTGTTCACCGCCACAGGCGAGGCCCAGACCTGGGGTCTGACCCTGCCCGACCTGACCAGCCGGATGCAGGGCACACCCGCCGTGGCGCTGGGCGCGCCGGATGATGCCCTGCTCGCCGCGGTCCTGATGAAGCTCTTTGCCGACCGCCAGCTCAGCCCGCGCCCGGAGGTTCTGGCCTATCTGACCAAACATATGGAGCGCAGCTTTGCCGCCGCCCGCGCGCTTGTTCAGGAGATCGACAGCCTCGCGCTCAGCGAGGGCCGCGAAGTGAGCCGCAAACTGGCAGCGGAAGTCCTGGACAAACAGGCCGAGCTTTTTTAGCTCCGATTGCGCAAGCGCAACCGGACCCGGTGAGGGGGCTTTGCCCCCTCACACACCCCCAGGATATTTCGGGCAATAAAAAAGGGGCAGTGGACATTGCGGGACCGCCCGCGCATTATCCGGGGCAGCATCGTAAAATCTTTACAATTGAAGCCTATAGCGCCCCTATGACACAAGCTGATTTTCTTTCTGCCCCCTTTCCTGCCCCGCAAGAGCTGGCGGGGGATCTCACGGGTCCTGCGCGGTTTGTGAACCGCGAGTTGAGCTGGCTCGGCTTTAACTGGCGTGTGCTGGAGGAGGCTGAAAATCCGCGCGTGCCGCTTCTGGAGCGTCTGCGCTTTGTGTCGATCTCTGCGACCAATCTGGACGAGTTTTATACGGTGCGCGTTGCGGGGCTGCGCGAGATGGTCAATGAGGGTGTGTCGACGCCGGCCATTGACGGGCTGACCCCGTCCGAGCAGCTTGTGCTGATCAATGACAACGCCCGCGAGCTTCTGGCCCGCCAGCAGGACATCTTTGCCGCGCTCACCGAAGAGATGGCGCGCGCCGGTATTTTTATTTGCACCCGTGCCGAGCTGACGGCGGCGGATAAGGCGATCTTGCATGAGGTGTTTCTGGAGCAGGTCTTCCCCGTGCTCTCGCCTCTGGCGATTGATCCGGCGCATCCGTTTCCCTTTATTCCCAACACAGGCCATGCCCTTGCGCTGGAGCTTGAGAGCACCCGCGAGAAGCGCAAGCTGCAGGCGCTGTTGCCGATCCCGGCCCAGATTGCCCGGTTTGTCGGTTTGCCGGCCGCCGAGGGGCAGGTCCGGTTTTTGCCGCTCGAGGAGCTGCTGCTTGAGCATTTGCCGAGCCTGTTCCCCGGCTTTCATCTCAAGGGGGCCTGCGGATTTCGGATCTTGCGCGACAGCGACCTTGAGGTCGAGGATGAGGCCGAAGACCTTGTGCGCGAGTTTGAAACCGCCCTCAAGCGCCGCCGCCGTGGCGAGGTTGTGCGCCTGACAGTCTCCGCCGATGCCCCGACCCGGCTGCTCAAGATGATCCAGCGCGAGCTGCACGTCTGCGAGACCGAAACCGTCGAAATCAGCGGGATGCTCGGCCTTTCCGATCTGTCCGAACTGGTGCTCGACGAACGCCCCGATCTGTTGTGGCCGAGCTTCACACCGAGGATCCCCGAGCGGGTCACCGACCATGAGGGCGATATCTTCGCCGCGATCCGCCAGAAGGATATGCTGCTGCATCACCCTTACGAAACCTTCGATATGGTGGTGCGCTTTCTGCAACAGGCGGCGCGCGACCCCAATGTCGTGGCGATCAAACAGACGCTCTACCGCACCTCGCGCGACAGCCCCATCGTAGAGGCGCTCTGCGAGGCCGCCGAAGACGGCAAATCTGTCACCGCCCTTGTCGAGCTGAAGGCGCGGTTTGACGAGGCCGCCAATATCCGCCAGTCCCGCCGCCTCGAGCGGGCGGGCGCCCATGTGGTTTACGGCTTTCTCAACCTCAAAACCCATGCCAAAATCTCCACCGTGGTGCGCCGCGAAGGCGCGCGGCTTGTGACCTATACCCACTATGGCACCGGCAATTACCACCCGATCACAGCGCGGATCTATACCGACCTGTCGCTCTTTACCTGCGACGCGGCCCTCGGGCGCGACGCCACCAAAGTCTTCAACTACCTCTCGGGCTATGTCGAACCCGCCACGCTGGAAAACCTCGCCATCTCGCCGATCTCGCTCAAGCCGCGCCTGCTGGAGATGATCCAGGCCGAGGCCGACCACGCCCGCGCCGGCCGCCCCGCCCAGATCTGGGCCAAAATGAACTCGCTGATTGAGCCGGAAGTCATCGACGCGCTCTATGCCGCCTCTCAGGCGGGGGTTGAAATCAGCCTTGTGGTCCGCGGAATCTGCGGCCTCAGACCGGGCGTCAAAGGCCTCTCCGAAACGATCCGCGTCAAGTCGATCGTCGGGCGCTTTCTGGAACACTCGCGCATTGTCTGCTTTGGCAACGGCAGCGGGCTGCCGCATAAAAAGGCGCGGGTGTTTATCTCCTCGGCCGACTGGATGGGCCGCAACCTCTCGCGCCGCGTCGAAACCCTTGTCGAAATCGAAAACCCGACCGTCAAAGCCCAGATCACCTCACAGGTCATGGCCGCCAATATGGCCGACACCGCGCAAAGCTGGGTCATGGACGCCTCCGGCCGCTTCCTGCGCGCCGAGCTGCCCGAGGGGACATTTTCCTTCAACTGCCACCGCTTCTTTATGGAAAACCCCTCCCTCTCCGGACGCGGCTCCGCCGGGGCCTCCGATGTCCCAAAGCTCACCCACGCCGAAGACTGAGCCGCACAGCGCGAAAGCCCCCGCGCCCGACGCCCGACCTCTACCCCCCCGCATCGCGCCGCGCGTCTGTCTGATCAAAGGTTTATAAATCGCTAAGGCAGCGTTTTACGGCGTTTACCATTTTTGAGCGGTTTGGCCGGTGCACGCTTTGTGCACGCCCTGTGCACGCTTTTCACCCCCCTGTTTTGGCCCGAGCCAAAAAGACCAAACGCCGCGCCCGCCGGCTTTACCTTATGTTAATGCCGTTCCCCCTGTTGACGCATTCGCCTCTGCGCGCCATAACAGGCGCAACCCGCTTCAGGAGCGCTGAGAATGAGCGAAAATCAAGCAAATTCAAGCGACTGGGGGCTTTTTGGCCGCCCGCTCTTCCAAGACCCGAAAGCAAGAGCTCTGTCGCGTGTCGGCGTGGTCGATGTCGGCTCAAACTCGGTGCGCCTTGTGGTCTTTGACGGTGCGGCGCGCAGCCCGGCCTATTTCTTCAACGAAAAGGTCATGTGCGGCCTCGGCGAAGGCATCGGCGAAACCGGCCGCCTCAACCCCTCCGGGCGCACCCGCGCGCTCAGTGCCATCCGCCGGTTTCAACGCCTCGCCATTGGCATGAACACAGGGCCGCTCACCGCCGTGGCCACAGCCGCTGTGCGCGAGGCCGAAGACGGCCAGGAGTTCCGCGATCTGGTCGAAAGCGAGACCGGATTGCAGCTTCATGTGATCGACGGAAAAGAAGAAGCGCGCCTGTCTGCACAGGGTGTTTTGCTCGGCTGGCCCGGCTCCTACGGGCTGGTCTGCGATATTGGCGGCTCCTCCATGGAGCTGGCCGAAGTGGCCGACGGGGTCGTCGGAAAGCGGGTCAGCTCGGCCCTCGGGCCACAGCGGCTGATGAGCGTCAAGGGCGGCAAAAAAGCCCGCAAAGAGATCATCCGCAGCACGATCCAGAGCCTGCATCAAGAGCTTGGCCCACAGCACAACCGGCTGTTTCTCGTCGGAGGCTCCTGGCGGGCGATTGCGCGCATCGACATGGAGCGCCGCGGCTATCCGCTGCACGTGCTGCATGAGTATCGCATGAGCCGCAAAGCCGTCAGCGCGACCGCCGACTATATTGCCCAAAATGATGAAGAAACGATTCGCGCCAAAACCGGCATCTCCTCCAGCCGCATGAAGCTCGTGCCGATCGCTTCAGAAGTTCTTAAGGAAATCGTCCGAGACTTCAGACCTCACGATATCGCCATCAGCTCCTATGGAATCCGCGAGGGAATGCTTTATGAACAAATGCCGCAAAAGTTGCGCGACCGCGACCCGCTCATCGAGGCGTGCCGTTTTGCCGAAGCCAAAGATGCCCGCCTGCCGGGATTCGGCCGCACGCTCTATGAGTTTATCCAACCTCTGTTCAAATCGGCGACGCCCGAGCGCCTCAAGCTGATCAAAGCCGCCTGCCTGCTGCATGACGTGAGCTGGCGCGCCCATCCCGATTACCGCGCCGAAACCTGCTTTAACCTCGCCACCCAAGCCAATCTCGGCGGGATCCGTCACAACGAGCGTATTTTTCTCGGCCTTGCTCTGCTCTATCGCTATTCAAACGCCGGCCTCACAGCCGCCCGCGCCGGGTCAATCGCGGGTCTGATCTCCCCCAATGATCAAAGAGTCGCCGAAACGGTCGGAAAAGCCATGCGCTTCGGGGCGATGCTCTGGCTCCAAAAAGACGCCCAGATCGGCCAAATGCGGCTCTATCCCAAAAAACGGGTGCTCGAGCTTACGCTCAGTCCGGACGCTGTTCCGCTGTTTGGCGAAGTCGCCGAAGCACGGTTCAACTCGCTTGCCGCGGCCCTGCCCGCAACGCCAAATATTATTTTAAGTCAGTAACTTAAGCCCGTTTCTGGCGCAACAGCCCCGCGTCGCCCCCCCGCAAAAAGCCAATTCAGCTCCGCGCGCCACAGGCCCGCGCGCGGGCGGCAAAACGGCTTGCCGCAGCGCTTTTTTTCGGCGCAGGGCCGCCGTTGGCTCAATTTTGTCTCATTTCTTTCCTATAAACCGGCGCAAGCCCCAGGCCTCCCCGCCTTTGACCCCCGGCCACCCCTTAGGAAACCAGTGTTATGTATCGTGTTTTTGTTTTTCTCAGTCTCGTTTTTCTCGCCACACCGTTGCACGCTGGCCCCGACAGGTATTCGCTCCTGCTCGGCTCCAAACATATCGGCGCCACCAGTTTTAACGAGCTGAATCCCGGCGTTTTTCTCACATGGGAACAAAGCCATAGCGCCTTCAGCCTCGGCGCGTTCTACAACAGCTACAAGCGTGTTTCGCTCGCCGCGACGCAGTATCGCCCGCTCAAAACATGGGCCAATGGCGATGCCGGCCTGTTTGCCGGTCTGGCCTTCTACCCTGTGAATGGCAAGACGTTCAAAACCCATCTTGGCGGCGACATGGTGTTTATCGGCGGCCTGCAAGCCCGCCATCAAAATCTCTTTGTGCAGCTTGTCCCGATGACGGCCGGCGGCGCCGACGGGCTGCTCTCCTTCGGGGTCACCTTCGCAGCCCGCTAAAGATCGATGTCCAATGTGACAGGAAAATGATCTGACGCCAAAAGCAAAGCATCGCGCAGCGCCGTGTTGCGCCAGCACTCAGGGTCATCAAACGGATGCCAGATCCGCCAGACCGGCGCTTTTGCCAGAAGGTCGGGCGAGACCATGATATAATCCAACAAAGCCTGCAAATAACGCCCGTGCTCGCGGATAAAAAAGCGCGCTGTCGTGGGGGTCGCGCCCAATCTGCGCTGCAAGCCAAGCCGCGCGTGCGGATCAAACAGACAGTGCTCTCCGGCCTCCCCTCCTGCCTCTCCGCCTGCCTCCCCCATGACAATCTCGACCGAGGAGCGCCCGAACAGATCCTCATATTGGTCAAGCCCCGGCCCGTCATTGAGATCGCCCAACAGGATCAGAGACTCCTCGGCTTTCAAGTGGTCTTCAAGCCTCTGACGCAGCCAGATCGCCTGTGCGAGCTGCTTGCGGCGGTTCTCGATCGAAAGCGCCATCGCCTCGGCCTCACTGCGCGCCCCATGTGGCGCCTTTGACTTCAGATGCGCCCCCACAAGGCGCAGAACCGGCCCGCTTTTGAGCACCGCCTCCACCTCCAGAGGCGGCTTGGAGAAGGTCACCAGATCTTCTTTGGCATCCACATCCAGATCAATCCGAAAGGTGCTGTCAAACCGCGGCGACAGCGCCGAGCCTTTCTTGCCCGTGCTTTGGCCCAGAGGCGCATGGCGCGCCGTCATCACCGCAGGGTCATACATCAGGGCAATTTCCTGCTGCGTATCGTTCTGAAAGCCGAGCAATGTGGCCTTTGCCCTCAGACCAAAGTGCCGCGCAAACCCTTGCAGCGCGGTCTTTGTGCTGCGGCGGCGGTTGTCGTCGGGCGCCTCGATCACCATAATCGCATCCGCATCAAGCGCTGCAAACACAAGGCCCAAAGCCTCGATCTGCTGGGCGCGGCTCACATCGTGACGCCCCGACCACCCCTCATCCTGCAAAAGCGCCCCCTCATCATCAAACAGCTCGTTAAACCACTCGACATTATAGGTCGCGATCCGCATCAGCCCCGCAAATCCTTGATCTCGGCCCAGGCGCGGTTGATCGCAACCATACGCTTCTCGGCCATTTTGATCGCCTCTTCGGGCAGCCCCCGCGCCACAAGCCTGTCCGGGTGGCTCTCTTGCACAAGCCGTTTCCAGGCGGCGCGCAGCTCGTCCATGCCAGCCGCCGGCGTCAGCCCCAAAACCGAATAAGGATCGGCCTCCGCCTCGGGCACAAACCGGCTCCTGATCTGGCGAAACTCGGTCTCGCCAAGGCCAAAGATATCCGCGACATCTTTCAGAAACTCGTCCTCATTCGGATGATACCGCCCATCCGCCATCGCAATATGAAACAGCCCCTCCAGCAAATCGCCAAGCGCCTCATGCCCGGCGCCAAACATCTCGCGCACCCGCACCGCATAGTCCTCGAACCCGGCCACATCCTGGCGCGCCAGATTAAAGACTTTGGCCGCCCCCGCCTCGTCCTCGCGGGCAATCCGGAACACCTCGCGAAACGCCATAACCTCGTCCCGCGTGACAAGCCCGTCCGCCTTCGCCATCTTCGCGCCAAGCGCAATCACAGCAATCGTAAACGCAATCGAGCGCTCGGGCGGCGTGCGCAACTGCGCAAAAACAGCGCTCAGCGGTGCGCCTTTGGCAAGCGCAGCCACAGCCGCCGTTATCTGGGTCCAAATCGACATGGGGTAATCCTAACGCGCAAGGCCCAAGCTGTCAGCGCGCAATCACAGAAATTTATGATAAAGATGCAGATCAAGCCATTGGCCGTTCTTGCGCCCCACTTCGGGCAAAACAGCGAGCCGCGCAAATCCCATACGCGCATGAAACGCCTGCCCCTCGGGGTTTGCCCCGCTCACCCCGCCATAAAGCGAATGCGCGCCCTCTGCGCGCGCGCCAGCCTCAACCGCCGCCAAAAGCCCGCGCCCCAGCCCGCGCCCGCGCGCCCCCTGCGCCAGATGGATGGTATATTCCATCGACTGCGCATAGCCCGGCCCGCCGCGAAACTGGAAGTAACAGGCAAAGCCAAGCACCGCCCCTTGCGCCTCGGCCACAAACCAACGGCCCGGCTCGGCCCCGATCGCATTCACGAGCGCCTCCGGCTGCTTCGGCGCGCTGGTGAAAGTCGCCAAAGTCTCGTCAATGATCTGGTTCCAGATCACGGCAATGCCCGCCGCATCCTCAGCCCGCGCCGCCCGCAAACTCACAGCCCGCAAACTCACAGCCAGATCGCCCGCCCGTCCCGCGCCAGAAGCCGCGCCGAGAGCGCCGGCAAAGCCGCGTTGACAATCTCCACACGCCCGCCCCGCACCTCTCCAAGCGCCGCGCAGAGCGCCTGCGCCGCGGGGTGCCCCAGCCTCAAGCGCTCAAGCCGCGGGCCCGAGTCCGCAAGCCGTGTCGCCGGATGCGCGCTCTCCCCCCAGTCAATCAATCCCGGATG
>JAHBAN010000255.1 GCA_018500075.1 Flavobacteriia bacterium | reverse complement strand
AGATGTGTATAAGAGACAGCTCCCTGCAAGGCCCACAAGCCCCGCAAGCCCGACAGCCCCCGCGCGCAGGCCCAAAGCCCAAGCCTTACCAAACATCCGGATCAATCCCCTCAGCCTCCAATGCGGCAAACTTATCCTGCAAATAGCGCTGGAAAGTCTGCGTCTCAAATTTTCGCTCCGCCACAAACTCGAGCGAGGACAGGTAATGAAACGGCTTCAAATAGCCGGGCATCCTGAAGCTCTGGGCCGCGCTCACGCTGACGGCCCCTGCGTTGGAATTGTGCATCAAAATCGTTGTGGGCGTGAAGTTGACGCCCCATTTCGTCGCCAGATCGCGCTCCTCATGCGCCTGCCCGTCAAAGTCGAGCACCTCGCGCGCGCCAAACATATCAAGCTGGATCACATCATAATGCGCCTTGATATAGTCGCTCAATTCAGGGCGCGCAAAGTTGACCTCATGCAGCTCGCGGCAATAGGGGCAGCCGTTCTGCTCATACAGGATCATCAGGTGACGCCCGTTCTGCGCCGCCGTGGCCAGATCGTCGCCCAGCTCGAGAAAACTGTCTAAAAACCACGGCTGCTTGTGCAAGCCGTCATCGCCCAGCGTCGCGGCAAAGCCCGCGCTGGTGCTGCCAAGCGCCGCAGCGCTGGCCCAAGTGAACTGCCGTCTGGTAAGCATAGCCCCTCCTCCCAAAGGTTCTTCCTACGCAGCTTGCCACAGATTATAACAAACGCAAAACGGGGGCGCTCCAAAACGCCCCCGCCAGATCTTTTAATTTGAGAAAGACTTCAGATATTCCACAACCGCGGCAATCTCGCTGTCTTTCTTGAGGCCCGCAAAAGACATTTTGGTCTTTTTGACAAACTCTTTGGGCTTGGTCAGGAAGGCCGCCATATTGGCCTCGTCCCAGACCACACCGCTTTCTCCCATCTCGGCCATTGTCTTTGAGTATTTAAACCCCTCGATATGGCCAAGCGGCGCGCCGAACACACCGTTCAGAACAGGGCCGGTCTTGTTTTTGGCGCCCTCGCCCACCTGATGGCAGGCTTTGCACTTTTTAAAGACCTTCTCGCCGTCCTTCACAAGCTCCGGATCAAGCGCGGCCTCTTGCACAACGGCCTCGGCCTCGACAGCGGCCTCCTCCACCTCAGCCGCCTCAGTGGTTGCCGGCGCGGCGTCAGGGTCGTCAGGCGAATTCGGATCGCCCTTGAACACAACTGTCTTGGTGATCGCCACGCTGTCTTTACAGTCGCTCATGCAAGGCTCGCGGACAAAATGCGCCTCCGAGGTGCGCCGGTCATCAATGATAAACCCGCCCGCATTGGGCATCTCCACATCCATGAATGTCTCTTTGGAGAGCACAAAATCATCGTCCACCAGATCATTGGAGAACAGAATATAAGCCACAATCGCATAGACCTCGTCCGGGCTGAGCGTCTGCGCGGCGCCGAAAGGCATCGAGCGGTTCACATAGTCCCAGGTCGTTGACAGATAGGGCCAATAGGAGCCTACCGTCTTCAGCGGGTCTTTGTGGTCAAGCGTGCCGGCGCCGCCGGCCAGCTTGGGCCAGTTGCCCACACCTTCGGCAAAGTCGCCGTGACAGACGCCACATTTCTCGGCAAAGACTTCTTCCCCGGTCCAGACATCGCCCGACCCGGCCGGAAGGCCCGACCCATCGGGGTGGATGTCAATATCCCAAGCCGCGACTTCGGCCTCGGTTGCCGCACGGCCAAGGCCGAGCTTTTCGGCCGCCGCAGGGCTGGCCGCCGCCAGCGCGAGGGCCGCGACTGTCAGTTTAAGATACTTCGACATTGTCTGCCTCCCCGTTTGGCTGAACCCACCAAGTCTGAATCGAGTTGTTGTGATAAATCGAGTTTTCGCCGCGCACGGCGCGCAGCTCGTCTTTTGTCGGCTGCACATAGCCGGTCTCGTCCATCGCGCGGGCCTGAAGGAACATCTCCTCCCCGTCCCATGTGGTGTCGAGATAAAAGCGCGACAGCGCCATTTTTTCGCCGGGCTTGGCCAGACGCGCGGTTTCCCAGGTCTTGCCGCCGTCCTTGGAGACATCAACACGGGTGATCGCCCCGCGCCCCGACCATGCCAGCCCGGTGATCACCAAAGGCCCCTTGCCATGCTTGATCGGCATCTGCGGGCTCGGGCTGGTGATGATCGACTTCGCGTCCATCTCCCAGGTCCACTTGCGGCTTGTGCCATCGGCCAGCGTGTCGGTGTATTTGCTGGTTTCCTCGCGGCTTTCCACGGCGGCATCCGTCACTTCGATTCGGCGCAGCCATTTGACCCACATATTGCCTTCCCAGCCGGGCACACAGAGCCGCACAGGGTAGCCATGCTCCATCCGCAGCGCCTCGCCATTGGCCTTAAAGGCCACAAGACAGTCATCAAGCGCCTTTTCCATCGGAATAGAGCGGCCGTTCGAAGACGCATCCGCCCCCTCGACATAGACCCATTTGTCTTTCAGATCGCCCGCCGCCCCGAGGCCCGCCTCGTTGAGAAGTGTGCGAAGGCTCACACCGGTATACTCCATATTGTGGATCATACCGTGGGTATATTGCGCACCATTGAGCTGCGCGCCGGCCCATTCCATGCCGGTATTGGCCGCGCACTCGCAGAAATAGACATGGTTCTCGCGCGGGAAGCGCTCAAGATCATCATAGGTGAAAACCAAAGGCTGATCGACCAACCCGTTGATCATCAAGCGGTAATCTTCTTTCTTCAGCTCGATCGCGCCGGAGTGATGGCGCTCAAAGGCGCAGCCCTGTGGCGTGATCGTGCCGTCAAGCGCATGGATCGGCGTGAAGTTGATCGAGCTGATCGCATCCGCTGTCAGCCACTCGACTGTGCGGCGCACAACATCGCCTTCAAATTCAATCGGCAGGCCATAAGGCGTGGCATCCACACCCTCGCCAAGGCCGCTGGCCCACTCCTGAACCTCTGTAATAAGCGGATCATCCGCACGCGCTGCACCGGCCACAGCCGCCGCAGGCACCGCCGCCGCCGCCGCTTTCAAAAAAGCGCGGCGCGAGGGCGTCTTGATTTCCGAGCTTTCTGACATCGAATCTCGCCTCCCTGATTTTGGTCTTATTCACAATATTGAATTTATACGCGTTTGTATACCGTCATATTCTTTTCGATGAATAACTTCTTTACAGCTCCCTAAAAGCCTTTGCATTCCATAGCTTGACCGCGCCCGGCCCATGTCCGACACTGGCTGAAACTGTGAGGCCGTTTTATGAGTGACACCCCGTATTCCGCCCAGCCCCCCTCGGCCTTCTGGCGCACCGCCGTCGCCGAAGCAGGGGTCTGGGGCTATGATGGCCTGTTCCGCTCCAAATGGACGCTGCCGGCCAATGCCGCCTTCGCAACCTACGGAAGCTGCTTTGCCCAACATATCTCGCGCGCGCTCCAAGCCAATGGCAACCCCTGGGTCAATGCCTGTCTCTTATACACATCTGACGC
>JAHBAN010000030.1 GCA_018500075.1 Flavobacteriia bacterium | reverse complement strand
AGATGTGTATAAGAGACAGGCGTCAGCCCGGTGAGGTCCACAGGCGCAACGCTCAGATCCGCAGCCAGCGGCCCGTCCCCACGCCCGCCCGCCCCATGGCACATGGCACAATGCGCCTCATAGGCCCGGTGCCCCTCGCGCGCATCCGGCATCTCGGCCTCCATACAGCCCGTCACCGCCACAGCCACAGCCGCCAACCCTGTTAAAATATACCGCATCCCGCCAGCCCCTGCCTTGTTTTCTTCAGCCTAAAGAAACGCCCCTAGCGCTGCAAGCCTTCCAGATAGCCCACCAGTGCCACAAGCGCGCGCGGCGTGGCGATCCTCTGGCCGTTTTGCGTTTGCCACATCACATGGCCGCCCGCCTCAAGATCGGCAAAATCGGGCATATCGCCAAAATGCCCCGGCCCACCGTAGCCATGTATCTTGGCCAAGACATCATCTGCCTGAAAGTCTCCGCCGTTGCGCTCGGCAATCAGCGTGAGATCGGCCGGCATCTGCTCAAGTCCGCCCGCGGCCCACCCCGCCCCGCGCCCGTCCGCGCCATGGCAAGACGCACAATTCTGCGCAAAGAGAACCGATCCGCTCTTTGATCCGCCGCCGCGCGCCGCCTCATCGGTGCAGCCCGCAAGCACCCCCAGCCCAAACGCCACAGCCAAAGCCAAACCCGCCGCCCAAGCCATGCCCCAAACCGGTCTCATCTTGTATCCCATCACACCGCTCCCTTTGCGCCAGTCTGCCCGCGCAGCCCGCAGGCGCGCTTTGATCTGGATCATTCGCGCGCGCCATGCCACTCTCTGCACATCCCCAAGACCACGCAACCAACAACCAACAGCCAACAGTCCAAGAGCCGCCGATGAGCCTGACCCCGAAAGACGCCCAAGCCATTTTTGACCAGAGCTTCGCCCCCTGGGTCCGCGCGCTGGATCTGTCCATCACATCCATCAGCCCGACCGGCGCTACCTTGCATATGCCGATCACCCCGGATCTCACGCGGATGGGCGATGTGCTCTCCGGTCAGGCCCTCGCCGCCCTCGCCGATACCGCTATGGTCTTTGCCTGCGCCGGTCTTTTTGGCGAGATGAAACCCGTCGCCACAACCAATCTGGAGGTCCAGTTCCTGCGCGCAGGTCAGGGCGCGGCAATCCTCTGCGAAGCCACAGTCGTCAAGCCGGGCCGCCAGCTGATTTTCACCCGCGCCCGCCTGCGCGCCACCCCCTCTGGCAAAGACATCGCCACAGCCACCGCCACTTTTTATCTCGCCTGAAAGGCCTCCCATGCACAGCACACCCGTCTACATCCTCCTGATGCTCGCTGCCGGCTTCGGAATCCCCATGCTCGCCGCCCTCAACGCCAGCCTCGGAACCCGCCTCGGAACCCCCTTCGCCGCCGGCACCATCCTGTTTTGCGTTGCCCTCTCGGCGGCGGTGGTCATGCTCTTTGTCACCGGCAGCGCCAGCGCCCTCGCCAAAGCCCCCGCCCAGCCCAAACACCTGTTTCTCGCAGGGCTTCTGGTGGCCTTCTATGTGCTCACAGTCACATGGGTCGCACCGCGCTTTGGCGTCGGCAACGCGGTGTTTTTCGTGCTGCTCGGACAGCTCGCCTCCGCCGCGCTGATTGACCACTTCGGCCTCTTCGGCGCACGCGTCTCGCCCCTATCGCTGACCCGCGCCGGCGGCATCGCCCTCATGGCCTCGGGCGTCTGGCTCACACAGCAAGCCTAGCCGCGCAAGCCACCACAGCGCGCAAGCCACCACAGCGCACTAGCCCGCCAAAGCCTCCATCTGCGCCCAAAACACAGGGTCCACCTTGACAGCGCGCAGCGCCGCCTTGCCCTGCCCGGGCATCCGCGCGCCCTCATCCTCGGCCACAGCCGCCGCCACCTGCGCCAACCGCGCACCAAAGGCGCTGGAGGCCGCCGGATCAATCAAAAGGTAATACTGCCCCAAATCATGCGGCGCCCCGGTCGGCGCCTTCAAAGGCGTCACATCGACACTGGCCAGACTCCCCGTCATCCCGGCCACCAGAAGCTCCGCCATCAGCCCAAAGCCCCAGCCCTTGTAGCCGCCCATGCTCACAAGCGATCCGGCAAGCGCCGCCTCGGGGTCTATGGTCGGCTGGCCGTCCTTGTCCAAAGCCCACCCCAAGGGGATTTTCTGCCCCGCCGCCTTGGCCATGGTGATCTTGCCAAGCGCCACAGTGGTGGTGCTCTGGTCAAACATCATCGCCACACCGCCAGCCCCGTCGGGCACAGCAAAGGCCATCGGGTTTGTGCCAATCACCCGGCTCTTGCCACCGGGCGGCGCCACAATCGGCGAGGCATTGGTCATGCCCAGCCCGATCATCCCGGCGCGCGCAATCTGCTCGGTAAAATAGCCAAGGCTCGTGCAGGTATGGGCGTGCCCCACAGCCAAACTCGCCACGCCGCATTCGCGCGCCGCGCTCAAGGCCTCGGGCAAAGCCCGCGCAAAGGCCGGCTGGGCAAAGCCAAACCGCGCATCCACAGTCACAACAGCCGGCCGCACCCGGCGCACATCCGGCTCCACATCGCCCTTCACACGCCCGCTCTCAAGCTGCTGGCAATAGCTCTCCAGATAATAAAGCCCGCAAATCTTGTTGCCAAAGCTCTCGGCCACCATGACGGCATCCGCCACATGGGCCGCCACCCAGGGCGCCGCCCCGTGGCGCAGCAAAGCCCGCTCGCTCAACGCATAAATCTCCTCAAGCGTTTTCTCAGAAGCCATCCTGTCCCCCATCTCTGATCCCCTCCCTGATCCGTCTGCTCTCATCGTCCCTGTGGTCTGTGTCGTCATCGTCATGCCACTCGCCTTTCGCCCCCCTTTTTCTTTCCCGAAATATCCCGGGGGTGTGGGGGCTGGCCCCCACTTAATCCTGTGTGTGGGGGCTGGCCCCCACTTAAACCTGCGTGTGGGAGCTGGTCCCCACCTAAACCTGCGTGTGGGAGCTGGTCCCCACCTAAACCTGCGTGTGGGGGCTGGCCCCACTCAAACCTGCGTGCGCGGGCTGGCCCCCACCTCATCCTACACGTGAGGCTGGTCCCCAGCTCACCCTGCGCAGGGCGGCCAAACCGGCCCGATCCCGCCTCACAGCGCCCGACAGCCCCGCCGCGTCCTCACGCGCCACGCAAGCCCCGCCGCCTCACACAGCCACAAGCACCCCCTCCTGCAGCCGGACACAGCGGTCCATCCGCGCCGCCAGTTCAAGGTTATGCGTGGCAATCAAGGCCGCAAGCCCGGTCTCCCGCGCAAGCCGCATCAGCGCCGCAAAAACCTGATCCGCCGTGGCCGGGTCAAGGTTCCCGGTCGGCTCATCCGCCAGCAAGAGCCGCGGCGCATTCGCCAGCGCCCGACAAAACCCAACCCGCTCCTGTCCCCCCCCCGACATATCCGCCGGGCGGTGAGCGGCCCGCGCCACAACCCCGACCTGCTCCAGAAGCCCCATCGCCCGCGCCCGGGCCGCGCCGCGCGCCACCCCATTGGCCAGCTGCGGCAGCATCACATTCTCCAGCGCGCTGAACTCGGGCAGCAGATGATGGAACTGATAGACAAATCCGACATCCTCGCGCCGCACCCGCGTGCGCCGCCGGTCGCCCCGCCCGCTCATCTCTTGCCCGCCAATCTCGACAGAGCCGGCACTCGGCACATCCAGCAGCCCGGCAATATGCAGCAGCGTTGACTTGCCCGCCCCCGAGGGCGCCACCAGCGCCACAATCTCGCCAGCCCCAAGGCTGAGATCGGCCCCGCGCAACACCCTGATTTCGCTCGGCTTGCCCGCATGATAGGTCTTTTCAATGCCCCGCAGGCGCAACACAGGATCACTCATAGCGCAGCGCCTCCACAGGGTTCATCCGCGCCGCGCGCCGGGCCGGAAAGAGTGTCACACCAAAACTCAGCCCAAGGCTCAGAGCCACAGCGCTCATAACATCGTTAAACTGCAATTTGGCTGGCAAAAAGGAAATCCCTCGCACCGCAGGGTCCCAGATCCCGCCGCCCGAAACGCCGTTGACGATGGCAAAGATCGGGTCGATGTAAATCGCAAACAGACAGCCCAGAGCCACACCGAGCGCCGTGCCGATGATCCCGGTGAAAGCCCCGCAGATAAAAAACACCCGCAGCACAGCCCCCTCCGTCAGACCAAAGGTGCGCAAGATCCCGATGTCACGCCCCTTGTTCTTCACCAGCATGATCAGCCCCGACACAATATTCATCGCGGCAATCAAGACAAGGATCGACAGGATCACAAACATCACATTGTCCTCGATATCCAGCGCCTTCAGAAAGCCGCCACTGGCGTCTTTCCAGGTCCATAAAATCGCCCGCGCCCCCCCCGCGCGCAACAGGGGCACCGTCATCTCCTCGACAGCCTCGGGGGCCGCCACCATAACCTCGATCTCATCCGCCCGCCCCTCGCGGTTGAAAAAAACCTGCGCCTCGCCAAACGGCATATAAACCCGCGTGCGGTCGATGTCATAGCGCCCCGCCGTAAAGATATAGACCACCTCATAGGACTTCACGCGCGGGCTGGTGCCAAAGGCCGTCTTGACCCCGCTCGGCGAAATCACCCTGATCCTGTCTCTTATACACATCTT
>JAHBAN010000237.1 GCA_018500075.1 Flavobacteriia bacterium | reverse complement strand
GGCCTGGAAGCTCTGCGGGCCGCGTTTGTCGCCCTGGGGCTTGGCTTTGCCGCGCTCGCCGCCCTGAGGCTTGCCGCGGGGCTTGCCTTGGGGTTTGCCTCTGCTGCGGGGTTTGTCGCCCTCGCTGCGCGGGGCGCGGGCGTTGCCGCCGCGGTTTCCGCCCCATGTGAAGCTGTAGAAGACCTCCATGTCGGGGGTCTCGGCTTCGGTTGAGGCTTCGGCTGTGGTCTCTGATTCGGCCTGTGGTTGGGCGTCAGCTGCGGCCTCTGGCTCGGCCTGAGGCTCGGCAGGGGCGGCAGCAGGGGCTTCGGTGTCGCCTTGGGCCGGGGCCGCCTCTGTCGGGGTCTCTGTTGGCGCTTCGGCAGTTGCTTCGGCCGGCGCTTCGGCTGCTGCTTCGGCAGGGGCGGCTTTGACTTTCACGCGCTCGCCTTTTTCGGCCTTATAGCCGAGGCCGGCCATGAGGTCGGCAAATTGCTCAAGGGTCATGCCTGTGATCGAGAGCATATCGGCTTTGGCTTCAAAGCCGCCGCGGCTGTCTTCGGAGCGCAGCATATCGGCGAGGCGTTCGAGCATATCGATGCGGATCGCGCGGTCGCCGGCGTTGCGATAGCCGGCCATTGTGTCTGTGCCCCGTGGCGCGGAGGCCATGTTTGGCACGGTGACAAGGCCGGCGGGGGGCGCTTCGGGGAATTCGGCCAGATCTTGCGCAAGCGACCAGAGCACGAGGCGCAGGCGGGTCGGTGCGGGCTTGAGCAGCAGGGGCAGAAAGATTGTGAACTGGCCAAAGCGGATGCCGTGTTTGCGCAGGGCAGAGCGGGCGTCCTGATCGAGGGATTTCACATCATTGGCGACAGTGGCGCGCGGCAAAAGGCCGAGGCCCTCGACCATCTGGAAGGCAAAGCCGCGGGCGAGGCCTGTCAGGGTGTCATCGCGCGACAGGTTGAGCAGCGGCTCAAAGGCCGTGGCGATTTTGCGGTCGATGAAATGTTGCAGCCGGCGGGTGACTTTCTCGGCGACATCGCTGCCGGCCTCGTCATCGACAAAAGCCTTTACGGCGGGTTTGAGCGCCTCGGCGCCTTTGACGAGCTTGCCAACGGCTGTATTGCCCCACATCAGGCCGCCTTGTTCGGTAAAGTCGATCTCTGTGTCGGGCGCGTTGTAAAAGCGGTCGGCCAGCAAGTGAAAATGCGGGGTCAGCGCGGCAAGGCTCGCGGCCTTCAGTGTCTTGGCCTCTTGGCCTGCTGCGGATTTGTCCTGCGAGAAGCGGAACCCTTCGAGACGGCCGACGAATTCGCCCTCGACCGTCACTTCACCATTTTCATTTACTTCGGCCAACATGGCCTCCTTTTGTTTTAGGCGCCGCAGGAGCACAGATGTGCGCCTGTCGACAAATCTCTGGGTCAACGCCTCGTGTAGCGCATCTGACAGGCGGTCTTCTACAGCGCGAGTCGTCTCGCGCCAATGAGAATCGTCCCTTGTCCAGCCTTTTCGCTGTGCGACATAGGTCCAAGTGCGGATAAAAGCCAGCCGTTTGGACAAAGTATCTATGTCGCCCTGCGGGCGATCTATCTGTTTTATGTGCCGTGCGATCCAGTCTTCGGGCAGCTCGCCGCGCTCGTGGAGGTGGGCAAAAATCTGCCCGAGCAGCGCGGCGTGTTCGCTTGAGGAGATCGAGCGGAAGTCGGGCACGCAGCAGACATCCCAGAGCAGGCGCACGGAGGCCGCATCAGAGGCGCGGGCGCGCGGCTCGGCTTCGGCGGCGAGGGTTTTGAGCGCAGCCAAGTCGTCGGCTTCGCGGGCTTTGACCAGAAGCTCGTCGGTCGGGCTTTGCTCAAGCGAGTGGATCAGCGCGTCAAGCTGGCCGAACTGAAGCGCCGGATTGCGCCAGATCAGCTTTTTCACCGGCGCAAAGCGGTGTTCCATAATGGCTTGGGCCACGCCGTCATCGAGCGGCGCGGCCTCGCCTGTGACGCCAAAGGAGCCATGGCTCATGCCGCGGCCCGCGCGTCCGGCGATCTGGGCCAGCTCATGGGGCATGAGCGCGCGCATCCGGCGGCCATCAAACTTTGTTGTCGCGGAAAAGGCGACATGGTTGATGTCGAGGTTGAGGCCCATGCCGATTGCGTCGGTGGCGACGAGAAAGTCGACATCGCCGTTTTGATACAGCTCGACCTGTGCGTTGCGGGTGCGTGGGGAGAGCGCGCCCATGACCACCGCCGCGCCGCCTTTTTGGCGTTTGAGCAGCTCGGCAATCGCATAGACGTTTTCGACCGAAAAGCTGACGATCGCGGAGCGCGGCTGCATCCGGCTGATTTTTTTGGAGCCGCCATAGACGAGCTGTGACATCCGCTCGCGGCCCAGAAAATCGGCCTCCGGCACAAGCGCGCGAATGATGCCGCGCATGGAATCAGAGCCGAGAAACAGGGTTTCGTTGAGGCCGCGGGCGCGCAGGAGCCTGTCTGTGAAGACATGGCCGCGCTCGGGGTCGGCGCAGAGCTGGATTTCGTCGATCGCGACAAAATCGGCGGCCATGCCCTCGGGCATCGCCTCGACGGTGCAGACCCAATATTGGGCGCGCGGCGGAATGATCCGCTCTTCGCCTGTGATTAGCGCCACAACAGAGGGGCCACGCACCGCGACGATCTTGTCATAGACCTCGCGCGCCAGAAGGCGCAGGGGCAGGCCGATCACACCGGTGCGATAGCCGAGCATCCGCTCGATAGCGTAGTGGGTTTTGCCCGTATTGGTCGGACCGAGCACCGCTGTGATGCGCTTTTGCTGGGTCATATGGGGAACTCTTTGCGGGCCTTTGAGGCGTTGTGGGGCGGCTAGAGCTTGGTTCCGGTGACGGAGGGCTCAAGGCGGGCGATAGCCTGCAATGCTTTCTCATGGGCGGGGTAGAGGTTCAAGAGGATCTTGTAGGCGGCATAGGCATCTTCGGGTTTTTCGAGCTGTTCAAGCAGGGCGGCCAAGCCGTGGATGGCTCCGAAGTGGGCGGGGTTGAGTGCGAGGGTCTGCTTGAGATCGGCCAGAGCCGGACCGTAGCGGCCCAACCCGAAGAAGGCCCGCGCGCGGCCATACCAGCCCTCGGCAAACGCCGGCGCGTGATCTGTGAGGGCGGTGAAATGATCGACCGCTGTGCCAAAGGCCTCCTCGTCCAGCGCGTCTTGCCCGCGTTTGAGCAAAAGATTGGCCGAGGCCGAGCCGGAGGCCGACCAGCGGATTTCGATGTCGCGGGCGATTTGCTGGGCCTGCGGCGCTTGGGCGCTTTGCAGCTCTGTGAGCAGATCGGCGATCTCGCGCGGGTCGGCAAAACCTGGCTGACCCCACGTGAGCAGGGCGGCAAGTGCCGCAACGGCAGGTTTGAGATAGACACCGGGCTTGATCATAGTAGGCTCAGGATAACCACTGGCGGGGCTGACGCAAGCCTTGTCGCAACACTGTGAAGGACAAATGATGAGCGATGTGATTGAGGGCGCGGTCAAGGCGCTGAATGAAAAAATGGCCGGCGGCGGCTTTTCGGCGGGCACGGCGAAATTTGTGATCAACGGCGAGGGCGCGGTTGTGATTGACGGCAATGGTGCGCGCGCGGGCGAGGATGAGGCCGATGTGACGCTCTCGGCGGACCGCGATGTCTTTGAGGCGATCCTGTCAGGCGATATGAACGCCACGGCGGCCTTTATGGGCGGCAAGCTCTCGGTGGACGGGGATATGGGCATGGCCATGCAGCTTGGCGCGGTCTTGAGCTAGATGACAGCGGCAGCGCCCTTTTACGCCGATATGGCACAGGGGCCAGAGGGCGGCTATGCGCTCTGGCTCAACTCCGAAGACGGTCTGCGCCTGCGGGCGGTCCATTGGCCGCGAGAGGGCGCGCGCGGCACCGTGCTTCTGATGCCCGGGCGCACCGAATATTGCGAGAAATATGGCCGCACGGCTGCAGAGCTTGCGGCGCGCGGCCTCGCCACTTTTGTGATCGACTGGCGCGGACAAGGGCTTGCCGAGCGGCTGGCCGCGCCGGCTTTGCTTGGCCATGTCGGCCGTTTTGGCGACTATCAGCGCGATGTGCGCGCCATGGTGGCTGCGGCCAAGGCCGAGGGCGCGGTGGAGCCTTATTTCTTATTGGGCCATTCTATGGGTGGCTGTATCGGCCTCAGAGCGCTCTATGAGGGGCTTGAGGTCAGGGCGGCGGCCTTTTCGGCGCCGATGTGGGGGATTTACCTTGCCCCGCAGATGCGCCCCGTGGCCTGGGGGCTGAGCAACCTTGCGCAAACAATCGGGCAGGGCGCGCGCTTTGCGCCCGGCACAAAGAGCGAGACCTATGTGCTTGCCGACCCGTTTGAGGACAATATGCTCACAACCGACCCCGAGATGTGGGCCTATATGGTGGCACAGGCCAAGGCCCAGCCCGCGCTGACCCTCGCCGGCCCGTCTTTGCAATGGCTGGCCGAGGCGCTGCGCGAAACCCGCGCCTTGCACCGGATGCCCGCGCCCAAGGCGCGCGCGATCACCTTTCTGGGGAGCTGTGAGCGGATTGTCGATGTGCCGCGGATCAGCGACCGGATGCGCCGCTGGCCCGGCGGGCGACTCAGCATGGTTGAAGGGGGCGAGCACGAGGTTTTGATGGAGAAACCTGCGATGCGCGACAAGGTTCTTGACGAGATGGTGCAGTTTTTCTTTGAATGAGAGGCGGAGGGTGACTTGAGATCGCCCTTCCTGCGCTCTATGTCTCTGAGAGATAGAAACAAAGAGGCGCCCAGAGATGTTTCAACTTCCGTTTCCCGTTCGTGATGCAAACGCCGCTTCGGGCGCTGATGGCCTTGGCGATCTGCCCGAATGGGACCTGAGCGATCTTTACAGCGCCGAGGATGCGCCCGAACTTGCGCGCGATCTGGCCTGGCTTGAGCAAGACTGCGCCAGCTTTGCGCGCGAATACGAGGGCAAGCTCGCCGGGCTGGACGCGGCGGGCCTGCTGGCCTGTGTGCTGCGCAACGAGGCGATCAACCGTATCGCCGGGCGGATCATGTCTTATGCGGGGCTGCGCTATTATCAGCTGACCGTGGATGCGGGGCGCGCAAAGTTTCTCTCGGCTATGCAGGAAAAGATCACCACTTTCACCACGCCGCTGGTGTTTTTCACGCTCGAGCTGAACCGCCTCGAAGACGGCGTTCTGGAGGGGCTTTTTGCGGAGAACGCCGAGCTGGCGCGCTATAAGCCCGTGTTTGAGCGTATCCGCGCGATGAAGCCCTACCAGCTCTCTGACGAGCTTGAGAAATTTCTTCATGATATGGGCGTTGTGGGCGACGCCTGGGAGCGGATGTTTGACGAGACCATCGCGGGGCTTGAGTTTGAAGTTGAGGGCGAGCCGCTCAACATCGAGGGCACGCTCAACCTTCTGACCGACGAGACCCGAGACACCCGCGAGGCCGCCGCGCGCGAGCTGGCGGAGGTCTTTGGCCGCAATATCAAGACCTTCGCGCGCGTGCACAACACGCAGGCCAAGGAAAAAGAGATCGTTGACCGCTGGCGCGGGATGCCCACGGCGCAGACCGGGCGGCACCTGTCCAATGATGTAGAAGCCGAGGTGGTGCAGGCGCTGCGCGACGCGGTTGTGAAGGCCTATCCCAAGCTCAGCCACCGTTATTATGAGCTGAAGCGCAAGTGGCTCGGGCTGGACAAACTTCAGGTCTGGGACCGCAACGCGCCCCTGCCGATGGAAGACAAGCGCGTGGTCGGCTGGGAGGCGGCGCGCGAGACCGTGATGAGCGCCTATGCGGGGTTTGATGCGCGCATGGCCGAGATTGCAGCGCCGTTCTTTACCAAGGGCTGGATTGATGCGGGCGTGAAGCCGGGCAAGGCGCCGGGGGCTTTTGCGCACCCGACCGTGACCGATGTGCACCCCTATGTGATGCTGAACTACCTCGGCAAGCCGCGCGATGTGATGACGCTGGCCCATGAGCTGGGGCATGGCGTGCATCAGGTGCTGGCGGCGGAACAGGGCGAGATGCTCTCCTCAACGCCGCTGACGCTGGCGGAAACGGCGAGCGTCTTTGGCGAGATGCTGACCTTCCGCAAGATGCTGGGCGAGGCCAAAAGCGATGCGGAGCGCCGGGTGATGCTGGCGGGCAAGGTCGAGGATATGATCAACACGGTGGTGCGCCAGATTGCCTTTTACGACTTTGAATGCAAGCTTCACGCCGCGCGCCGGGCTGGCGAGCTGACCCCTGAAGACATCGGCGCGCTCTGGATGTCTGTGCAGGGCGAAAGCCTTGGGCCGGCGTTTGAGTTTATGGAGGGCTATGAGCACTTCTGGGCCTATATCCCGCATTTCGTGCATTCGCCGTTTTATGTCTATGCCTATGCTTTTGGCGATGGCCTCGTGAACGCGCTCTATGCGGTCTATGAAGAAAGCCCCGAGGGGTTTCAGGACAAGTATTTCGAGATGCTCAAGGCCGGCGGCTCCAAACACCACACCGAGCTTCTGGCCCCCTTCGGGCTGGACGCGACAGACCCCGGGTTCTGGGACAAGGGCCTCAGCATGATTTCGGCCTTTATCGACGAGCTTGAAGCGATGGAGGCGTGATCCAGCAGAGCGCCTTCGGCGCGCAGGTTTGTCTCGCCGTCGCCTTTGGCGCCGTCTCGGGGCGGTGGCGGGCGTGACGGTCCTGCCGGCAGGCTGCGTCTGGTGCGGCCTTGGAGCCTCCGGCGGGGATATTTGAGGCAATAAAAAAGACTTAACCTTGTCTTTACCAAATTAGGGTATCTAGTGTGTCACGGTACAGGCGGGGACGCCGATGACCGTGCAATGAAAAAGGCGCTTGCCTTTCAGGGTGGTCTTCGCGGCCACCCTTTTTTATTGCTCTAAATATCCCGGGGGTGCGGGGGCTGGCCCCCGCTTAGACCTGCGTGCGGGGGCTGGCCCCCGCTTGGCGCTGCCTGCGGGGCGCGGCCGTAGGCCGTGCAAGACCTTTTATTTGAGTTGGCTGTCTTTTGAGCCGCGCCGGTTGAGGCCGCCGCGGTTCTGTGGGGCTGTGTCGCGTTCGCTCATGCAGTCGATGCAGAGTTTGACCCCGGGGATGGCTTGGCGGCGGGCTTCGGGGATGTCTTCTTCGCAGTCTGCGCAGTGGTGGCGGCTTTCGCCGACCGGCTGTTTGCGGGCCTTGAGGCGGGCGAGCTCGTCGTTGATCGAGGCTTCGATCTGTTCGCTCACGGCGCCGTCTTTGGCCCATCCGCCTGCCATAGGGGGTCTCCGATCATTGCAAAAGCCGGCCGGTGTGGCGGCGTTCTCCCAAGAGAACATAGCGCGAGAACTCATCGGCTGCCAGGCCCAGACCGCCTGTGAGGCGGCGCAGGAAGCGGATTGCGGCGGGGGAGGAGACGGGGACCATATGGCCCATGTTTTCGCCTGTTTCAAACAGCGAAAAGTCGAGCACCATGACCGCCAGCCCGTCGAGTTCTTCGGCGCTTTGGATGCGGCCGAGGCGTTCTTTGCGCCCGGTGAGCAGGCTTGCGACATTGAGCACGCGGTCTTTCTGGGTGGTCATGATCACAAAGGGCTGTGGCAATGTGCCGATTTCGCCGGCTTGTTTGCGAAACACATCCGGGTCGATGTCCGGGGACATGAGCACCACGGCCTCCAGCGACGTGATGCTCTGGCTATGGCCTTGGAGCGCCAGCTGGCGCAGGGCTTCCATCACGAGGTAGCTGCCCATGGAATGTGCGAGGACAATCACCCGGCGCTGGCCCGTTCGGGTCAGATCTTGCAGCAGGCGCGCGAGATCGGCGCGCGCAAACAGCACCGAGTCCCGGTCGTAGGCATAGCCGAGCGGATCGCCGGCCGAGGGCCAGGAGAACAGCAGGGCCGGGGTCTTTAGCTCGAAATCATGCTGGATCTGGGCGAGGCGGAAGGCGGCGTCTTCGAGGGTGTTGTTATAGCCGTGGACAAAGAGGAGGAGCGGCTCGTCGGGGGCCTTGCTCAGCGATGTGAGCCGCGCGCGCAGGGCGGCGCTGTTGCTCAGCGGGGTTGCGCCGAGCGGGGCGAAGTGGCGGCGGGCGTCGATCTGGCCGCGGCTGCGCTCGATGCGTCCGATCCTGTGGTTGGGCGGGATCGAGATATCGACTTCGGCATAGCTCATGGTCGTTGAGCGCTTTTCGCCAAACATCTGGCCGCGTTGGCCCTCGCTGCGCAGGGTGGCAATAAAGATTGTTTCGCGGCTGGCCTCGGGGATCGGGGCGACAAAGCCTGTGGCCTGCGGGCGGGTGCAGGCTGTCAGCAGAGGGAGGAGCAGACAGAGGAACAGAAAGCGGCTTACCATAGGGGGGTTATGCCACGCGGGTCAGGGGCAGGAAAGCGCTTTGGTGAGGCTGTTTGGCCCGAGATAGGGGCCGATGTCGCGGGATATGAGCTTCTGGCCGTCAAAGCCTGTGGCGATCAGCCGGGTCCAGCTGGCATTGGCCGTGATCATTTTGGGCGCATCTGTGCAGAGGCGCAGGCCACCGGCGATGAAATCCCAGCCGATTTTGTGATTGGTGAGGCCGGTTTTATGGGCGATTTCGCTCAGTTTGCCGTCTTTGAAGCGCCAGAGGCGGAGGGTTTTGGCGAGATGGGGTCTGTCGATATAGGCGATTTCGACAAAGCCGTCGCCGTCAAAATCGGCGGCGCCGATGGGGGCGAGCCAGCGGTTTTTTTGGCCGATATGGGGCGTGGCGGCGCGCAGGCCGTTGGCGTCATAGACAGCGAGGCGCGCGCCGAGGCGGGCATGAGATTCAACCACGATCACCTCGGGGGTGCCATCTTGCTCCAGATCTGCCAGCCGCGGGGCGAGGTCTTCAAAGACGCTGTGCTCGGGCAGGCGCAGGGTGAGGCGGCGGGTCTGGCCGTCTTGGTCTCTGATCTGCAGCTCGAGTGCGCCATATTCGAGATCATCCCCCAAGACGGCATGGTCATAGCGCGATGTCGGTTCGCTGAAGCGTGCCGAGCTTATGAGGGGGTCTGCGCGGCTTGCGGCGGGCCAGAGGGCTGCGAGCGCGACAGCCAGCGCCGCACCGCGCATCAGACCGTGTAGACTGGCCAGACTGGCCAAACTGGGCCGAGCGGGCAGGCAGCACCCGTCCGCTCGCGGCGTTTCGGGCACGATCAGATCTGTTTTTCGGGCATTTGGACAATCAGACCGTCGAGGGCGTCGCTGACTTTGATCTGGCAGGTCAGGCGCGAGCGTTCTGCGTCGGGCTGGAAGGCGAAATCGAGCATATCTTCTTCCATGTCGTCCTTGCCCGGAATTTTTGCAACCCAGTCAGGGTGCACATAGACATGGCAGGTCGAGCAGGCGCAGGCGCCGCCGCAGTCGGCTTCGATGCCGGGGATGTTGTTGTCGCGGGCGCCTTCCATGACGGTGAGGCCTGTGGCGACCTCGACCACGTGTTCTGTGCCGTTGTGCTCGATGTAGGTGATTTTCGCCATTGGTCAGCGCTCCTCAAAATCTATGCTTTGGCCTTGTTACAAAAGCCAAAGCGTCCCTGCCAGCCCTAATTGTGCCTGCAGGGATGTCACAGGGCAAAAACTTCGTGACGGGGGCGTGATGCGGGCTTTGCGGCGCGGGGCTTTTGGGCGTATCTTGGACCACAAGCAAAAGCAAAAGCGCAGAACAAAAGCGAAAGCGCACAACAAGAACGGGCGGGCAGTGGCGTGACACGGGCGATGACAGGTTTGATATTGGGGCTGGCGGTTTCGGCCTGCGCCGCGCCGCGCCTGATCAGCCCGGTCGAGCCTGCGCAGGTGGAGAGTTTTGCCGCGCCGCCGCCCGGCTCTGACCCCGATTCCTGCTGGGGCAAGGATGTCAGCCCTGCGGTGCTTGAGACGGTGACGCAGGATATTCTGGTGCAGCCTGCGCAGGTGTCCTCGGATGGGACGGTTTTGAGCGAGCCGATTTACAAGCGCGAGACCCGGCAGGCGATTGTCACGGAGCGGCGCGAGATCTGGTTTGAGACGCCCTGTCAGGACCAGTTGACGCCCGATATCATTGCCACCTTGCAGCGCGCGCTGAAGGCGCGGGGGCTGTATCGGGGCGCTTTGTCTGGCCAGATGGATGCGCCGACGCGGGCCGCGATCCGCCGGTTTCAGGCGCGGGAGGGGCTGGACAGCTCGATCCTGTCGCTTTGGGCGGCGCGCAAGCTCGGGCTGGTCGCGATTGCGCGCGCTTAGCGCCAGTCGATCAGATTGTCGGGCGCGGCGCGGGGCGTGCGGAAGCTGTTGATCGGGGCCGATGTGTCACTGTAGCCAAAGGCGATTGTGCACAGGATCAGCCGCTCTTCGGGCAGCCCGAACCACGCGCGCAGGAAGGGCGCATAGCCTGCCGGAGCGGCTTGGGGGATGCTGCCGAGACCGGCCTCTGTGAGGGCGGCGCAGAAGGCTGTGACAAAGCCGCCGCAATCCAGCGCGCCATAGGCGCCAAGCTCGCGCGGGCTTGTGATCAGAGCCATATGGGGCGCGCCGAAAAAGCGGAAGTTTTCCAGCATTTGCGCGGTGCGGGCCTCTTTGTCGTCGCGGGCGATGGCGGCGGCGTCATAGAGCTGCATCCCGTAGTCAAAGCGGCGCGCTTTATAGGGGCCGCTATAGCTTTCGGGCCAGGGCAGATCGGGCTGCATCTGGGCGCTTTGGGCATGGGCGTGCAGCGCTTTTGCGAGGCGGGCGGTTTCGGGCTGACGGGTGATGAGGAGCTGCCAGGGCTGGGCGTTGCACCAGGAGGGGGCGCGGGCGGCTGTGGCGACGGCCTGCTCTATGAGGGTGGGCGCCACGGGGGCTTGGCGATAGGCCCGGCAGGAGTGGCGGGCGCGCAGGATCGTTTCCAGCGTGGTTTGCGGGGCGGTTTGCGGGGCGGCTTTTGGGGCGGATGTCATCAGAAGGCTCCTTGCTCAAGCCCGTAGAGATAGCCGCTTATGCCGGCGATGATAAGGCCGAGCAGCAGGGCAAAGGCGATTTTCCAAGGCGAATAGGGGCGTTCGCCCTGCACGCGGCCTGTTTGGCCATTGACGACACAGCGATAGCTTTGGCCGCGGTATTTATAGGCCGCAAGCCAGACCGGCAGCAGGATATGTTTGAAGGTGACGTCGGAGAGGGCAGTGTCGATGTCATGGATGCGCTGGCGGTCGCCGCCGATGTCGTGCTTGATGTCTTGCTCTATCACCTCGGCCATCCGGGCGCGCGCCGCCTGATAGGCGTCGGGGAGCGGCACAGTATAGCCCTCGGCGCGAAAGCCGGCGAGATAATCGGGGCGGTAGGGCTTGAGCGCGGCCAGATCCCAAGGCTTTAGCCCCTCGCTGTGCGGCGCGGGCAGGGCGCGCGACGCGCGCACCAGCACATCATCAAAATACCGCGCCACGCGGCCCGACACCGGCGACCAGCGCAGTTTGGCGATCTGCTGATGTGCAGCTCTGCCCTTGCGCAGGACTTTGCGTGTTTCGAAATAGACCGTGCCGCGCGCGCCGCTGTAGCGCGTGCGGGTGTCGGCATCAAAGGTCCAGTAGGGCAGGTAGATCCCGGAGAGGCTGCGGCCCTTGCGAGCGTAGTCTTGCAGGCCGTTCGGGGCAAACCAGAGCCGGCCCAGCCAGTCTGTCATGGCGCGGCGGGCGGTGTTTTCGTCGAGTGCGAAGGGCAGAACCCCTTGCGGTTTGATATGGCGCTGGGGGCCTGTGTCAGTGACCACGGGCGTGGCGCAGAAGGGGCATTCGGCGGCGTGGATATGGGCGTCAAAGGCGACCTCTGCGGCGCAGTTGGGGCAGTGGGACACGCGAAGGTCTTCAAAGGCCTGCGCGGGGAGGCTGGCGGCGAGGGCGGCTTCAAAATCAAGCTCGCGCAGGACAGAAGGCCCGCCTGACAGTGCGCCGGGCGGCGGGGGCTGCGCGATGGTTTGGGTCTGGCCGCAGTGATCGCAGATGAGGCGGTCATGGCCTGCGTCAAAGCGGCGGTCTGCGCCGCAGGCGGTGCAGGGGGAGAGGGGGGCCCGTC
>JAHBAN010000183.1 GCA_018500075.1 Flavobacteriia bacterium | reverse complement strand
GAATCAACACCTACTGGCGACCCTATCACGAGATGTTGGGCAAGCTCTTGGACCAATCCAAAGCCGCCTTTGGCGAGGCGATTCTGGTGGACTGCCATTCAATGCCGCATGAGGCGATGGATATGGCCGCACGGGGCGCGGCCCGCCGGCCTGACGTTGTGATCGGGGATCGGCATGGCGCCTCTGCGAGCACAGAGATTGTGGACCGTCTCGAAGCCGCTCTGGCGGCGGCGGGGCTGACTGTGGTGCGCAATGTGCCGTTTGCGGGGGCTTATATTTGCCAGACATACGGGCGGCCCGCGAAGGGGCAGCACGCGATCCAGATCGAAATTGACCGCTCGATCTATATGAACGAGCAGATGATACGGCCGAATGGCAACTTTGAGGCGTTTCGGCGGGTTCTCAAAGGGGTTATTGCCGAAATCTGCGAGATTGGCCGCAGGGTTTCAGAGCCTTTGGCGGCGGAGTGATTGCAGAAATTACCCATTTTTTACAAGTAGTTACACAGAAAACGCCCCAGTCTAACCCCTCCAGCTTTCCACAAGCTGACCCCTGCGTCCCGCATGGTTAATGCGCCAAAACACATCTGATTTCAGGGGGTGATATGCGTGCACAGCCCGTGCACAAAGCGTGCACCGCCTGAACGGGCATTTGGTTAACAGAAATTAACTTAACGGGGCGTGCGCAGGGTCGGATGCCTTTGGTCCGCAGCGCGCCGCCTCTCACAGCCGCGGGCCGGCCTCGGCGGCTTTGATGGCGGCGGATGAGCCGGTGAGGGGGATCACTCCGCGCTGTGTCAGGTCTTCTATGACGAGGGTATCGCCGCCTTTGAGCGGGCGCAGGGCGCTGCGGGGGAGGGTGAGGCTATAGGCGGGTCGGCCTTGTAGCATCACGATTTTGCCGTGTCGGTAGGTGTCAAGCGGTGTGGTTTGGCCGCTGGCGTAGGTGACCGAGAGGCGCAGGGTGAGCGGACGGGCGGCCCAAAGACCCGTGATGAAGAGCTGGGCGGCACTCTTGCCCTCTTCAAAGCGCAGGGTTGCGCTGAGGCCGTTTGCGCCCTCTGCGCGGGCGAAGCTGGCTGTGTCAGACTGGCCAGCCGTCCAAGCGGGGCTGGACGGAAGGGGCGCGGACTGGGCCTGGAGCGCAGGGGCGAGCAGGCAGGCAAGCAGGAGGGCAGAGAGGAGGGCGTGCAGAGCAACAGGATAGGGCATGAACCAGCCTTTACACAAAAAGAGATGCGTATGGGTCGCATATTTTCATGTCCGCGAACAGCGGTCATTGAGCATTTACACTCATGGTGTTACGCTTGGGTCATGCTCGGCATCGGGGCCAACAGATGTGTAAGAAGGAGGGACTTCGTCCTGTCACCAAACGTTGTTGCGGCCAAAGGCGCGGCGCATTCGGCCCCAAAAAAGGCCAAAGAGCTGAGCAGTGAAGATTTGCTTGCTGCCATACTGAAATCACTTGACGATGATAAGGCCGAAGATGTCGTGCAGATTGATCTGCGCGGGAAGACATCTATTGGCGATTATATGGTTGTTTGCTCGGGGCGCTCGTCGCGTCAGGTGGGCGCGATCTCCGAGAAACTTGCGGAGCGCCTGAAGCTGGACCATGGCCGCGCCTCAAAGATCGAGGGCAAAAACACGGGCGACTGGGTATTGGTGGATACGGGCGATATTATCGTTCATGTCTTTCGCCCGGAAGTGCGCGAGTTTTACCAGCTTGAGAAGATGTGGCTGACGCCCGAGGCGGAAAAGGCCTGATATGCGAGTTCATATCTGCGCGGTGGGCCGCCTGAGGGGCGGGCCTGAGAAAGCGCTGATTGAGGATTATGTGACGCGCTTTGAGCGCACGGGGCGGGGGCTAGGGCTGACCGCCCTTTCTGTTTTGGAAGTGGAAGACAAGAAGGGCGGCGGCATGGAGGCCGAGGCCACTCTTTTGGAGCGGGCCTTGCCCAAGGGCTGCGTGCTGGTTTGTCTGGATGAGCGCGGGCGGCTGGAAAGCTCGCCGCAGTTTGCCGAGCGCTTGGCGGGCTGGCGGGACACGGGGGCGCAGGATGTGGCTTTTGTTATTGGCGGGGCAGACGGGATTGCGCCCAGCCTGCGGGCGCGGGCGGCGCATTCTGTCAGTTTTGGCAAGATGGTCTGGCCGCATATGCTTGTGCGGGTGATGCTGAGCGAGCAGCTTTACCGCGCCGCGTCGATTTTGGCGGGTGCGCCGTATCACCGCGAGTGAGGCTCTGGGTGTTGCCCCGAAGCGTTTGAGCGCGTAAAGGCTTGGCGCAAAGAGGTATGGGCGATGAGCAGACAAAAACCGGTTGTTTTGTGTATTTTGGACGGGTGGGGCCATTCGGAGCGGCGCGAGGACAATGCGCCTTTGCTCGCCAATACGCCCAATTTTGACAGGATCTCGGCGGCCTGCCCTCATAATGTCCTGACCACCCACGGGCCTGATGTGGGCCTGCCGAGCGGGCAGATGGGCAACTCTGAAGTCGGCCATACCAATATCGGCGCGGGGCGCGTTGTGGCGATGGACCTTGGCCAGATTGATCTGGCGATCGAGGATCAGAGTTATTTTGAAAACGAGCGGCTGACGGCCTTTATCGCGCGGCTGAAGGACAGCGGCGGCACAGCGCATCTTGTCGGGCTTGTTTCGGACGGGGGGGTGCATGGCTCGCTTGTGCATCTGATCGCGTCGGTCACGGCGATTGCGGCGGCGGGGGTGCCTGTGGCGATTCATGCGATTGCGGATGGGCGCGATGTGGCGCCGAAATCGGCGTTCGGGTATTTTGCGGCCCTCACGGAGGCACTTCCTGCCAATGCCAAGATCGTCACCGTCACAGGGCGGTATTTTGCGCTGGATCGTGACAACCGTTGGGAGCGGGTCAAGGAAGCCTATGACGCGATGGTGCTCGGGCAGAGCGGCTATACGGCGATGGATGCGCATGGGGCCATTTCCAACGCCTACAACCGCAGCGAGACCGACGAGTTTATTTCGGCCACGGTTTTGCGCGGCTATGAGGGGATGAAGGCGGGCGACGGGGTCTTTTGTCTGAATTTTCGCGCCGATCGGGCGCGCGAGATTCTGGCGGCGATCGGGGATCCTTTGTTTGACGGGTTTGACACGGGCGCGCGCCCCCCGCTGGCGATGCTGGGGATGGTTGAATATTCGGACGCCCACGAGCGCTTTATGGACACGGTTTTCCCCTCACGCGTGATTGTGAACACGCTGGGAGAATGGGTGGCCAAGCAGGGGCGGACGCAGTTCCGTCTGGCGGAGACCGAAAAATATCCGCACGTGACCTTCTTTCTCAATGGCGGCAAGGAGGGGGCGGAGGCCGGCGAGCAGCGCTATATGGCGCCCAGCCCCAAGGTTGCGACCTATGATATGCAGCCCGAAATGAGCGCCGCAGAGGTGACGCAGGCTTTTGTCGGGGCGATTGAAGACGGGTTTGACCTGATTGTCACCAATTACGCCAACCCGGATATGGTCGGGCATACGGGCGACTTGAAGGCGGCGATCAAGGCCTGCGAGGCGGTGGACGAGGGCCTTGGCCGTGTGCTGGCGGCGCTGGAAAAGGCCGGTGGCGCGATGATTGTGACGGCGGATCATGGCAATTGCGAGATGATGCGGGACCCGGTCACTGGCGGCGCGCATACGGCGCATACGATTAACCCTGTGCCTGTGATCCTTGTGGGCGGGCCAAAGGGCGCGGCCCTGCGCGCGGGGCGCCTGAGCGATCTGGCGCCGACCCTTCTGGCGCTGATGGGGCTGCCGCAGCCTGAGGAAATGACAGGCGAAAGTCTGTTGATATGATCTGGCGTGCGGGGCTTTTGGCGCTGGGTCTGGCTTTGCCGGCGGGGCTTTGGGCCGAGGAGATCAGCCCTGCTGAGGCCGCCGCGGCGGCGCTTGAGGATCTGTCGCAGGCGCGCGCGCTCTTGGAGGCGGCCAAGGGCGGGCGGGCGCGCGTTGAGGCTTTGAGCGAAACGGTGCGCGCCTATGAGGCGGGGCTGACGGCGGTGCGCGCCGGGCTGCGCCGCGCCACGATTCGCGAGCGCGAATTGAGCCTCAAGCTGGGCGGGCAGGAAGAGGACATCGCGGCGCTTCTGACCGTGCTTCAGGCGCGCGGGCGGCTTGGCTCGCCCAGTCTTTTGCTGCATCCCGAGGGCGCGCTGGGCACGGCGCGGGCCGGTATGATTGTGAGCCAGATGACGCCGGCGCTCAACGCCCGGGCAGATGCTTTGCGCGACACGCTCGTCGAGGTCAGCACCCTGCGCCAGCTTCAGGCCGGAGCCGAGCAGCGCTTGCAAGAGGGGCTGAGGGGCGTTCAGGAGGCGCGCACGGCGCTGAGTCAGGCGATTGGCGATCGCACCGATCTTCCGCGTAAATTTAGCGAGGATGCGGTGAAAACGGCGCTCTTGATTGCGACCGCCGAGACGCTGGAGGCCTTTGCGGGCGGTTTGGGCGAAATCAGCGGCGGGCCGCTGGACACGGCGGCACATCGTGATGTCTTTGAGCGAAAGGGCGCTTTGGCGCTGCCTGTGGCGGGGCGCGTGCTGCGCCGCGCGGGCGAGGCGGACGCCGCAGGGATCACACGGCCCGGCCTTGTGCTGGCGACGCGGCCCCGCGCGCTTGTGAGCGCGCCGGTGGCGGCGACGATCCGCTATCAAGGGCCGCTCTTGGACTTTGGCACGGTGATGATCCTTGAGCCGAAATCGGGGCTGCTTATGGTCCTGGCCGGGCTGGATGTGGTTTATGGGCGCACCGGCGAAGTGATGGCCGAGGGCGCGCCTTTGGGCCTGATGGGGGGCAAAGAGGCCGCGGTAGGCGAAATATTAACACAAGTGGGTGATGGAACGGGAAGTGACCTTTCACAATCGCTCTATTTGGAAGTAAGAGAAGACAATAAGCCAGTGAACCCCGAGAGCTGGTTTCGCACACAAAGGGAAGACTGAGACATGAAGAAATTTCTCATGGCGGCGGCAACCGGAACGCTTGCCAGCGTGCTGATCACAACGCAGGTGGCAGCGCCTTTGCTGGCCCAGGAAACCGCCAAGACCACGAATGTCTATCAGCAGCTTGATCTGTTTGGCGACATCTTCGAGCGCATCCGGGCGCAATATGTCGAGGAGGTCGACGAGGGCGAGCTGATTGAAGCGGCGATCAACGGTATGCTGACCTCGCTTGACCCGCATTCCAGCTATCTCAGTCCGAAAGCCGCCGAGGGGATGAAAGTCCAGACCAGCGGCGAGTTTGGCGGGCTTGGCATTGAAGTCACCCAGGAAGAGGGCTTTGTCAAAGTCGTGTCCCCGATGGATGGCACCCCTGCGGATGAGGCGGGTGTGGAAGCGGGCGATTTTATCACCCATGTGGATGGCGAAAGCCTGCTGGGGCTGACGCTGGATGAGGCGGTCGAGATGATGCGCGGGCCTGTGGGCAGCGAGATTGTCATCACCGTGGCGCGCGAGGGCGCCGAGGAGCCGCTCGAGATTTCGATCATTCGCGACACGATCAAGCTGACGGCTGTGCGCTCGCGCATTGAGGGCAGCAGTGTTGTTTTGCGGGTCACCACCTTCAACCGCCAGACCTCGCCCAACCTTGCCGAAGGGATCAGGGCGCAGGTCGAGGACGCGGGCGGTATGGAGAACGTCAACGGGTTTATTCTGGATCTGCGCAACAACCCCGGCGGGCTTCTGACCGAGGCGATTGCGGTGTCGGATGCCTTTTTGGAGAGTGGCGAGATTGTCTCGACCCGTGGGCGCAACCCCGAAGACGGCGAGCGCTATAACGCCACGCCGGGCGATCTGACCGGGGGCAAGCCTGTGGTTGTGCTGATCAATGGCGGCTCGGCCTCGGCCTCCGAGATTGTGGCCGGGGCGTTGCAAGACCACCGCCGCGCGATTGTGGTGGGCACCAAGAGCTTTGGCAAAGGCTCGGTCCAGACGGTTATGCCGCTCAGGGGCGAGGGCGCGATGCGTCTGACCACGGCGCGGTATTATACGCCCTCGGGGCGCTCTATCCAGGCGCTGGGCGTTTCGCCGGATATTGTTGTGGAGCAGCCGCGCCGCACCCCCGAGGCCGCGACCGAGGAGGAGCAGACCAAGTTTGACGCGCGCACCGAGGCCGATTTGCGCGGCAGTATCAGCAACGACAGCCTGACCGAGGACGAGATCGAACAGATCAAGAAAGATCAGGAAAAGGCGCTGGCCGCCGCCAAGCTGCGCGAGGAGGATTATCAGCTCGCCTATGCGATTGATATTCTCAAGGGGCTTTCAGCACTGGGACCGCAAAAGAAGTAAGCGCTCTGCCGTGACGCAAGAGGGGCCGCGCCAAAGAGGGCGCGGCTCTTTGCGTTTGCGAGGCCGGGACGGTTTCGCTGTTTTGCGGCGCAAAACTGCGACCGCTGTCGGGGCTGGCCCCGCACGCAGGGTTTAGCGAGGAGCTGGCCCCCGCACGCAGGACACAGCGGGGGCCAGCCCCCGCACCCCCGGGATATTTAGAGAAAGAGGAAGCGGGGGCGGCGGGGGCAGGCGAGCGTGACGTTGG
>JAHBAN010000176.1 GCA_018500075.1 Flavobacteriia bacterium | reverse complement strand
GCGCGGTTTACCCCCGAATGCAAGACGGTTCAGGTTGCAAAATGCACGCAAGAAGAGCTTCTCAATGCCTATGACAATTCAATCCTGTACACGGATTATCTGTTGGCTGACCTGATCGCGCAGCTTGAGCGGCTCGAGGCCGATAGCGTACTTCTTTATGTCTCCGACCACGGGCAGTCGCTGGGCGAGGGCGGGTATTATCTGCACGGCCTGCCCAACAGCATTGCGCCTAAGGAGCAACGGGACGTGCCGTTTCTGGTTTGGATGTCAGAGGGGTTTGCTGCACGCCGCGGCCTCACCGCCGCCTCTGTTTTGCCTGCCGAGAGCTTTCCTCATGATTTTCCGTTTCACAGCGTCATGGGAGCCTTTGGCATGGTAAGCGATATTTACAAATCCGAGTTTGATATTTTCCATGTGGCGCGTTGATCGGCGTCGCGGCTGCAACCACTTGACATAAGTTCCTCAGGATTTACCTATAGATATGAGCACAATTCGCAACATTGCTCTCCCTTGGCACAACCTGCGCCGCCATGCGCTTGCGCTTGGCTGTAGCGGGCTGCTGATTGGCGGGGCGTTGGTTTATCCATCCGATATAAACGGGGTCTATGCCGTCTGTCGTGCTGCGGGCAAGACGGCGCTCGTGCAAGGCACTGAAAAATACCTGCGTCATGTGAACACTGCAGTGCCTATTGCGACTGTTATTGTTTTGCGCGACTGGAAAGGGGCGGGACAAATTCTGGGCATTGTGGGAGCGGGTATTGTGGCCTCACATGGGCCTAAGCGGCTGTTGAATGATGTCAGCGTGATGGGAACGCGTCTTGGCCAGCGCCCCAGTGGCCCGAACTCACAGCACAATATGCCGTCTGGCCATTCGACATTGGCGAGTGCGGGGGGCTGGTTTATGGCGCGCCGCTATAGTTGGTGGTTTTTGGTGTTATGTTTGCCCGTCACCGCGCTGACGATGCACGCGCGCGTGATGCTTGGCGCGCATACTGTTTCGGCAACCGTGGCCGGAGCGCTGATCGGAGTCGTTGTGGCGACTCTTTTCACCAGCCGTTGGAGGCCCCGCCGCCAAAGAGCTCTTTCTTAGGCGGCGGGCCTTGTGGGGCCGAAGATCAGCTTTTGGCGGCTTTCTGGCGCTTTTGGGCGCGGTAGGAAAATGGCAGGGTCATCAGATAGATCAGGTTGATCGCCATGAGCGTAGGCCATGGGTAGGACATCAGGCAGACGACCATCACAACCGCCGCCACAATCGCAACCGCGAGGTGCTTGCGTTTGATGCTTGCGTGTTTGACCGAGAATGTCGGGATCGTGCTCACCGCGAGGAAGCCCACCGCGATAATATAGAGGGTGCGCACCAGCGGGTAATCGAGGTGTTTCCAGCCCGAGAGATGGATAAATATCGGCATCAAGGCGAGGCAGGCCAGCGCGGGGGCGGGCACACCGACGAAGAAATTATCCTTTGCCATCGTAACGTTTGTGTCTTTCATCGAGAGATTGAACCGCGCGAGGCGCAACGCGCAGCACACCGCCAAGACAAGCGCGGCCAGCCAGCCCAGATTGGCGGCAGGTGTCCCGATATAGAGTGTGTTGTAGAGCAGAAAGCCCGGCGCGATGCCGAAGTTGAAAAAATCGGCCAGCGTGTCCAGCTCGGCCCCGAAGGGGCTGGCTGTGTCCAGAAAGCGCGCCAGCTTGCCATCGGCGGCATCCAGAAACACCGCGATCAGAATGAAGGCCAGCGCCGTTTCCAAATGCCCCTCAAGGCTCATCCGCACCGACGTAAGCCCCGCGCAGAGCGCGAAGACAGTGACAATACTGGGCACAACATGGCGCAGTTTGATGGTGCGTTCGGTGCTCATCGTGACACGGCTTTCAGGTTGGGGGTCGGGTTTGTCAGATCGGCCAGAATGGTTTCGCCTGCGACGGCCGTTGTGCCGAGCGGCACAAGCGGCTGAACACCGGCGGGAAGGAACACATCAAGGCGGCTGCCAAACCGGATCAGGCCGAAGCGCTCGCCTGCGGCGCGCTGATCGCCCGGCTTGACAAAGCAGACGATCCGCCGCGCCACGAGACCGGCAATCTGGATGACCCCGATTTTGGCGCCTTTCGGGGTTTCGATGGTCAGGCAGTTGCGCTCGTTGAATTCGCTGGCTTTGTCCAGCGAGGCATTGAGAAACTTGCCGTGGTGATAGGTGATCTGTGTCACCGTGCCGGCAATGGGGGCGCGGTTCACATGGCAGTTGAACACATTCATAAAGACCGAAACCCGCGTCACCGGCGCCTCGCCCAGCCCGAGTTCGGCGGGGGGAACAACCTCTTCAATCAGCGAGACAACCCCGTCTGCCGGCGAGAGAACAAGGTTTTCGTTTTGCAAAATCACGCGCACCGGATCGCGAAAGAAGTAATAGCACCAGACCGTTGCGCCACAGCCGAGCCAAAAGAGCGGCTCCCACAAAAAGCCCAGGGCCACAGTGATGGCGGCGAACACCGCGACAAATTTGCGGCCTTCCTTGTGCATCGGCACGGCGACGATTTTGAGCATATTCATGGGCGTTCTTTCAAGTCGTTGTGATGTAAGGCTGCGCAGCACTTAGCCGCTTTGGCGGGCTGCGCAAAGCTCTCAAATCAACTTTTCCTTCTGTTTGCCGGGCAGGCGGCAAAAAGGTCAAGTTTTTTGTCATAGACCTCTGTTGTGATGTCCATCAGCCCGAGGACCGAATGAAACAGATTGTCATGGCTCAAAGGGGCGCTGGATGCGCTCTCCAGACATTTTGTATCATGATCAAACTGCGTGGCAAAGCGGTCTGACATCCAGAGCAGCATTGGCACCCGTGTTTGCTCTTTGGGCGCGATAAAATAGGGCGCTCCGTGCAGGTAAAGCCCGCCTTCGCCGAGCGACTCGCCATGATCGGAGACATAGAGCATCGCGGTGTTCAGATCCTGCTGGCTGTCCAGAAGCGAGATGGTTTCGGCCAACACCTGATCGGTGAAGGCAATGGTGTTGTCATAGGCGTTTGTCACCTCCTCGGCGGAGCATTTCTTCAGCTCGGGCGTATGGCAGGCGGGCGTGAATTTTTCGAACTCGGGCGGGTAGCGCATGAAATAGGAAGGCCCATGGCTGCCGATCTGGTGCAACACCAGCACCGTATCCTCGGTGAGGCTGTTGATATAGGCCCGCAGGGCCGGAAGGAATATGCCGTCGTCACATTCGCCGTCGCGGCAGGCGGTGGGGCTGGCTTCTCCCAGAAAGCTCCGGTTGGGAAGGCGGTCGGCGAGACCTTTGTGGCCTGTGTTGTTGTCCCACCATTCGACATGAAGCCCTGCATGGGCGAGCACGTCCAGCAGGTTTTGTTGCGCGGCACCGGCCTCAAAGGAGTAGTCCTTGCGCGGCAGTTTTGAAAACATACAGGGCAGGGACACGGCGGTTGAGGTGCCACAGCTGCTCACGGACTCAAAGGCGACAATCGGCAGCTTTGAGAGATTGGGGGTTGTGTCGCGCGCATAGCCGTTGAGACCAAAGCTCTGGGCGCGCGCCGTTTCGCCCACCACAAGCACGGTCAGAGCCGGCTTTTGGCCCGGGCTGTAGGCGGCGCCTTTGGTCGCATCTTCGCCCAAGGGCTGAACCACGATGTTGAGCGTTTTGCGCATCATCGCCGCATAGCGAAAGCTGTTCACCACGGGCGCGCCGGGCTGGTAGCTTGCCAAAAAGTCTTTGCGCTCTCGCAGGATCGAGGCATAGGTCTTGAAATCGGTGGCGAGCAACCCGAGGGTGATCAGAGCGCAGAGCACGCCGGCAACAACAGGCGCAGCCAAAGCAACGCGCCTGCGCTGTGGCGTCAGTTTGAGTGCAAGCACAACAGCCGAGGGCAGCAGCCCGTAGAGCGCCACATGAAGCAAAAACCCGGCGGTGATCAGGTGTTTTGACTCCGTGACTGTTGTCACCATGACATTCTGGATCATCTCGCGGTCAATGAAGGCGCCCAGCGTGTCCATGTAATAGCTTGTGACGCTGCTCAGGATCAGGATGAAAACGCTGAAGGGCTTCACAAGCCAGGGAAGCGCAAAAAGCGAAAACACAGCCAGCGTCAGGCTGTAAACTGCGCCGATCATACCGGCAAAGGCGAGGAGATGGCCTGAAAAGACCTCGGCGCCGATACGCCAGAATGTGCTGTTGTCAAAGATCAGGACAAACAGCAAGGCGCTGGCGAGGAGGGCCAGAGGCGGCATCTGGAGACGGCTGCGCAAGCGCGCCAGTTTGGAAAGCCGGGGGGAACGGTCCGTCATAATATATAATGCCTTGATAATACGGTGTTTTGTTAAAAGTATTATACTACATCATTTTTACAGTGTTTGGATAGGGATTAAGGCGCGCTCTCCTCGGCGTCCTGGAGCACCCTGCGCGCCGCGCGAAAGCACTCCAGCCCTTGTGGGACGCCACAATAAATCGCGATCACATGGATGATGGCGCGGATCTCGTCGCGGCTCACACCGTTGTTGAGCGCGCCTTTGCAATGCAGCTCCCATTCGTGCATTTTGCCCAAAGCGCCGATCATCGCGAGGTTCATCATCGAGCGGGTTTTGGCGTCAATGACGTCATCGCCCCAGCCAAAGCCCCAGCACCAAGCTGTCATGGCCTCCTGAAAGGGGCGGGTGAAGGCGTCGGCTGCGGCGAGATTTTTCTCGACATAGTCCGCGCCCAAAGTGGCTTTGCGTTGCTCAAGCCCTTTCAAAAACAAGTCTTCATCAAAGCTGCTCATGAGGCTTCAAGTCCTTCTACGATCACAATATGCGCGTCACAGGCGCCGGCGCGGGCGGCGCGGGCGGCGGCGTATTCGGGCGAATTATAACAGGCGCGCGCCGCTGCATAGCTTTCAAACCGGATGACGACATGGCGCTCATAGGCCTTGCCTTCGGGTGTGTCTGCCGTCCCGCCTCGGGCCAGAAAAACCGCGCCATATTTGGCAAAGGCCGCAGGGGCAACGGCCTGATAGTCCTTGTAGGCTTCGGGGTCTGTGACGGTCACATGGGCGATCCAATAGGCTTCAGTCATTCCGTTTCTCCTGTGCCAGCACGGCCTGTGCGATCTTGGCGGCCTCCTTGATATGGGCTTTTACGGCGGCGCGTGCGTCGCGCGGATCCTTGCGGATCACGGCGTCGGCAATGGCGCTCATATGGGCCAGACCTGAGGTCGAGCGATCTTTGGCCGAGAGTGTGAGCGCGCGCAAGCGGCTTATGCGCCCGTTGAGCCGCTGCACGATTTCCCAGGCGACGGTATGGCCGGCCTGCGCAAAGATCCGCTCGTAAAACGCGGTTGCGGCGGCAAAGATGACGCTCCAGTCCTGCGCGCGCATGGCCTCGTCAAGCTGTGCGAGGGCGGCGCGCAAATCGGCCTCGAAGGCGGGCGTTGAGGCCTTGGCTGCGGCCTCGGCCGCCGCGCTCTCGAGCTGGCGGCGGATGTCATAGATCTGTTTGGCCTGACTCCAGTTCAGCGTCGCGACGATCGGCCCTTTGTGGGAGATGGTTTCCACCAGCCCCTCGGCCTCCAGATAGCGGATCGTTTCGCGCACGACCGTGCGGCTGACGCCAAGCTGTTCACAGAGCGGGCGCTCCACAAGGCGCTCGCCGGGGGCAAAATGCCCCGACATGATCGCATCGCGCATCTTGGTTTGAACAATGTCGCGCAGGGTCTGCGGCGCGGTTTCTATCCGTTCCAGCGTCAAGGTCTTTTGATCCATTTCGGGGCGGCCTCGCGGCGCGATTGACAATTTGTATGATGGTATACCATATTACAACACGACTCACCACAGCAAAAGGAATGCGCCTGTGCCCGCTGACATCCGAAAAACGCTTTTGCACGTTGAAAACACCCTTGTTGAAGGGGGCCGGGTAGCTGCGACGCCGCTCAAGCTCATTGCGGCCATGGCTGTGATCAAGAATCCTTGGGCGGGTCAGGGCTTTGTGGAGGATCTGTCGCCTGCCATTCGCGACTGTGCGCCAGAGCTTGGCCAGATCCTGACCGATATGATCCTTGAGGCTGCGGGCAGCGGCGATCTGGTCGAGGGCTATGGCAAATCGGCGATTGTCGGCCTTGACGGCGAGATCGAGCACGCGTCGGCGCTGATCCATACGCTGCATTTTGGCAATATCTTCCGGGAGGCTGTCGGGGCAAAATCCTACCTGTCGTTTTGCAACACGCGTGGCCCGGCCAATGCGCCCCTGATGATCCCTTTGATGGACAAGAACGACGGCGGGCGGCGCAGCCATTATCTGACCATCCAGACCTCTATCGCCGATGCGCCGGCTTCAGACGAGATCGTCATCGCGCTGGGCGCCTCCATCGGCGGGCGGCCACATCACCGCATTGGCGACCGGTATCAGGACCTTAAGGAGCTTGGTCATGACGCTGAAAACCCTGCGGCTGTCTAGCTCTGGCGCCAAGGTCGCGCTGCGCTCTGCGGGGCGGGGTGCGCCTGTGGTGCTGGTGCATGGTGTCGGGCTGCAATCGGCGGCTTGGGGGCCACAGATCGAGGCTCTGAGCGCGCATCATCACGTGATTGCGCTGGATATGCCGGGGCATGGCGGAAGCGATCCGCTGCCCGAGGGCAGCGGGCTTGAGGCTTTTGTGGCTTGGGCTGCGGAGGCATTGGCTGCGCTCGGCCTTGGCCCTGTCAGCCTTGCGGGGCACTCCATGGGCGCGCTGATCGCGGGCGGGCTGGCTGTGGAGCACCCTGATTTGCTGCGCCGCGTTGCATTGCTCAACCCTGTCTTTTGCCGCGCCCCCGCAGACCGTGCCGCTGTTGAGGCCCGCGCGGCCCTGATCCGGGCGGGCGAGATCAACCACGCTGCGCCGTTGTCGCGCTGGTTTTCGCTTGATCCCGAGGAGCGCGCTGTGCGCAGCGCAACTCAGAGCTGGCTTGAGGCGGTTTCGCCCACAGGCTACGCCACAGCCTATTCGGCCTTTGCGACGGGGGATGCCACCTATGCTGCGCGCATGGGCGAAATCCGCATTCCGCTGCTTGCGCTGACGGGCAGCGAAGATGCAAACTCGACCCCACAGATGGCCCGAGCCATTGCAGACACCGTTCAGAACGGCAGACACGAGACAATCAAAGGACATCGCCATATGGTCAATCTTACCGCGCCCGATCTGGTCAACCATGCTTTGGCCGAGTGGCTTGCCCGGCCCGACGCCCCTGCCGTGATCCATGAGGTGGCCTCGTGAGCGGCTTTGATCTGCGGGCCTTGCGCTCGGCCTTTGGCGCCTTCACCACGGGCGTCACTGTTGTCACCGCCCACGACAGCGAGGGCGCACCGATCGGCTTCACGGCCAATTCGTTTTCCTCGGTGTCGCTGGATCCGCCGCTTCTCTTGGTCTGCATTGCCAACAGCTCCAGTAATTTTGACAATATGACCAAAGCCGAGGGCTTTGCCGTGAATATTCTGGCTGAAACGCAGGTCGATGTCTCCAATACATTTGCCCGCCCCGTCGAGGACCGCTTTGCAAGCGTCACATGGCAAAGAGGGCCGCATGGCGCGCCTGTTCTGGAGGGGGTTTCGGCTTGGTTTGACTGTTCTATGCACCAGATTGTCGAGGCGGGTGATCATGCGATCCTGATTGGCCGTGTCGAGGCGTTTGACAGTTCGGCCACGGCGGGGCTGGGCTATGCGCGTGGCGCTTATGTGACGCCCTCGACGGCAGCAGAGGCGCTTGAGCCTCATATCGGCCTGACGGTCTCTGCGCTGATCGAGCGTGACGGGCAGGTGCTTCTGGTTGAAGACGGCAAGGGCGGATTGGCGCTTCCGGAGCGCCGTGTCACAGAGCAGGGGGCCTCGGAAACACTGCAAAAGCTGATTGCCGGCACGGGTCTGACCGCAGAGCCGGGGTTTGTCTATTCGGTGTTTGAAGATGATGAGGCAAAGCGCCAGCACATTGCCTTTCTCTGTCAGACCGAAGAAGGCGCGCCCTCTGTGGGGCGGTTTGTGCCGCTGACCGAAGAGGCGCTCGCCGCGGTCACAGACAGCGTTATGCGCACCATGCTGACGCGGTTTGCGGCGGAGAACAAACTTGGCAACTACGGCGTTTATTTTGGCACTCAAACCAGCGGCAAGGTCCGCCCGATCCCATCTGAAAGGCGAGCGTAATGCGGTTTTCTCTCTTTGTGCATATGGAACGTGTCAGCCCCGATCAGGACCAGCGCCAGCTGTATCAGGACTTTCTGACGCTCGCCAAAATGGCGGATGCGGGCGGGATGCACGCGGTCTGGACCGGCGAACACCATGGCATGGATTTCACCATCGCGCCCAACCCGTTCCTGAGCCTGATTGATCTGGCGCGCCAGACCAAAAACATCCGCCTTGGCACAGGCACGGTGATTGCGCCGTTCTGGCATCCGATCGCGCTTGCGGGGGAGGCTGCAATGACCGATCTGATCACCGAGGGCCGTCTTGATCTCGGGATCGCGCGGGGCGCTTATAGTTACGAATACGAGCGCATTATGCCCGGTCTGGACGCTTGGGACGCCGGCCAGCGGATGCGCGCCCTTGTGCCGGCAATCAAGGGGCTTTGGGCCGGGGATTATGCCCAAGAGGGAGCCTATCACAGCTTTCCGGCGACAACCTCCTCGCCAAAGCCTGTGCAAGAGGGCGGCCCGCCCATCTGGATTGCGGCGCGTGACCCGAACAGCCACGAATTTGCGGTGGCGCAAGGCTGTCATGTGCAGGTGACGCCGCTTTGGCAGGGGGATGAGGAAATCGCCAAGCTTATGGAGACCTTCAACGCGGCTTGCGCGAAGTTTCCCGAGGTTGCGCGCCCCGAGATCATGCTTTTGAACCATACCTATATCGCCGACAGCGATGAGGACGCGCGTCAGGCCGCCGAAGAGATCAACCGCTTTTATTGCTACTTCGGTGCCTGGTTCAAAAACGAACGCCCGGTGAGTCAGGGGCTGATTGCGCCGCTCTCGCAGGAGGACATCGCCGCCCATCCGTTTTATAGCCCGCAGGCCATGCTGCGGGACAATGTGATCGCCACAGCCGATGACGCCATTGCGCGGATCAAGACCTATCAGGATATGGGATATGATGAATATTCGCTCTGGATTGACTCAGGAATGAGCTTTGAGCGCAAACGCGCCAGCCTTGAGCGTTTTATCAACGACGTCATGCCCGCCTTCGCCTAAGGACAAAAAATGCAAGAATTCCAGCACTATATCGGCGGGGCCTTTTCCAAAGGCAGTGCGCAGTTTGAAAGCCTTGATCCCGCCACAGGGGCGGCTTGGGCGCTGATGCCTGAGGCGCGCGAGGCCGATGTGAACGCCGCGGTAGAGGCCGCGCAGGTTGCGTTTCTTGCGCCGGACTGGGCGAATATGACAGCCACAGCGCGCGGCAAGCTGCTCTATCGTCTGGCCGATCTTGTGGCCGAAAACGCGGCCGAACTGGCCCGGCTGGAGACCCGCGACACCGGTAAGATCATCCGTGAAACCTCGGCCCAGATCGCTTATGTCGCCGAATACTACCGGTATTATGCAGGGCTTGCCGACAAGATCGAAGGCGCGCATCTGCCGATTGACAAGCCCGATATGGAAGTCTGGCTGCGGCGCGAGCCGGTGGGTGTGGTTGCGGCGATTGTGCCTTGGAACTCGCAGCTTTTTCTGGCGGCGGTCAAGCTTGGCCCTGCGCTTGCGGCGGGCTGCACTGTGGTGCTCAAAGCCTCCGAAGAGGGGGCTGCCCCTCTGCTGGCGTTTGCGCGCCTCGTGCATGAGGCGGGCTTTCCTGCGGGGGTTGTGAATATCCTGACAGGCTTTGGCCCCCGCTGTGGCGCGGTGCTGACCAGCCACCCCAAAGTGGCGCATATCGCCTTTACGGGCGGTCCTGAAACAGCCCGCCATATTGTGCGCGGCTCGGCAGAAAACCTGGCCTCCACCTCGCTTGAATTGGGCGGGAAGTCGCCCTTCATTGTGTTTGAGGATGCCGATCTTGAGAGCGCCGCCAATGCGCAGGTGTCCGGCGTTTTTGCCGCCTCCGGCCAGAGCTGTGTGGCTGGCTCGCGGTTGGTTGTGTCCGAAAGCGTCAGAGAGGCGTTTCTCGCCAAGCTCAAGGCCAAGGCCGAGGCCGTCATCATCGGCGCCCCTGATGATATGGCCACAGAAGTCGGCCCGCTCTGCACAGCCGCGCAAGTCGCGCGCGCGGAAGATATTATCGCCCGCTCTCTCGCGGCCGGCGCCAAGCTCGTGACAGGCGGCGCGCGTTTGGACGGGGCAGGGCACTACTTCCCGCCCACCATTCTTGACTGTTCCGCCGCGCCAGATGCGCCCTGCCTGAGAGAGGAGTTCTTCGGGCCGGTTCTGTCTGTGGTGAGCTTTGGCTCTGAGGCCGAAGCGCTCGATATCGCCAATGACACCGCCTTCGGCCTTGCCTCCGGGGTCTTTACATCCAGCCTCACCCGCGCCCACCGGATGATCCGTGGCATTCGGGCCGGGATCGTCTGGGTCAATACGTATCGTGCCGTTAGCCCGATCGCGCCCTTTGGGGGCCACGGACTCAGCGGGCATGGCCGCGAAGGCGGGCTGGCCGCCGCGCTCGACTATACTCGCACCAAGGCGGTCTGGCTGCGCACCTCTGATGATGTGATCCCCGATCCTTTCGTGATGCGCTGACCTGTCGCGCGCCAAAGGTTGATCCCCGCCGGCTTTGGCCTACATTGGCAAGGCCCTATGAGGACGCGCGCATCATGACCAGACTCCCCGATTTTGCCTTTGACAACAGCTATCATCGCGAGCTGTCAGGCGCCTATGCCCAGTGGCAAGGCGATAAAGTTCCCGCGCCGCAGATGCTCAAGCTCAATGTGGCGCTGGCCGAGGAGCTTGGCCTTGATCCGGACGCGCTCGCAGGGGACGCAGGCGCGCTTGTCTTGAGCGGAATGCGCGCCCCCGCAGGCGCAGCACCTCTGGCCATGGCCTATGCGGGCCACCAGTTTGGCGGGTTTTCGCCCCAGCTCGGCGACGGGCGGGCGCTGCTTGTGGGCGAGCTGATCGACCGCTTTGGCAAGCGCCGCGATCTTCACCTCAAAGGCTCCGGGCGCACGCCCTTTTCGCGCGGCGGAGATGGCAAGGCCGCGCTTGGCCCTGTCTTGCGTGAATATCTTGTCGGGGAGGCGATGTATGCGCTCGGGGTTCCTACAACGCGGGCCTTGGCCGCTGTGACCACGGGCGAAAAAATCCACCGTGAGAGCGGCGCAAAAGACGGCGCGGTGCTGGCGCGCGTGGCGTCGTCTCACTTGCGGGTTGGCAGCTTTCAGTTTTTTGCCGCGCGGGGCGACACAGCGATGCTGCAAAAGCTCGCGGATTATGCCATCGCGCGCCACGATCCTGATCTGGTGGGCCGCGATGGCCGCTATCTTGATGTTTTGAAGCGTGTCGCCGAGCGGCAAGCCAGCCTCGTGGCGCAATGGGTCAACCTCGGCTTTGTGCACGGGGTGATGAACACAGACAATATGACCATTTCGGGCGAAACGATTGACTATGGCCCCTGTGCCTTCCTTGACAGCTATAGCCCGCAGGCGAGCTTTTCCTCTATCGACCAACAGGGCCGCTATGCCTATGGCAACCAGCCCAATATTGCCGCGTGGAATCTGGCGCGCCTCGCCGAATGCCTGCTCGGGCTGATCAGCCCGGAGGACGACACGGCCATCAAACAGGCCACCGAGGTGATCAATGCGGTCCCCGCGCTCTATCAGGCGCAGTGGCTCAAAGGGCTGCGCCAAAAGCTCGGCCTGTTGCGCGAAAAGGATGGCGATCTGGCCCTCGCCAGCGGCTTTCTCATGACCATGCAGGGCCAGAACGTCGATTATACAAACGCCTTCCGCGCGCTGTCTGATGTGCTTCTTGGCGATCCCTCGCCGCTGCGCGCGCTCTATGATGACCCCGCCAAAGAGCTTGATGCATGGCTTGCCGCCTATGCTGCGCGCAGTGGCGCGGAGCGCGCCTCGCCCGAGGCCCGCGCTGCGGCCATGCAGGCGGTCAACCCGCTCTATATTCCGCGCAACCACAAGGTCGAAGAGGCGCTACAAGCCGCCGAAGCGGGTGATATGGCGTCCTTTGAGAGGCTCTTGAGCATCCTGCAATCGCCCTTCACCCCACAAAAGGGCGCCGCGGCCTATGCCTCTGGCGCCCCCGACAGCTTTGGCCCCTACAAAACCTTTTGCGGCACCTGATCTGGGCTCCCCACGGGGCAAAGAGCCTCGCGCCACCGCTAACCTCGGCTTGCGCATCAAGCCGCCTCCGCGCGGGGGAGAATGCTGCGGGCGGATACTGGGGCCGCAGGCTGGCGCGCTGTCAAATCGCGGTCAAAGCGCGGCTGCAACAGACCGCTCTGTTAGGTTTTAAGAGGTGCGATACGGGTAATTTAATTTGCTTGGTTTTTTAAAGTGTTTGATGTCAGCATCGGTGGCAAATGCGAAGTTTTAATAACGCAGGATGAGGATGCTCAAAGCAGTGTTCAACACAGTAACCCAACTTCCTTTACTTGAATACTAAATTTCACTAACACCAACGCCTGTCTTAACCAGTGAAAGCATACGTCTCATGGGTATTATCCCAACGCATACCACCATACGAACAGGAGAAGTTAGGCCTGCATGCGTGTTACCAGACCTAAATTTAGCGATCTGCATCGCTTTTTGCTCGTTTTGTCGGTCTGTGCTTGCGTCGTTGTCACTGTCAGTTTCCCAACATTTTCCTATGCCGACGACTTAAATGTTGAATATCGGATAGGAAGTTCTGAAAAGGACTTTGTTCCATTTGCTCAGGGAACCAATCTCGGGTTTCAAGGCGCGCCAGTTTGGTTCAAAGTATCAATACCAAATCAGGCTATTGCCACCAGTCAGGTTTTGCTCATCAGACCAGTCCACCTGGATGAGGTGCAAGTATTTTTGGGATCGCCAGATGGGGACAAAATAGGGCAGTTCGGCGATACATTGACCTCTGCACAAGGCGTAATCAGTGATGGCTATTCACTTGCAATTCAGCCTGATTGGCGGGGGGCAGATTTATACCTCAGGATACAAACAAAGAACGTTCTTCACCCAAGCTTCCGCATGGATAGCCTCGAGGCTGTGATACAGCACTCAAAGATTACGCTCCTAATTCTTGGTGTCATCTTCGCGATCACTTTATGTTATCTGACGTGGGCCATTAGCGTGGCCATCAATAGGCCAAATCTAATCATTTTCGCTTTTAGCGTGCGGCTAATCCTGTTCTTGGGTACGCTGAGTATTCATTCAGGTTTGTTACGTGATCTGATCTCTGATGGTCATCTACCACCCCAAGATATAGCGCATAACTTGACAGCCTTGGCGTATGTCACAGCGGCACAGCTGTTT
>JAHBAN010000205.1 GCA_018500075.1 Flavobacteriia bacterium | reverse complement strand
GTGCACTGGGAGGGGCGCTGGGCTGTGACGGCGCGTCTGGCTCTATAGCCCCGGCGGGGGCCTCGGCGCTGTGGCTCTCCGGTGAAGGCGCGATATCTGATGCGTCGAGCGCTTGATCTTCGGGGCTGTCCGGCTCTTGGGACGGGTGGTATTGAAACCACGTATCGCCGCAGTTGGAACATTGCACATCCCGCCCGTCGTGCGGGATCACCTCGTCAGGCACTTCATATTGTGCGCCACAATTCGGGCAAACCAGCCTCATCACGCCCCCTTACTATCCCCAACACCAGACACTTATCCTGCCTCACCATAGGCGTTAAGCTTTTGCACGAAAAGGCCAAACACGCAAACACGCAACGCGATTGCAACTTTCCCGGCTCTGGGGCATGGTCTGGCGCGGGCGCGCGAAAGGGAAGGGCTAACCTTTGATAGAGTTAACAGATGTGGCCTATAGCTATGGCGACGGAGAGCTTCTGGGCGATATGACCCTGAGCCTGCCGGCCGGGTCGTTTTACTTTTTGACGGGGCCGTCCGGAGCGGGCAAAACCACGCTTCTCAAGCTCTGCTATGGCGAGCTTTTGCCCACGGCGGGGCAATTGCGCCTGTTTGACAAGGATGTGCGCGCTCTGGACCGTGACGGGATTGCCGAGCTGCGGCGCCGTATTGGTGTGGTGCATCAGGATTGCCAGTTTCTCGACCACCTGTCGATTGCCGATAATATCGCTTTGCCACTCACGGTTGCGGGGCAGAGCGTGGCGGGGGCGCAGGACAATCTTGCGGAGCTGATGAGCTGGGTCGGCCTGCGGGGCCGTGCCAGCGCTTTGCCGCCCGAGCTGTCCGGGGGCGAACGCCAGCGCGCGGCTCTGGCGCGGGCGGTGATTATGTCGCCCGATGTCATTCTGGCCGATGAGCCGACCGGCAATATCGACTGGGAGATGTCGCAACGGCTGCTCCAGCTTCTGGTGGAGCTGAACCGGATGGGCAAAACTGTTGTGATTGCCACCCATGATCTGGGGCTGATCCGCGCGGCCAAATCGCAGGTGCAGGCGCGTGTCCTGCGGATTGCGGGGCGGCGGATTCAGCAGGCGGGGGCAGATCTGTGATGCGCGACGTGATCCATCTCAACAAGATAACCGATTTTATCATTGGCGATGCACAGGCCGAGCGGGCAGTGCCGCCAACAGGGTTTACCGCGCGGCTGACGCTTTTTGCGGCGGCGGTCATGGCCTTTCTGGCGGTGTTTGCGCTGGCGTTGTCTGTGTCGGCGGCGCGGCTGTCGGAGCGTTGGGCCAGCGAGCTGGCACAGTCTGCAACGGTCCGGATTTCGGCGCCCCAAGGGCAGATGCAGGCCTCGAGCGAGGCGGCTCTTGTGGTGCTTCAGACGACGCCCGGTGTGGCTTCGGCGCGGGTCTTGAGTGATGCGGAGCAGCGCAAATTGCTGGAGCCGTGGTTTGGCCCCGAGATGCCGCTTGAGGCGCTGCCCATTCCGCAACTGATTGAAATTATTGAAGACGAGGAAGGGCTTGACGCCGAGGCGCTGCGCCTGCGCCTGCTTGGCGAGGTGCCCGGTGCGGTGCTCGATGATCATGCCCGCTGGCGCGCGCCATTGGTGGCGGCGGCCGCGCGGCTGTCGTTTCTGGGCTGGTTCTCGATCGGGCTGATCTTTGCCGTTATGGGCGCGATGATCACGCTGGCGGCCAATGCGGCGCTGGCGGCCAATGCCAAAGTGATCACCGTGATGCGGCTTGTCGGCGCGAAAGACGGCTATATCGCCAGCGCCTTTGTGCGGCGCTTCACGCTGCGCTCTGTGACAGGGGCGGCGCTGGGCATGGCGCTGGGCGTCGCGGCGCTTCTGGTTTTGCCGACGGGCGGGCCGCAGGACAGCCTTCTGAGCGGGCTTGGCTTTCAGGGCGCAAGCTGGCTCTGGCCGCTGGCCATTCCGCTGGTGGCGGGGCTTGTGGCCTTTGGCGCAACGCAGGCGGCGGCGCGGCGCACCTTGAAGGAGTTGCGCTGATGTCGGCTGTGCGTTGGGGGATATCACTGGTCTTTGTGCTGCAAAACGCGGTGATGATGTTGCTTGTCGGGATTGTCTTTTTGCCTTGGGCTTTGGTGAGCACCAAGGGCGCGCGGGCGGCTTGCAAATTCTATTGTATCTGGGTGCTCTGGACAGCGCATTGGATGCTTGGCCTGCGCCATGAAATTCGCGGCACGCCGCCCGCAGGCGAGATGTTGATTGCGGCCAAACACCAGTCTTTTCTGGATATTATCATGATTTTCAACGCCAGCCCTGCGGCGAAATTTATCATGAAACGCGAGATCCTTTGGACTCCTGTGATCGGGCTTTATGCCTACCGGATCGGATGTGTGCCGGTGAACCGTGGCAAGCGGGGGCAGGCGATCAAGAAGATGCTGGAGGATGTGAAAAGCGGCGTGACGGCGGCGGGGCAGCTTGTGATTTACAGTCAGGGCACGCGCGTGACGCCGGGCGAGAAAAAGCCCTATAAGGTCGGCACATTTGCGCTTTATGACCAGATGGAGCAGGTCTGTCTGCCGGTGGCGACCAATGCGGGGCTGTTCTGGCCCAAGGGCACGATCCGGCGCAAACCCGGTCTGGCGGTTGTGGAGTTTCTTGAGCCTATTCCTGCGGGGCTGGGGCAGGCCGAGTTTATGGCGCGGCTGGAGCGCGAGGTTGAAACGCGCTCGGATGCTCTCATGGCCGAGGCGGGGTTTGATGGCTGAGTATGTTAAGGATATCAGCGAATTAGAGGCGCTCTACGGCGTGCCCGGCGCGGCGTCGATCCGCAAGGTGGCGCGGCAGATGACGCCGCTTTATCGCAAGTGGATAGGCGCGTCGCGGTTTTGCATTGTCTCCACGGTCGGCCCCGACGGGACAGACGCAAGCCCACGCGGGGACGATGGCCCTGTGGTTCAGGAGTTGGACGAGCACAGGCTTTTGATGCCTGACTGGCGCGGCAACAACCGGATGGACACGCTGCGCAATATCGTGGCGGACGGGCGGATTTCGCTTTTGTTTATGGTGGCGGGGTCGGACACTGTTGTGCGGGTCAACGGCGCGGCGAAGGTGAGCCTTGAGGCCGCGCTTTGCGCCCGTTTTGACGACAGGGGCCGCCGGCCACGCTCTGTTATTGTGATTACAATCGGCGAAATCTATGCGCAATGCGCGCGGGCGCCGATGCGCGCCGAACTGTGGAGCGCTGGCGACCAAAGCGCCGGGCTGCCCACGGTGGGCGCTATTCTGGCCGAGCAGACAGAGGGCGAGGAGGGCGGCGCGCGCTATGACGCGGATTGGGCCGCGCGCGCTGAAAAAACCATGTGGTGAGAGCGGCTTAGCCGAGATGCTCTGTCACCATTTCATCAATCAGCTCAGAGACAAAGGCCTGTGCGCGGGCGTTTGGCTGGCGGGCAGCAACGACCTCGGCCATCGGGTCTGGCGCTGTGATCTGGCTGCCTGACATCTCCTCGATCACCGCATGGCCGCAGAAGGGCACATAGGCCTCCGAGTAGCCGCCTTCATGGGCCATCATGAGCTTGCCGCCGCAAAGCGCTTCGGCCGCTTTGACAACACGGCGGGTCATCTGGCGAAACGTCTCGGCGGTGCAAAGCTGGTGGCCCAGCGGATCGAATGTGCCCGCATCAAAGCCGCAGGCGATGAGGATCACATCGGGCTTGAAGCGCGCAAGCGCAGGCAGCACAAGCCTGTCCATCACCTCAAGATAGCTCGCATGGCCAGTGCCGGGGGGCAGGGGAATATTCATGTTATAGCCAAGGCCCGCACCGCGGCCTTTGTCGGCCAAGTGACCGGAATCAATGGGATAATTGTTTTCTTCATGGATCGAAACCGTCAGCACGTCGTCGCGGTCATAGAAAATATGCTCGGTCCCGTTGCCGTGGTGCACATCCCAGTCGATGACAGCAAAACGGCGGGCGAGGCCTTGGGCCTTGGCGGTTTCGATGGCCACGGCCAGATTGGCCAGAAGGCAGAAGCCGTTGGGCCAGTCGGGCAGGCAGTGGTGCCCCGGGGGGCGGGAGAGGGCGTAGGCGTTTTTCACTTTGCCTGAGAGCACATCACAGAGCGCGCTGCGCGAC
>JAHBAN010000071.1 GCA_018500075.1 Flavobacteriia bacterium | reverse complement strand
AGATGTGTATAAGAGACAGGCCTTAGCCGAGCGGTGCCGCCTTCTCAACCAGCCGCGCAAGGAAAGACGCGCCCACAGGCGCAATCGCATCGTTAAAGTCATAGGCCGGATGATGCACCATCGCGCCCGCGCCATTGCCGACAAAAGCATAGGTTCCGGGACGCTGCTCAAGCATATAGGAAAAATCCTCCGCCGCCATCATCGGCTTGGCCTCTTCGTCCACCAGAGCAGCGCCGACAATCTCGCGCGCCACCTCGGCGGCAAACGCGGTCCTGCCCGCGTCATTCACAGTCGCCGGATAGCCGCGGTCATAGGTGAGCGTGGCGCTCACCCCATAGCTCGCCGCCTGCCCGGCAACAATCTCGCCCATGCGCTGCTCCACCATATCGCGCACATGGGCATCAAAGCTGCGCACCGTGCCACAGATGCGCGCGGTGTCGGGGATGATATTGGTCGCCGTCCCCGTGTTGATCTGGGTGACAGAGACGACAAGCCGCTCCTGCGCATCATTGTTGCGGCTCACAATGGTCTGGATCGCCTGTACCATGCCCACAGCCGCCACAACAGGGTCGACACTCTCGTGCGGCATCGCCCCGTGCCCGCCCTTGCCTTGGATGTCGATATAAAAACTGTCCACCGCCGCCATGATCGGCCCGGCGACCATCGCCACCTGCCCCGCCTCAAGGCCGGGGCCATTGTGAATGGCATAGACCTCGTCAATCCCGAAGCGCTCCATCATGCCTTCCTGCACCATGGCTTCACCGCCGCCGCCGCCTTCCTCATCCGGCTGGAAAATCAGCACAGCCTTGCCCGTAAAATTGCGCGTCTCCGCCAGATATTTCGCCGCGCCAAGCAGCATCGCCGTGTGCCCGTCATGGCCGCAAGCGTGCATCTTGCCGGGCGTTTTGCTGGCATAGTCCAGCCCCGTGATCTCCTCCATCGGCAGCGCGTCCATATCGGCTCTGAGGCCAATCACCGGCCCCGCGCCCTGCCCCTCAATCACCGCGACAACACCAGACTCCGCCCAGCCCGTCGTGATCTCGGTGATGCCAAACTCCGTCAATCGCTCCACAACAAAAGCCGCCGTCTCGTGACAGTCGCGTCCCAGCTCGGGGTGCATATGAACATGGCGCCGCCACGCGGTCATCTCCTCGGCAAACCCGGCAATACGGTTGATCACTGGCATGATGTCGTCTCCCTATTGATGCAGCGTCTCGATGAGCCGCGCAAAAAACGAAGCGCCAATCGGCGCAATCTCGTCATTAAAATCAAACGCAGGGTGGTGCACCGATGGCCCGATCCCCTGCCCGATAAAGTAAAACGCACCTGGGCGCGCGTTGAGCATATAAGAAAAGTCTTCCGCGCCCATCTCGGGCGGCAAATCGGTGATCACCAGCTCCGCGCCCACAACTTCCCGCGCCACAGCCGCCGATTTTTCGACCTGTGCGGCATGGTTCACCGTCGCAGGGTAGCTGCGCAGATAGTCCACCTCGGCACGCATCTCAAAGCTCGCCGCCTGCGCCGCGGCAATCTCCTTGATGCGCCGCTCCGCCAAGTCGCGGTTGGTCTCGCTAAAGGTGCGCACCGTTCCGCTCAGTTTGATCTCATCGGCAATGATATTGCTCGCCGTGCCGCCATGAAACTGCGTGACAGAGACCACAATAGGGTCAATCGGGTCGGCATTTCTGGCCGCAATCGTCTGAAGCGCCAGCCCCGTGCTCATCGCTGCAATCATCGGGTCGCGGCAGGTATGCGGATAGGCCGCGTGCCCGCCCACGCCCTTCACGGTGATCTCCCATTCATCAACCGCCGCCATGATCGGCCCGGCCACCGTGCGCAGCTCGCCCGCCTTGGCAAAAGGGTCGGTGTGCAGCGCATAAACCTCGTCAATCTGAAAGCGCTCCATCATGCCCTCTTCCACCATGATACGCCCGCCGCCAATCGCCTCTTCAGCGGGCTGGAAGATCAGCGCGACACGGCCCTTGAAATTGCGCGTCTCGCTCAAATATTTCGCCGCACCCAAAAGCATCGCCGTGTGCCCGTCATGGCCGCAAGCGTGCATCTTGCCGGGTGTCTTGCTGGCCCATTCCGCCCCCGTCTCCTCCTGCATCGGCAGCGCGTCCATATCCGCGCGCAGCCCGGTGCACGGCCCCGCGCCGGACCCCTGGATGATCGCGACAACGCCGCTCGTGGCGATCCCCTCATGGATTTCGTCCACACCAAATTCCTTGAGCCGCTCCACAACAAAAGCGGCGGTCGCGTGACACTCAAGCGCCAATTCGGGGTGCATATGAATATGGCGCCGCCAGCCCGCCATCTCATCAGCAAACCCCGCAATCCGATTTATCACCGCCATGTCTTGCGTCCCCCGTCCGCTGCATTACCCTGTCACTCAATCTCAAACGAAAGGCAGGCGCAATGGCTGACGATACGCTTATTCACACTCCCAATGGCGGTATTTTGCGCCTGCGCGCGATCATGCGCGCCCTGCGCGACCCGGCCACAGGCTGCCCGTGGGATATCGAGCAGACCTTCGCCACCATCGCGCCCTATACCATCGAGGAGGCCTATGAGGTGGCCGACGCCATCGCGCGCCAAGACTGGGAGGAGTTGAAAGGCGAGCTGGGTGATCTCTTGTTTCAGTCGGTCTTTCACGCCCAGATGGCCGAAGAGGCCGGCCTGTTTGATCTTGACGCCGTGGCCGACACCATGTCCGACAAAATGGTCGCGCGCCACCCCCATGTCTTTGGCAACGAGAGCCGCGAGAAATCCGCCGAACAGCAAACCCGCGACTGGGAGGCCATCAAAGCGGCCGAACGCGCAGGCAAGGCCGAAAAAGGCACGCTTGACGGCGTGGCTCTGGGCCTACCCGCCCTCTTGCGCGCCCACAAGCTGCAAAAGCGCGCGGCGCGTGTGGGCTTTGACTGGCCCTCCGCGCGCGATGTGCTTGATAAAATCCTTGAGGAATCCCAAGAGCTTGTCGAGGCGCAGGCCGGCTCCGAGCCGGCGCATATCGAGGAAGAATACGGCGATCTGCTGTTTGTCATGGCCAATTTGGGCCGTCACATCGGGGTCGAGCCAGAGGCCGCCTTGCGCGCGGCCAATGCCAAGTTCGAGCGCCGCTTTGGCCGCGTCGAAGCTCTGCTCGCCGAAAGCGGCAAGCGCCCCGAAGACAGCGATCTGGCCGAGATGGACAGCCTCTGGAGCGCTGTAAAAGAGGAAGAACGCGCGCAAAATAATACCTGATCTAAAAATTCAGGTATTGACCTGACAAAAAAAGTCAGGATAAAACCGTCTCATAAGAAACGGAGACTCACATGACCCCCCTTCCCAAACTCGCCCTCAGCCTCACAGCCTTTGCCCTTGCCGCCCCCGCACTGGCTGAGGAGGTCAATATCTACTCCTATCGCCAGCCCGAGCTGATCAAGCCGCTGACCGACGCCTTCACCGCCGAAACAGGCATCGCCGTCAATGTCGCCTACCTTGAAAAAGGCATGGTCGAGCGCCTGCAAGCCGAGGGCAAGCGCTCGCCTGCCGACCTTATCTTTACAGTCGATATCTCGCGCCTCAATGCCGCGGTCCAAGCCGGGCTGACCCAGCCCGTCACAAGCGAAACACTCACCGCCAATGTCCCTGACATCTACCATGACCCCGAGGGCCACTGGTGGGGCCTCACAACCCGCGCGCGCATCGTCTACGCCAGCAAAACCCGTGTTCCCGAAGGCGAGGTGACAACCTATGAAGACCTCGCCGATCCCAAGTGGAAAGGCCGCATCTGCACCCGCTCGGGCACCAACGCCTATAATGTCGCCCTCACCTCCGCCGCCATCTACCATCACGGCGAGGAGGTCGCCAAAGCCTGGCTCGAGGGCCTCAAGCAGAACCTCGCGCGCAAGCCCCAAGGCAATGACCGCGCCCAAGTCAAGGCGATCTGGGCGGGCGAATGCGACATCGCCATCGGCAATACCTACTACATGGGCCAGATGCTCGCCGACCCCGAACAAAAAGAATGGGCCGACAGCGTCAATGTGCTCTTCCCGGTCTTTGAAGGCGCTGGCACACACGTCAATATCTCAGGTGTCGCCATGACAAAAGCCGCCCCCAACAAAGACAACGCCTTGAAAATGATGGAGTTTCTCACATCGCCCCAAGCGCAGGAAATCTACGCCCACGCCAATTACGAATACCCGATCGCGCCCGGCACAGAAGCCGACGCGCTCGTCACAAGCTGGGGCAGCTTTGAGGCCGACCCCGTCAACCTGATGGACCTCGCCCGCCTGCGCGACGAGGCGCTCAAGCTCACCGAAACCGTTGATTTTGACGGCTAGTCCCTTCGTCGTCAAACACCTGAGGCGCTCCGGTTCGGGGCGCCTTTTTTTAGCAAAGCGCCTCACCTGACAAGCGTCACCCCCTCAAGCGCCCCGAGCCGTGCAAGATCCGTCTCATACCGCGCCGCCAGCGCCTCGGACTGCGCCGCCGAAAACGCCGCAAAGCCACGGTCTTCGGTTTCGGCGGCGTAGCGTGCAATCACAGCCTGCCAGTCCTCGCGCGCCAGCGCCTCCCCGGCCTGATAAACCTGTTGCAAATGCTCAAGGGCCGCATCGGTCGCGCTCACATTGAGGTCTTGGTCCGGCTCGGCAAAAGCCTGCGCCTTTGCGCCCAAAAGCCGCGCCAGAAGCGCCGCGCTGCTCCCGCGCGCGCCATAGTCCATCACAGTGAGCCGCTTGGGCCTCAAAACCGTGCGCAAGGCCGTCACAGCCTCGGGCCAGCCCCCGCGAAAGCGGGCCATCGCCTCGGCATGGCTGCCAAACGGCGCAACCGCATTATCTTCGGCGTGTTTGCGAAACCCCGAGACAAACAGCTCCTCATAGGGGCGCACGATCAACAGGATATGCTCGACCTGCGCCCCCACCGCCTCAAGCCCGTCCCGAAACACCCGCAGCCGCTTGCGCCGCGCGGGGTAAAGCCGCCCGGAAAAGAAATGGATGATCAGCCCAAGCAGGTTTTCTTCTGACACAACAAGCCCGCGATCTGTGCCGCTGACGTGTTTCTTGAGCGCCCGCGTGACCTTGCCAACAAATGTGCCGTGCTGGTCCTCGCCGTGGTTCGGCCGTGGCAGGCGCAAATGCAGCCGCCCCCCCGGTGCCCCGTCGCGTCCGGGATAGGCCAGATCATAGCCCTGCGCCTCAAGCCGCGCCCGATTGGCCGCAAGACAAAGCTGAAAGCTCGATGTGCCTGTGCGATGCGCCCCCGCATGAAGATATAGTTTACGCACCATCCAGCACCCCACCTCAAAACCGCCTCAAACCACCTCAACTGTCAGCCAGTTTGCGCCCAGATGCAACGCTTGACTGGACAGCCCGCCCAACTGTTGCCAAGGTCGCCAAAACTTCGGGAGGCCGCCATGCACAGACGCAAAATCATCATCGACACCGATCCAGGGCAGGACGATGCCGTCGCGATCCTGCTCGCATTGGCCAGCCCCGAGGCGCTGGAGGTGCTCGGCATCACCTGTGTCGCAGGCAATGTTCCGCTGCCTCTAACCGAGAAAAATGCGCGCATTATCTGTGAGTTGGCTGGCAAACCTGATGTAAAGGTCTTTGCCGGATGCGACAGGCCACTGGCCCGCAAGCTCGTCACAGCCGAGCACGTCCACGGCAAAACCGGCCTCGACGGCCCTGTCCTGCCCGAGCCGACCATGCCGCTTCAAGCCGACCATGCCGTTGATTTTATTATCAAAACACTGCGCTCTGAGCCGTCCGGCACCGTCACTCTCTGCCCGCTGGGGCCGCTCACCAATATCGCGACAGCCTTTCAAAAGGCCCCCGATATTGCCGCCCGTGTGGGCGAGATCGTCCTGATGGGCGGGGCGTATTTCGAGGCCGGCAACATCACACCCGCCGCCGAATTCAACATTTATGTCGACCCGGAAGCCGCTGATATTGTGTTTAAATCCGGCGCACCAATCACAGTCATGCCGCTCGATGTGACCCATAAAGCCCTCGTCACCAAAGAGCGCAACGATGCCTTCCGCGCGCTCAAAACGCCCGTCGGCGCTGCCGTCGCCGAGATGACCGAGTTTTTCGAGCGCTTTGACCGCGAGAAATACGGCTCCCCCGGCGCGCCGCTGCATGACCCCTGCGTGACGGCCTATCTCCTTCAGCCCGAGCTCTTCACAGGCCGCCACATCAACGTTGAAATCGAAACACTCTCAGAACTCACCCTTGGCATGACCGTCGCGGATTGGTGGCGCGTCACCGAGCGCGCGCCCAACTGCACCTTCATGGGCAACATCGACGCCGAGGGCTTCTTTGCCCTCCTTACAGAGCGGCTGGCCCGCCTATGAACCTCTTGCACCTCGCCCGCACCGAAGACATCGACACGCCTCTGCCGCTCGTGGCGCGCTTTCACGAACATCACGGCATCGCCCAGACCGAGGAAAAGCGCCGCGCCGCCGTTCTGCCGCTGCTGGAAGGCATCCCCCACGGCATGGCCTACCTCATCGGCCCGCGCAAAGCCCCCGTGGGCTATATCATCATATCGCTGGGCTATTCGGTCGAGCTGGGCGGAATTGAGGGCTTTGTGGACGAGTTTTTCATCCGCGAAAAGGTGCGCGGCCGCGGCATGGGCAGCGAGGTGCTGATGACGCTTCTCCCCGCGCTGAAAGACTATGGAATCAAGGCCTTGCACCTTGAAGTGGCGCGCGAGAACGAAAGCGCGCAAAGGCTCTACAAACGCGCAGGGTTTGAGCTGCGCGATGGTTATCTGCTGATGACGCGCACGCGCTAGAGGCTGGCAGGCTTGGGCTTGCGGTTGATCAAAAACAGCCCCACAGCCACAAGGCACAGCCCGCCGATGATCTCGATGCCGATGGTTTCCCCCAGCAAAAGCCAGCCCAGCGCCACGCCGCAGACAGGCGAAAGAAAGCTGAAGGAGGCCACGCCGGACGCAGGGTAAATCTTGAGCAGCACAAACCAGAACAGATAGCCAAAGCTCGCCACCGCCAAAACCTGAAACGCCAGCCCCGCCCAGTGCAACGCGCCCAGATCGCGCGTCAGCGGCCCAAACAGCGGCGCCAGCAAAAGCAACAACAGCATAGACACCCCGAGCTGCCACAATAGCTGCACTTCCGGCGGCTCCTCAGAGACCGAATGTAGCCGCAAAAACAAGGCAATCCCGCCCCAGCCGAGCGCCGCCCCAAGCGCCAGCAGATCGCCCAAAAAGCTCGCCTGCGCGCCCTCGGACGGCTTCGCCAAAACCCAGACCACCCCCGCCATAGCCAAGGCAAGCCCCAGCGCCCGCGCCGGGCGCATCTGCTCGCCGGGCAACAGGAAATGCGCCACAAGCGTGAGCCAGACCGGCATCGAATAAAAGATAATCGAGGCGCGCGACACCGTGGTGTAATCCAGCGCCAGATAGAGGCAGACAAACTCGAAGGTGAAGAGCACCCCCAAGCCACAGCCCGGAAACAGCAGATCCCGCCGGATCCCGTGATGCACCCCGCGATACCGCATCCAGACCAACATCACCAAAAAGGCAAATGCCGAGCGCAGCCCCGCCATAAACAAGGGCTGGAAGCCGCCATTGCTCAGTTTGATGACAACCTGATTGAACCCCAGCACAAGCGCAAAAGCGGTGAGCGCCAGCGCGCCGGCAAGATCAATATGTGGTTTGCGCTCCATCCCCGCATCTGCTCAGCCCCGCGCCGGAAGGTCAAGCGCCGCCCGCATCTTTTCATCGCCGCCCCAAGCGCCTAGGCTGGCCCGACAGGATAAGACGCGCGAACGGACCCAAAGATGACACCACTCACAGACTACCTCGTGCTGGATGTGTTCTCCGACACAGCCTTTGGCGGCAACCCCCTCGCCGTGATCCCCGATGCCGGCGCCCTGCCCGAAGCGGCGCTGCAACAGATCGCCCGCGAGTTCAACTTTTCGGAAACCGTGTTTATCTACCCGCCCAAAGACCCGGCCCATACCGCGCGGCTGCGCATCTTCACGCCAACCATGGAAATCCCCTTCGCAGGCCACCCCACCGTGGGCGCGGCCGTGGCCCTCGCCCAAAGGGGCCATGGCCCCGATATGGTGCTGGAGCTGGGCGTCGGCCCTCTGGCCGCCCATGCCACCCCGCGCCACGCCTCCTTCACAACAGATGTGCCCCTTGCTGTCTCTTATACACATCT
>JAHBAN010000115.1 GCA_018500075.1 Flavobacteriia bacterium | reverse complement strand
TATGCGCCGACTGGCGCATCTCTTCCATGCGCATGAGGTAGCGGTCATAACAATCGCCATTCTTGCCCACAGGAATCTGGAAGTCGAACTCGTCATAGCATTCGTAAGGCTGCGCGCGGCGCAAGTCCCACGCCATGCCGACAGAGCGCGCCATAACGCCCGACATCGCCCAATCCAGCACATCCTGCTCGGTGATCACACCGATCTCGACATTGCGCTGCTTGAAAATACGGTTTTCTGTCAAAAGCCCGCCAAGGTCTTCGAGAAACTTCGGAAAGCCCTTGGCCCAGTCTTCAATATCATCAATCAGATCCGGCGGCAGATCTTGGTGCACCCCACCGGGGCGGAAGTAAGCCGCGTGAAGGCGCGCGCCACAGGCCCGCTCGTAAAACACCATCAGCTTCTCGCGCTCCTCAAAGCCCCAGACAGGCGGCGTCAGCGCGCCCACGTCCAGCGCCTGTGTGGTGACATTGAGCAGGTGGTTCAGAATACGGCCAATCTCGCAGTAAAGCACGCGGATGAGGCTCGCGCGGCGCGGCACTTCCACACCGGTCAGCTTCTCGATGGCCAAGCACCAGGCGTGCTCCTGGTTCATCGTGCCGACATAATCAAGACGGTCAAAATATGGCAGGTTTTGCAGATAGGTGCGGCTCTCCATGAGCTTTTCCGTTCCGCGATGCAACAGGCCGATATGCGGATCACAGCGCTCGACAATCTCGCCGTCAAGCTCCAGCACAAGCCGCAAAACCCCGTGCGCCGCAGGGTGCTGCGGGCCGAAGTTCAGGTTGAAGTTGCGGATCTTTTGTTCGCCCGTCTGGGCGTCGTCAAAGCTCGTGCCGTCCATCATTTCGCACCCTCGCCTTTTTCGTCACCGGGGAGAATATAATTCGCGCCCTCCCACGGGCTCATGAAATCAAACTGCCGGTATTCCTGAACAAGCTTGACCGGCTCGTAAACCACCCGCTTTTGCGCCTCGTCATAGCGCAGCTCGACATAGCCAGTCGTCGGAAAATCCTTGCGCAGCGGATAGCCGCGAAAGCCGTAGTCTGTCAGGATCCGGCGCAAATCGGGATGGCCGCTGAACAGAATACCAAACATATCAAAGACTTCCCGCTCAAACCAATTGGCGCTCGGGTGCACCTCGGTGATCGAAGGCACAATCTCATCCTCACGGATCGCCGTCTTAAGGCGGATACGGTGGTTCTGAAACATACTGAGGAAGTGATAAACCACCTCAAAGCGCTTGGGGCGCTCGGGGTAGTCAACTGCCGTCAGATCAACCAATGTCGAAAACTTGCAAGCCGTGTCGGTCTTCAAAAACTCGACAAGCCCCGCGATATTCGCAGGGGCCACATCAAGGCTCAGCTCGCCAAAGCTCACATCCCACCCCAGCACACAATCAGGCCGTTTGGCCTCAATCAACGCGCCCAGCTCTCGCAGCTCTTCGCTCATAAATTTCTTCCTCTCGCCTGCGCTTAACGCGCAATCGTTCCTGTGCGGCGGATTTTACGCGCCAGCTGCATGATCCCGTAAAGAAGCGCTTCCGCTGTCGGAGGGCAGCCCGGAACATAGATATCCACAGGCACAATCCGGTCACAGCCCCGCACAACAGAATAGCTGTAGTGGTAATAGCCACCGCCGTTCGCACAAGACCCCATCGAGATCACATAGCGCGGCTCCGGCATCTGGTCATAAACCTTGCGCAGCGCGGGGGCCATCTTGTTGGTCAGCGTCCCCGCCACGATCATAACATCCGACTGGCGCGGGCTGGCGCGCGGCGCAATCCCGAAGCGCTCCGCATCATAGCGTGGCATCGAAGTGTGCATCATCTCCACAGCACAGCACGCAAGCCCGAATGTCATCCAGTGCAGCGAGCCGGTGCGCGCCCAATTGATCAGGTCTTCCGCCGAGGTCAGCAGAAAGCCCTTGTCCTGCAGCTCCGCGTTCAAAGCCTGCGTTGAGGCCTCTTTGTCCACACCAGCCGTGTTGAGGCCCGCTTGGATACCCGTTGAGGTCATGACCATTCGAGCGCCCCCTTCTTCCATTCATAGGCAAAGCCAGCCGTCAGCACCCCGAGGAAAACCATCATCGACCAGAAGCCCACCATGCTGATGTCCTTGAAGGCCACGGCCCAAGGGAAAAGCATCGCGATTTCGAGGTCAAAAATGATGAAGAGAATCGACACCAGATAAAAGCGCACATCAAATTTCATCCGCGCATCATCAAAAGCATTGAACCCGCATTCATAAGCGCTGACCTTTTCAGGGTCCGGGTTGCGCACCGCAAGAACAAGGGCAGCAAGGATCAGAACAAGGCCCAAGCCGATGGCAATAACAAGTAAGATCAGAATAGGGAGATAGTCCCGCAGCATCTCTTCCACGTGAGGCTCCTTTCATGCGCACATTCGCGCATAGGTGTGGCAGCTTTTCATTGCGAATGGGTTTACTCCCGCCCCATGGCAGGGTCAACCGACAGTGCATTACATTCACTAAAATCTATATGTAGAGAGAGACGCCCGACTTGCGCAGCATCTGGCCCTGCCCGAGGCTCGGCCCGCCCCCGCTCCGCTGCCGTAAGCGCCGGCCCTGTCTGGCCCCGTTCGACCCAGAGCGCCGCGCACAGGCCAGCCGAAACCCCGCACAAACGGGGCTGTCCCGCCTCAGATCACCCAAGGCGCAGGGCGCTTTTCAAAGAAAGCCGCGATCCCCTCGCGCGCTTCCTCGCCCTCCCAGGTCGCAACCAGACGGTCGATTGTCGCCTCGATGATGGCAGGGGTGATCGCCGGCCCGAGGCTGCGCGCGAGCGCTTTTGACGCAGCCACAGCTTTCGGCGCCGCCGCCAGATAGGGCAGGACTTCGGCCTCAACCGCCGCATCAAGCCCATCGGCCGTCACAACCCGCGCCAGCAGATTGAGCGCCTGTGCCTCCTCGGCTCCAAAAAGCCGCGCCGACATAAACACCCGCCGCGCCTTGTCCTCGCCCATCCGCGCCAGAACATAGGGGCTGATCGTGGCTGGGATCAGGCCAAGCTTGACTTCGGTCAAACCGAATTTCGCCTCCGGCACTCCCACTGCCACATCGGCCACCGACATCATCCCGATCCCGCCGCCAAACGCGTTGCCCTGCACCCGCGCAATCAGGGGCTTGGGCAGCTCGTTGAGCGCATTGAGCATCATCGCAAGCTCGCGCGCACCCTCGCGGCGCGTCTCGGCGTCCGCCGCCATCTGTTCCTGCATCCAGCGCAGATCACCGCCCGCACAAAAGCTCTTGCCGCGCGCCGCCAGCACAACCACCCGCACAGTAGCATCCGCGCCAAGCGCCTCTGCCGCCGCCGTCAGCTCGCGGATCATCTCTGCACTTAGCGCATTGTGCTTGTCTTCGCGTGCCAGCCAGAGCGTCGCCACACCGCGCGCATCTGTTTCAATCTCGATCGTGTTATACATCATCCTGCTCCCTGCGCATCGCCCGCGCCATATCCGCCGCTCTCAGCAAGACATCGCGCTTCAAGCCTGTCTCGTATCCAAGCGCTGTGAGGCGATCATGCACCGCCTCTGTCGCCACATTTCCCGCAGCACCGGGCGCATAAGGGCAGCCGCCCAGCCCGCCCACAGCCGCGTCAAACACCCGCAGACCGCGCGCGAGGCTCGCCTCGATATTGGCCAAGGCCCGCCCGCCCGTGTCATGGTAATGCCCCGCCAGCTGCGCGGCAGGCACCTCCTCCAGCACAGAGGCCAACATCGCATCAATGCTCTCGGGGCGGGCCTGCCCGATGGTGTCGCCAAGGCTGATCTCATAACAGCCCATCTCGCGCAGCGCTGCCGCAACCCGCGCCACAGCCGCAGGCGGCGTCGCCCCGTCATAGGGGCAATCGGTCACGCAAGAGATATAGCCGCGCACAGGCAGCCCCGCCGCCTTTGCCGCCTTGGCCACCGGGGCAAAGCGCTCAAGGCTCTCGGCCACGCTCGCGTTGATATTGGCGCGCGAAAACCCTTCCGAGGCCGAGCCGAAAATCGCGATCTCACCGGCCCTTGCCGCCAGCGCACCTTCAAAGCCCCGCAAATTCGGCGTCAGCGCCGCATAAGACACGCCCGCCGCCCGCGTGATCCCGGCCAGCACATCTGCACTGTCCGCCATCTGCGGAACCCACTTGGGGCTGACAAAACTGGCCACCTCGAGCCGTTGAAGCCCCGCGCCAGACAGGCTATCCACCAGGGCTAGTTTTGCGCGTGTCGGGATCCGGCGCGCCTCGTTCTGCAAGCCGTCCCTCGGAC
>JAHBAN010000081.1 GCA_018500075.1 Flavobacteriia bacterium | reverse complement strand
AGATGTGTATAAGAGACAGGGTTTTCGCACCGCGAAAATCCGAAATCAAATCGCCGCGCGCAGATTTGCCATGAGCGTGGTTAAGTTCTGCACATATAGCTCGCCTTGCAAGCGCCCCTGCGCGTCAAACTCGCTGTAGTTCGCCGCCACAGTCACTTCCGGCCCCGCCACAATCTTCGGCGCAAAGGGCGTCATACAGTTGTGCAACATCACAAATCCACGGTCCCCGCCCGAGCGCCCCGCCGCAGCCGACATCAGCGCAACAGGCTTCCCGCCCCAGGGGTTGCCCTCAACGCGGCTCACCCAGTCCAGCGCATTCTTCAACACGCCCGAAATCCCGCGGTTGTATTCGGGCGACGCCACAAGCACAGCGTCGGCCTTCGCAATCTGGTCTGCCAGTTTTTGCACCGCCAGAGGCACGCCCTCGGCGGCCTCAAGATCGCCGTCATACAGCGGCAGATTGAGGTCCGCGAGGGTAAGCTCCGCATCGCCCATCAGCCGCGCAGCCTCTTTCAGAAGCAATGTATTTGTCGAAGAGGCGCGCAAAGCGCCAGACAGTCCGAGAAGTTTCACATGAGCCATTTGGGCCTCCAATCCTAAAGTCCCCCGCTCCTAGCCTCGGGCCGGCGGCGCAGCAATCGCCGCCAGCGCACAGCGCCTGTGCAAAAAAGAAAAGGCCCCGCCCGATCCAAAATCAGGCAGGGCCAGATCAGGCCGCTGTCGCGGGTTTATACGCGCGGCGTAATCACAATCTCGACACGGCGGTTGAGCTGGCGCCCCTCGGGCGTCAGGTTGGTCGCCAAAGGCATATCCTCGCCGCGCCCCACAGCCTGCATCCGGAAGCTGTTCACCCCCTCGCTCGCCAAGACAGCCGTCACAGCCTGCGCACGGCGCAAACTCAGGCTCTGGTTATAGCCCGCATCGCCGGTGTTGTCGGTGTGGCCGACCACCTGCACGGTTGACTCGCCATAGGTGTTGAGGCTGCTCGCCACAGACCGGATATCGCTCGTCAGATCAGGGCGCAGGCTCGCGCTGTCGGTGGCAAAAAGAATATCCTGCGGCATCGTCACAATCAGCCGCTGGCCGGTGTTCACAATCTTGGCCTCGGTGCCAAGCCGCGCGCGCAAATCCCGCTCTTGCTGGTCAAGCGCCGCGCCCGTCAGCCCGCCAAGCCCCGCGCCGACAAGAGCGCCCCGGAACGCGCCTTTCTTGCCGTCATCCTGCGTCAGACCGCCAATAATAGCGCCCGCCGCCGCGCCGAGCAAAGCGCCCTCCTTGGCCTTCCGGTTGGGGTCATTCGGGCTGACAAGCCCGGGGTCGGTGCACCCCGCCAGTAAAACAATCGCACCCGCAGCGCTGACGCCCGTGAATTTGGAAAAAATTTTCATGTCTGCCTCGTTTTTCATGCCGCACAGCTTGCGGCTTACCCGCTATATATACCTTCTCGGCCCCGTCACAAAGGCAGCACACCCCCCCGATCGGCAGCAATTCGCCCATGCTCTCACGCCTCCTCGCGCGCCGACTCCCAGGCCAAAAGCGCCCGCTTCACAGGCAATCCCCAGTGATAGCCGCCCAGCGCCCCCGATTTGCGCAGAGCGCGGTGGCACGGGATCAGCCAGCTCACAGGGTTGCGCCCCACAGCCGTGCCCACGGCGCGCACCGCCTTGGGGTGGCCAATCGCCCCCGCGATCTCGCTATAGGTGGTCACATGGCCCGATGGCACCCTTAACAAAGCCTCCCAGACCTTGATCTGGAAGGGCGCGCCGATCAGGTGCAGCGCGGTTTCGCCCCTCTGCCTCTGCGCGGCCCTGACCCAGCTCTCAAGCGCCTCCGGCTTCTGTTCAAACGCAGCCTTCGGCCAGCGCTGCGCCAGATCCGCAAAACAGCTCTCCCGCCCCATTTCTTCGGCAAAGCCCATGCCGCAAATGCCCCGCTCTGTGCCCATCACAAGCGTTTCGCCAAACGGGGTGTCAAACCAGCCATAGCAGATCGTCAGCCCCGCTCCTTTGCGCGCAAATTCTCCGGGGCTCATCGCCTCCCAACGCAGAAAAAGGTCGTGCAGCCGCCCGCCGCCCGATAGTCCGACAGACTGGGCTGTTTCCAGCGTGGTAAACCGCTCGTTTAACAGCCGCTTTGCCTGACCGAGCTGCAAATACTGCTGGTAGCGCTTGGGCGACACACCCACCCAAGCCGAAAAAATGCGCTGGAAATGCGCCGCGCTCATCGCCATCTCGCCCGCCAAAGCCTCAAGCGAAAGCGGGGCCTCGGCCGCGTCAATCGCCTCCAAAGCCCGTCGCATCAGCTGGTAATGATACTGCCCCTCGGGCTGGTCTGTCGTCATCATTGGTCTCCCTGCCGATATCCTAGCCGCCCTCCCGCGCCCAAGCGACCCGTTTCCTGCGGATTTTCGCCGCCGATCTCCGGCGCGTCACAATGGCGCGTTTAAACATAGCGCTTGCAGCATATGTTTAAACCAGACGCGCGCCACGTAACCTTTGGAGAGTTCCATGAAAAACGGTCTTGCCGCCACCCTCTTTGCCCCCGCCTTCTGTGCCCCCGCCTTCTTTGCCACTGCCCTCTTTGCCCTTGCCCTGCCCGCCGCCGCCAGCGATCGGCCCGACAAGCTGGTGACTGTGGTCACATCCGAAAACGCACAGGTGCAGCTGATGTCGATGGTGCTCACCACCCAAGCCATGGGTCAGGGCCATCCCGCCCATATCCTGCTCTGCGGCCCTGCCGGTGATATGGCTCTGGCCGAAGCGCCAGACAGCGCCACAGCCGGCCAGCCGCCCATGGGCGCCAGCCCGCAAGGTCTTTTGAAAATGGCGATGGACAAAGGCGCCCGCGTCGAAGTCTGCGCCATCTACCTTCCGGGAAAAGGCGCTGACGCCAGCGTGCTGATAGAAGGCGTCACAGTGGCCAGCCCTCCCGCCATGGCAGGCGCAATGGCCGATGATGATACTGTCGTCTGGTCGTTCTGATCCTTCGGGCAAGAGGCAAAACCCCCCGCCTCTTGCCCTTGCCGCCCATCACGGGCATAGAACTGGCCCATGGCCAAGCAACTCGATTATCAGACCCTACGGGACATTTTCACCCGCTTTCACGCGGCAGATCCCGCCCCTGTGGGCGAGCTTGATCATGTCAATGTCTATACCCTTGTCGTCGCCGTGGCGCTTTCGGCCCAAGCCACCGATGTGGGCGTGAACAAAGCCACAAAAGAGCTTTTCAAAATCGCCGACACCCCCGAAAAAATGTTGGCGCTGGGCGAAGAAGGCCTGATCGAGCACATCAAGACAATCGGCCTGTTCCGCAACAAGGCCAAGAATGTCATCAAGCTCTCGCGCATTCTGGTCGAAGACTACGGTGGCGAGGTTCCCAATTCCCGCGCCGCACTGGTCTCGCTCCCCGGTGTGGGCCGCAAGACGGCCAATGTGGTGCTCAATATGTGGTGGCGTATGCCCGCGCAGGCCGTCGACACCCATATCTTCCGCGTTGGCAACCGCTCGGGCATCTGCCCCGGCAAAGATGTCGACGCCGTCGAGCGCGCCATAGAAGATAACATCCCGGCTGATTTCCAGCTTCACGCCCATCACTGGCTCATCCTGCATGGCCGCTACCACTGCAAGGCGCGCAAGCCCCTGTGCAACACCTGTATCATCCGCGATCTCTGTGAATTTGAGGACAAAAACCTATGAAAAAATATAAAGTCGTCGGTATCGGCAACGCTGTTGTTGATGTCATCACCCAGTCGACCGACGCTTTCCTCGCTGACATGGGGATCGAAAAAGGGATCATGCAGCTGGTCGAAACAGAGCGCTCCGAAGCGCTGTTTTCGGCCATGGGCGAGCGCGTCCAGACTCCGGGCGGCTCTGTGGCCAACACAATCGCAGGCATCGGCAGCCTCGGCCTCGCCACGGGCTTCATTGGCCGGGTGCGCGACGACGAGCTGGGCCATTTCTATGCTGACGCGATGACAAAAGAGGGCATCGACTTTGTGAATGCCCCCGTGGCGGGCGGCGAGCTGCCCACCTCCCGCTCGATGATCTTTGTCTCCCCCGATGGCGAGCGCTCGATGAACACCTATCTCGGCATTTCCGCCGAGCTTGGCCCCGATGATGTGGACGACTCCGTCGCAGCGGGGGCCGAAATTGTGTTTCTGGAAGGCTATCTCTTTGACAAGGACAAAGGCAAAGACGCCTTCATCCGCACGGCCCGCGCCTGCCGCGCCGCAGGGGGCCGCGCCGGGATCGCCATTTCCGATCCCTTCTGTGTCGAGCGCCACCGCGCCGATTTTGTCAGCCTGATCGAAAACGAAATGGACTTCGTCATCGGCAACGAAGCCGAAATCCGCTCGCTCTATCAGGACAACGACCTCGAGGCCGATCTCGCCCGCGTCGCCGCCGCCTGCCCGCTCGTGGTCTGCACCCGCTCGGGCGATGGTGTGAGCATCATCCAAAATGGCCAGCGCACCGATATCGGCGTGACAAAAATTGTCCCCGTTGACGCCACCGGCGCAGGCGATCAGTTCGCGGCGGGCTTTCTCTTCGGCCTCGTCACAGGCCGCGATATGAAAACCTGCGGCACCATGGGCAATCTCTGCGCCGCCGAAGTGATCAGCCACATCGGCCCCCGCCCCGACGCCGACATGAAGGCGCTTTTCGTCAAAAACGGCCTTCTCTAAAGCTCACGGGGCTGCCAGCACAAGATCAAGCAGCCCCGCAAAGCCCGCCGCATCCAAACTGTCAAACCGCAGACAAAGCGCCCTGATCTCTTCGGCGCGGGCGCGGCCCAAAACAGGGTCGGCAAACATATGATACTTGTCCCGCATCTCCTGAGCCGTCAAAGGCGCGTCCACATCGCCCCGCGCCGAACGGGGCGCCGCCTCATAGCGCGCCCCCTCCTTGGTAACAATCGTGACAGCCGCCCAGCGCTTGTCCACTGAGCGCGCGGTCATCTCATCGTCATCCAACAGCTCTGTCGCCGCGCTCACGCGCAGAATATCTGCGTCCTGAAGCAACGCCTCCTCCATCTCGCGCGCGCCAAATTCGCCACGCACAATCATTGTCGCAACAGGAAAAGCGATCGAATACGCCAGCTCGTCCATGCTCGCCGGCCGGTGCCCCGCCAGCCGCGTCGCATAATGAAACGTGCGGATCTCAACCCGCGCCACAGCGCTGTGGTGCAAGCCGTGCTCGGCCATAAGCTCCGCCGCCGCATCCATCGAAGGATGCGCCCAGCGACAGCACGGGTATTTCTTGTAATGCGTGTCCGCGAGCGTCATCCAGTCAGAGCCTAATCCAGCCCAAAACGGCGCGGCCTCCTCGCTTTCACAGGTCAGCGCAGGCGCGCCCGTAAAGCCGTCCATCGCCAGATAGGCCGCGGTGACACCGCTCGGCGCGCCCCAGCCGACGCCGTCGCGCAGCATCGTCGGAAAGTCGATACACCGCATCATCTGGCTCCGCGGCCCGTGATATTCGCCGATCCCCGCCGCATGGCGCAGCCCCGCGCCGTCCAGCCCGAGCATCCGCCCCACAGCCACAGCCACGCCCACAGCCGTCCAGCTTCCCGAGGTATGATAATCAGGGCAGGTGGCGTGCTGCGCCTTGCCTGCGCGCGCGCTCACCTCATATCCGATCGCCAGCCAGAGAAGGAACTCCGCCCCCGTAATCTGCCGCCCCCCGGCGCGCATCGCATCAGCCACAGCCAGCAACGCCGGAAATACCGCACTGCCGACATGGCCCTTGTTGGGCGTCGTGCCGTCATGCGCATCTACGCTATCAACAGTAAACCCCCCCGCCATGGCCGCGCCCACAGGGCTAACCTGTCTCTTATACACATCT
>JAHBAN010000049.1 GCA_018500075.1 Flavobacteriia bacterium | reverse complement strand
TCATAACCATCAGCGCCGGCGCTTGCGGCGATGGGGGCGGAGTATCTTGTGGTTGCGGGGTGGGGGATTTTCCCGGCGCTGGTTATGACGCTCAAGAGCTTTCTGGCCGCGCTTGAAAAGACGCAGGCTGTGCTTTGGGTGACGGTTGCGGCGGTTGTGGCCAATGCTTTGGTCAATTACGCGCTGATTTTTGGCCATTGGGGCGCGCCCGAGATGGGGATTGTCGGGGCGGCCTGGGCCTCGCTTGTGGTGCAGGTTTTGTCGTTTGTTCTGATTGTGGGCTATGCCCAATGGGCGACGCCGGAGCACCAGCTTTTTGTGCGCTTCTGGCGCGCGGATTGGGAGGCTTTTGGCGAGGTCTTCCGCCTTGGCTGGCCGATCGGGATCACGGCGCTTGCCGAAGTGGGGCTGTTTGCGGCCAGCTCGGTGATGATGGGCTGGATCGGGACGCTGGAGCTGGCGGCGCACGGGATTGCGATGCAGGTGATTTCGCTGGCGTTTATGGTGCATCTGGGGCTGAGCAATGCGGCCACGGTGCGCGCGGGGCGGGCCTTTGGGCGCGGCGAAATCGCGGCGCTGCGCCATGGGGCGTTTACGGTGTTCGGGATGTCGCTGGTTTTTGCGGTGATTGCGGTTGTGGTGTTTCTGGTGATGCCGGAGGTGCTTTTGAGCGCGTTTCTGGACCCGCGCGACCCTGATGCGCCGGCTGTGATGGCGATCGGGGTGGGGCTGATGGCGGCGGCGGCGCTGTTTCAGCTTGTCGATGCGGCGCAGGTCATGGCGCTCGGGGTGTTGCGCGGGGTGCAGGACACACGGGTGCCGATGGTGATTGCGGCGGTGGCCTATTGGGTCATCGGGGTGCCGGTGTCCTATCTGCTCGGGGTTACATTTGGCCTCGGCGGTGTGGGGATATGGCTCGGGCTGGCGGTGGGACTTGCGGTGGCGGCGGTGCTGCTGATCTGGCGGTTCTTGCGCTGGCGGCCAGTGCCTCTCGCGCAGGCGTGAGCCGGCTTTGCCGCGTGGCGGAGAGCGCGGACAAAGACAACAGACAAGGCACAAGAAACAGCGCGCGTTTCAAGAGGGCACAAGCTGCGCTTGTTTGTGCGCGGCGTCAGTCTTGCCCGAGGCGCTCGGACTTTTTGCGCACAAGGGTTGTGCGCAAGTCGTGCATCGCCAGCAAAAGTGCGTCTGTGACGGCCTCAAGCTGGGCGTCGCTCGCTTTGGACTGCGCCCATTGGGTTGTGATATTGAGGTGATCCACCGTGCGATGGATGTCATCAATATCACGCCCGGCCAGAAGGCGGCTGCGCTCCTGCATCCAGTGCTCTATCGCGGCCATATCCTCGTCTGACAGCGCCCGCCCGCCATGGGGCTTGATCTCGCCATTGCGGATATTGACCACGGCGATCTGGTCCATTTCGATCCGGCGCTGACGGTTTTCGGTATCAACCCGAAACACGAAAGCGCCGTTGTCGCGGACGCGAAAGTAATATGGCGGTAGGTCGGCAACCATGATGACCCTGTGTTACTCTTAAGTCAGTGCGGCACAGAATGCCTGAATACGGGTGCAGGCGTCAACCAATGCTTCGTCTGATGTGGCATAGCTGATGCGGAAGGCCGGGCTGAGGCCGAAGGCGGCGCCAAAGACCACGGCGACCCCTGTTTCGGAGAGCAGCGCTGTGGCGAAGGCTTCGTCAGTGTCAATCAGGGTGCCTTGGGCCGATGTCTTGCCGATCAGACCGGCGATGGAGGGATACACGTAAAACGCGCCTTCGGGCTTGGGGCAGGTGATGCCTTCGCAGGCGTTGAGCCTATCGACCACAAGATTGCGGCGGCGGGTGAAGACGGCGTTGTTTTCGGCTATGAAGTCATGAGAGCCGTTGAGCGCTTCGAGCGCGGCCCATTGGGCGATCGAATTCGGATTTGAGGTCGATTGCGACTGGATTTTGCGCATGGCGGCGATCAGCTCGACGGGGCCGGCGGCATAGCCGATGCGCCAGCCTGTCATGGCATAGGCTTTGGAGACGCCATTGCAGGTGAGTGTGCGCTCGTAAAGCTGCGGCTCGACCTCTGCGGGGGTGCAGAACTTGAAGCCGTCAAAGGCGAGGAATTCATACATATCATCAGACATGACCCAGACATGGGGGTGCCGCAGGAGCACATCTGTCAGGGCTTTCAGCTCGTCCCATGTATAGCCCGCGCCTGTCGGGTTGGAGGGGGAGTTGAAGATCAGCCATTTGGTTTTGGGCGTGATGGCGGCCTCAAGCTCCTCACCCGTGAGCTTATAGGCGTTTTCGGCCTTGGCCGGGGCGATCACGGGTGTGCCGCCAGCGAGCAGGACCATATCGGGGTAGCTGACCCAATAGGGCGCGGGGATGATCACCTCGTCGCCCTCATTGAGGGTGGCCATGAGGGCGTTGTAGAGGATCTGCTTGCCGCCGGTGCCAATCGAGACCTGTGCTGGCGTATAGGAGAGGCCGTTGTCGCGCTTGAGCTTGTCGCAGACCGCCTGTTTCAGCTCGATGATGCCGTCGGGGGCGGTGTATTTTGTTTTGCCCGCGTTGATCGCGGCAATGGCGGCGGCTTTGATATGATCGGGCGTGTCAAAATCCGGCTCGCCTGCAGAGAGGCTGATCACGTCCTGACCGGCGGCCTTCAGCTCGGCGGCTTTGGTGCTGATTGCGATGGTGGGTGACGGTTTGACGCGGGAAAGGGTCTTGGACAGGAAGGACATGGGCATTTACCTGGTTTGCATTGGTTTGATAACGTCTTAGGTTGCGTAAGAAGGCTGATCAAGGAAGATCGGCGGATTAGGAGAGATATGTCTGACGAGATGACAAAAGACTGGTTTGACCCCGAAACATCCACCTTCGGGGATCGCGTTGCGGGGGCACGGGAAGCGGCGGGGATGACCCAGAAGCAACTTGCCAAGCGGATCGGGGTCAAGCTTGTCACGCTTCGGAACTGGGAAAACGACATGGCCGAGCCGCGCGCCAACCGCTTGAGTATGTTGGCGGGGCTGCTCAATGTCTCGATGATGTGGCTTCTGGACGGGAGCGGCGAGGGCGTGGACCCTGTGCTGAGCGAGACCCGCGAAGAAAAGGATATGAACGAAATTCTGGCCGAGATTGTCGATCTGAAAAGCCGCGCCCTGCGCACGGCAAACCGGCTCGGGGCGCTGGAGAAGAAATTGCGCAGTTGGGTGGACTGATCATGACAGGCGAGACACGCGAGACCCGCTTGAAACGGCTCAAAATGCGCTCGATGCGGCGG
>JAHBAN010000060.1 GCA_018500075.1 Flavobacteriia bacterium | reverse complement strand
GCGCGGTATCGACCCTGCCACCCATGACGAAAAAGTCCGCCGGGCCTCGGCGATGGTGGAGCTTGACGACTTCCTTCATCGCAAGCCCGCCGAGCTGTCGGGCGGGCAGCGCCAGCGCGTTGCACTGGCCCGAGCGATCGTGCGCGAGCCGAATGTGTTTCTCATGGATGAACCCCTGTCCAATCTGGATGCGAAGCTGCGGGTGTCTACGCGGGCGCAGATCAAAAACCTGAGCCACGAGCTTGCTGTCACCACAATCTACGTCACCCATGACCAGATCGAGGCCATGACACTGGCCGACCGTGTTGTTGTGATGAAAAAGGGTGTCGTTCAGCAGGTCGGCAGCCCGACCGAAATCTATGACACCCCGGCCAATACGTTTGTGGCAAGTTTCATTGGCTCGCCGGCGATGAATCTGATCGACGGCACTTTAACAAACGGTGAGTTCAGCGCGCCAAAGACCCGCCTCACAGGTCTGGCCGCGCCGGAGGGTCAGGTCACGCTCGGCTTTCGGGCCGAAGACGCCAGCCTTGTCGAGAGCGGCGGCCAGATCACGGCGCCGGTCTATACAATGGAGCTTCTGGGCGACGCCACAATGATTGCCGTTCGCATCGGCGGGGCGCTTGTGTCGGTCAAGGCCGACAAGACGTTCCGCGCCAAAATAGGCGAAGAGGTCTCGATTTCTATTCCGCTGGAGCACTGTCATCTGTTTGACACCGCCAGTGGCAACCGCATTGGGGGCTAAACCCCGATACCATAGCGCTCGCCAAAAAGAGCGCCTCACCAAGGTCTGCGCGTGCACGGCAGACTACACACCAACCGGGAGTATCTCATGACACTGAAACATCTTCTTCTTGCGGGCGCGGCCTCGCTTCTGGGCACAGGCGCATTGGCCTGTTCTTACGAAAACACCGTCCCGCTCAAGTCGCTTTCTGCGGGGTTTGAAGCCTGGAAAGTCGTCACAGACGCCATGGCAGATTGTGGCAACTTCGAAGCCTCGCTCGATCAGGAATTCAAGGAAAAGCAGCCCGAGGCCTTCGCCGCGAACCCGTCGCTCTATCACATCGGTGGGGTCGCCAACGCGACGCTGATTCCGCTGCTCAACGCAGGCACAATCCGCCCGCTGGATGATCTGATTGCCAAATACGGCCAAGGCATTAAGCCGAACCAGATGATCAAAATCGACGGCAAAACCTATGCGGTCGCCATGATGGTCAACGCACAGCACCTGATGTATCGCGAAGATATCCTCGCCGATCTGGGCATCGCCGAGCCAACAACCTACGCCGAAATGATGGCCGCAGCCGAGAAGATCAAGGCGGCGGGCGTTGTCGATTATCCGATCGGCGGCACCTTTAAAACAGGCTGGAACCTTGCCGAAGAATTCGTCAACAACTTCCTCGGGGAAGGCGGCGAGTTCATTGCTGAGGGCAATATGCCAAACATCAACAACGCTCAGGGCGTTGCGGCGCTCGAAGTGATGAAAGCGCTGACAGCCTATATGGACCCCGAGTATCTGGTGTCTGATTCCACCTATGTTCAGCAGCAGTTCCAGCAGGGCAAAATCGCGATGGCCAATCTCTGGGCGTCGCGTGCCGGAGCGATGAATGACGCCGCCGAAAGCCAGGTTGTTGGCAAAGTGAAAATGTCCGCCGCCCCGATGGGCAGTGCCGCCCCGGCCAGCTCGCTCTGGTGGGACGGGATCGTGATTGCGGCCAATATCACCGATGAAGAAGCCGATGCGGCCTTCAAACTGGCGATGGAAGGCCTCAAGCCCGAGGTGATTGCGGCCAACAATGACGCCGCCGTCTGGCTCGTTGACGGCTTTACAGCCGGCCCGCTTGCCGCCGGTGCAGCCGCAACAGCCGCCGCCGGTGCCCGTCCTTATCCGGCTTCCGGCCCGATGGGCATCATGCACACCGTTCTGGGCAATGGTATTGCCGACTATCTGAACGGCGCCAAAGACGCCACCACGGCTCTGGCTGATATCGAAGCTGCCTACCTCACAGCCGCAAAAGAAGCGGGCCTTGTGAAGTAATCGGTCTTGGGGCCGCCTGCGCAAGCGGGCGGCCCTGTTCCGGCGCGTGTCGCGCACCATCCCAACAGGTTCTTAGGCTCAAATGTTTGATCACATCGTCATAGGAGGAGGTTCTGCCGGATGCGCACTGGCTGCGTGTCTTGTCGAGCATCCCTCAGATCAGGGGCCGTCAAGGCGACGGGCGGCGCATAACCGTGCCGCAGGCCGAGGCCCAAGCCGCCAGCCACAAGCTGTCTGTGCTGCCTGCGCCGGACGGCTTGTCGCAAAGACGACACACAGGGAAGGATATCTGAATGCCGTTTAAGACATTTGCCGCGTTTGTCGGCCCCTCCATCTTAATGATGTTGCTGTTTATCGCCTTCCCGCTGCTCAGCGTGTTTTCGCAAAGCTTCTATCACAACCAGCCGATCTACGAGAGCGTCGAAGTCGAAACCTGCACACCGGGGTTTCTCACCCAGACCTGCACAACCGAGGTCAAATCGGTTCCCAAGCTCGATGAGAACGGTCAGATTATCATGGTGAAGAAGTTTGTCGGCCTGCAAAGCTATGCCAATGTGCTCGAGCTGGGCCGCGCCAAAGAGGCGCTGCTCGATGGCAACTGGCGCGCCTTCCAGACGATTGATTTCTGGAAGGCCCTGCGCTTTACGCTGACCTTCACACTGATCACCCTGCCGCTCGTGCTCGGCTTTGGCCTTTTGATCGCTCTGGTAATCAACAACGCCTCAAAGCGTGTGCGCGGCCCGGTGATTTTTGTCTCGCTGTTGCCGTTTATCATAACGCCCGTCATCGGCGCCTTGTCGATCAACTGGCTGTTTCGCGGTGACGGTATTCTCACCGCCACGCTCGAATGGTGGCTGGCGCGCGATATCGCCATGTTTGCCCAGGCCTGGACGATCGAGATCTTGATGATGTTCTACCGCGTTTGGCACGTTGCGCCCTTTGCGGCCATTGTTTTCTATGCCGGCTTGCAAACCGTCAATCAGGACAGTCTCGAAAGCGCGGTGATTGACGGGGCAAGCCGCTGGCAGCGTCTGCGCTATGTGGTCATCCCCCATCTCATGCCGCTGATTGTCTTTGTCACCATGATTCACCTGATGGACAGCTACCGCGTGTTTGAAGAGGTCGTCGGCTTCTCAAGTCAGGGATATGTGATCTCGCTGCAATGGCTGACCTATGATTTCCTCGTGCCCGATCAGGCCGGAAACCGCTCGATCAGCCGCGCGTCGGCCAGTGCCATGCTCACCATGATCGGCATTGTCCTGCTGCTGATCGCACCATTGCGCCGCACATGGCGCGAACACAAAGGGAGCCACTGACATGAGCGCCAAAACCATGCAGCAGCCCGCGGGCCTCAAGCTCGCCTCGGCGGCCTTTCTGGCCTTCTGGTGCCTTGTGGCGGCCTTCCCGATTGTCTGGATCCTCGTGATGAGCTTCAAGGCGCCGGTTGACGCCTTCAACGACAATGCCTTCAGCGTCCTCTTCGGGCCGAACACGCTGGCCACAGGCAAGGGCGTCTCGCCGCTGGATATCCTGCTCTTTGGCGGGGCTGTTTGGCTCACAGTGCGCTTTGTGGTCAGGTCTTTGCCTGCGCTGGTTGAGGCCCATTCGCCGCGTGGGGTGCAGGCGGCGGGCTGGCTGCTGGGCAGCGCGGCCGTGGCGCTGGGCGCGCTGGTGCTGGTGTTTGGCGTGGCGCCTTGGCTTGGCGGGCTTCTGGCGCCGTGGCTCGGGCCGCTCGGACAGGATATCATCGGCTTCACCACCGAGCATTATGTCACCGTCTGGGTCGACCGCGGCTTCTCGCAAAACTTCCAGAACTCGCTTCTGGTGACAGCGGGCGTTGTCACCATCTCGCTGACCGTGGGCACGCTGGCGGGCTACGGCCTTGCGCGCTCCGGCTCCAATCTGGCCTTCTGGATTCTCATCGTTGCGCTCGTCTTTCGCGCGCTGCCGCCCTCGGTTCTGGTTGCGGGCTATTTGCCTGTTGTCATCAATTCGGCAGAGTGGCTTGCGCCTCTCCTCGGCGAAAACGCCCCCACGCTCTATGGCAAGCCTTGGACCGTCATCGCCGTTCTGGTGGCCATCAACCAACCCTTCACAATCTGGATGCTGCGCTCGTTCTTTCAGAATATTCCCGCCGAGCTGGACGAGGCCGCGCGGGTGGATGGCTGCTCGCATTTTCAGGCCTTCCGCCGTGTGATCATGCCGGTGATGTGGCCGGGGGTGATCACCACAGGGCTGTTCAGCTTCCTGCTCGGCTATAACGACTTTCTGGTGACATCGCTGCTGCTGGATGCGCAGAACCAGACCATGGTTCCGGCCATTGCCGGTATGTTCAACATGGAAACCACCACGACAGATCAGGTTGTCGCCGTGGCGGCCGCAGTGTCGATCACCGCGCCGCTTTTCCTGCTGGTGATGGTGTTTCAACGCCAGATCGTCAGCGGGCTGACCGCCGGCGCTGTCAAAGGCTAACAGATCGGGGGCCATGCTCTGGCACGGCGCCCGCCCACCCCTGTCTCTTATACACATCTG
>JAHBAN010000200.1 GCA_018500075.1 Flavobacteriia bacterium | reverse complement strand
GGGACCAGGCCGGTGAGGCCGGTGCCGATCAGCCGGAACGGGCCGGCGTCATGGAGTGGCTCAAACAGGGCGCGGGCGCTGCGGTAGAGTGTGTCGGCCATTTGGGTCGCGTCCGGTAGGGTCTGGCGGCGGGTAAGGCTTTTGAAGCCGGCGGTTTTGAGCTTGAGGGTGACGGTCTGGCCTGCGAGGCCGCGGGCTTTGGCGCGATCGGACACCTGCTCGGCGAGGCGCCAGAGGTGTCCATCGAGCAGCTCCATGTCGGCGGTGTCTGTTACGAAGGTGGTTTCTTTGGAGATCGATTTGACGGGGGCATGGGCAGAGACGCGGCGGGCGTCTTCGCCGCGGGCGAGGGAATAGAGCCGCGTGCCCATCGCGCCAAAGCGCGCGGTCAGCTCGGCTTCGCTCCAGCGCAAAAGATCGGAAAACAGGTGAATGCCGGCTGTGTCGAGCGCGGCTTGGGAGACGGCCCCGACCCCCCAGATCAGCCGGACGGGCTTGTCGCGCAGAAAATCGGCGGTTTCTGCCTTGCCGATGACCGAGAACCCCTTGGGTTTCTCCAGATCGGAGGCGACTTTGGACAGAAATTTATTGTGGCTGAGGCCGATCGAGCCGGAGAGGCCCAGCTCGTCTTTCATCCGTTTGATCAGGCGGGCGAGCATGATGGCCGGCGGGCGGCCATGCAGCCGCGCTGTGCCGGTGAGGTCGAGGAAGGCTTCATCGAGCGAGAGAGGTTCGATTTCGGGGGTCATCTCTTCCATCATGGCGCGGATCGCGCGGGAGGCCTCGACATAGGCCTCCATACGGGGCGGCACCACGACCGCATCCGGGCAGAGCTTGAGCGCCTGAAACATCGGCATCGCCGAGCGCACGCCGCGGATGCGCGCCACATAGCAGGCGGTGGAGACAACGCCGCGGCGGCCTCCGCCTATGATCACCGGTTTGGCGGCCAGAGCCGGGTTGTCGCGCTTTTCCACGGAGGCATAGAAGGCATCGCAATCCATATGGGCGATTGCGAGATCGAACAGCTCCGGATGGGCTGTGATCCGGGGGCTGCGGCAGGCCGGGCAGCGCGCGCCTGCTTCAAAAGGGTGTAAACAATCTCGACAGAGGCTTGGCATGGCCCTTCATACGCCGAGCCAATGTGCAATTCCACTTGGAAGTTTGCCGGCTTGCCCCCATATTTGAGGAAGATTTGGGAGAGTGACATGAGCTTGGAGCGTATATTGGCCGATTTGTTGGGGGGAAGCCTTGTCACCCTGTTGATCGCGCTGTTGATTATTGTTTCGATTTTCCTCGCGGTGCGGATTGTGCCGCAGTCGGAGAAATATGTGGTGGAGCGCTTCGGGCGGCTGCAGTCGGTGCTTGGGCCGGGGATCAACTTTATTGTGCCGTTTATTGACGTGGTGCGCCATAAAGTTAGCATACTGGAGCGGCAGTTGCCGACGGCTTCACAGGACGCGATCACGAAAGACAACGTTCTTGTGCAGGTCGAGACCAGCGTTTTTTACCGGATTTTGGAGCCGGAGAAGACAGTTTACCGGATCCGCGATGTGGATGCGGCGATTGCCACCACTGTCGCGGGGATTGTGCGGGCCGAGATCGGCAAGATGGAGCTGGACGAGGTGCAGAGTAACCGCTCGAGCCTGATCGGGCAGATCCAGAACGCTGTTGAGGATCAGGTCGACAACTGGGGGATTGAAGTCACGCGGGCGGAAATTCTGGATGTGAACCTCGATCAGGCGACGCGTGATGCCATGCTGCAGCAGCTCAATGCGGAGCGCGAGCGGCGCGCGCAGGTGACGCGGGCCGAGGGCGCGAAACGCGCGGTCGAGCTGAACGCGGATGCGGAGCTTTATGCGGCCGAGCAGATCGCCAAGGCGCGCCGCATCGAAGCGGATGCGGAGGCTTATGCGACAGGGGTTGTGGCGCAGGCGATTGCCGACAACGGGCTTGAGGCGGCGCAATATCAGGTTGCGCTCAAGCAGGTGGACGCTTTGGCCAAGGTGGGCGCGGGGGCGGGCAAGCAGACGATTTTTCTGCCGGCGGATGCTGTGGACGCCTTCAAGAACGCCTTTGGGATGTTGAAAGGGGGCAAATGATGGAGGCGCTGGCGAGTGGCGGGCTTTGGGGCCTTTGGTGGGTCTGGCTGGCGCTGGCGCTGGGGCTGGCAATTTTTGAGATATTGGCGCCCGGATTTATCCTGTTGGGCTTTGCGCTGGGGGCGGCGGTCGTGGGGCTTCTGCTGGCTTTGGGCGGGCCGCTCGGGGCCTATCTTGGCGCGTCTTTCACGCTGACGCTTGCTGTGTTTGCTGTGTTTTCGCTGATCGGCTGGATCGGCCTGCGCCGGTTTATGGGCGTGCGCAAGGGGCAGGTGAAAACCTGGGAGCGCGATATCAACGAAGACTGACTAAGGCGGCGGGCGCGGGGCGTCCGCGCGCGGGCGCGGGGCTTAGCGCTCTGGCAGCTCGGCCAGAACGGCGCGGGCGGCTTTTGCGGGGTCGCTGGCTTGCCAGATGGGGCGGCCGACGACGATGTGATCGGCTCCGTCGGCCACGGCCTGAGCCGGTGTGGCGACGCGCTTCTGATCGCCCAGAGCGGCGCCGGCGGGGCGCACGCCCGGCGTGACGATGAGCTTGCCTGTGGCTTCGGGGAGGGCGCGGATCAGCGCGGCTTCTTGCGGGGAGGCGATAATCCCGTCGGCGCCCGCCTCAAAGGCGCGCGCGGCGCGCTCGATCACCAGATTTTGCACCTCGCCGGCTTTGAGCAGGGAGGCGTCCAGATCGGCGCGATCAAGCGATGTGAGGATCGTGACGGCGAGGATTTTCATATCGGAGTTGGCCGCGCCTTCCTGGGCGGCGCGCACGACATGGGGATCGCCGTGGACCGTGAGGAAGTCGAGATCGAACTGGGCCAGCCCGCGCACGGCGGCCTCGACTGTGGCGCCGATGTCAAACAGCTTCATATCAAGGAAGATCCGCTTGCCGTGCTCGTCTTTCAGCTCTTGGGCCAGCGCCAGACCGCCGCCTGTGAGCATTCCGAGGCCGATTTTGTAAAAACTGACGGCGTCGCCCAGTTTGGCGGCCAGTTCCAGCCCCGCGATGGCATTGGGGACATCGAGGGCGACGATGAGGCGATCATCTGACATGGGGGAGGCTCCTTCACAGCGGGTTTTGGCCTTGTTGCGGGGATTGACCGTGGCGTCAAGGGGATGACCTGTGAAGGAGCCGAATGGCTCAGGCGGCGAGCGGGGGCTGCTCTGTGGCCTGAGCCGTGGCTGTGAGGGGTTTGAGGGGCGCGCGCAGGCGCGGATTGGCGGAGCGGTGTTTGCGCCGGGCCTGGCTTGCGAGTTGGGCCATCACCCAGCCATACTCTGCGTGCAGCGGAGCGGGGACAAAGCTCGGATAGCTGAAGCTTTCTGCCGCCTCCTCAATAAAGACAATCGCTTCATAGCCAGAAAACTCGAGATTGTAGCGGATGCGCGCAACGCGTGATTTACCATGAGACATACTGGTCCTCCTAACGGGCAGGGCGCTGTGCCTTTGCCTCCGGCTAAGATGGCGCTGCGGGGGGCGGAGAACAGGGGGAATTCGCAGAAAGATGATTCAAATCTGCATCATTTGCGAAAATCCGCCGAAGCTGTTTTTGCGGGTTTGGGTCTTGAAGCGGGGCTTCTGCTGCCCCATTTTTAAGGCAAGGTTCCCGACGCGACGTATGCCTCTTTTTGGGTGCGCCAGCAGGGAAGGCTTATAAAAGGAGAAAGACCATGAACCTTGAGAAGTTCACGGAGCGTTCGCGCGGATTTTTGCAGGCTGCGCAGACAATCGCTATGCGGGAAGATCACCAGAGGGTGATGCCCGAACATCTGCTGAAAGCCATTATGGACGACACAGAGGGGCTTGCGAGCAACCTCATCACCAAAGCCGGCGGCGCGCCTGCGCGTGTCAAGGAGGCTGTGGACATCGCCGTTGGCAAGATCGCCAAGGTGAGTGGCGATACGGGGCAGCCCTATCTGGACAAATCGCTGGCCAAAGTGCTGGCCGAGGCCGAGAGCCTTGCAAGCAAGGCGGGCGACAGCTTTGTGCCGGTGGAGCGTATTTTGATGGCGCTTGCGATGGTGAAATCGGCCGCCAAAGACGCGATGGACGCGGGCGCTGTGAATGCCCAAGCGCTCAACGCGGCGGTGAACGACATCCGCAAGGGCCGCACCGCCGACAGCGCCAGCGCGGAAGACAGCTATGAAGCCCTGAGCAAATATGCCGCCGACCTCACAGAGCGGGCACGGCAGGGCAAGATTGATCCGATCATCGGGCGCGACGACGAAATTCGTCGCACGATGCAGGTTCTCAGCCGGCGCACCAAGAACAACCCTGTTCTAATCGGGGAGCCGGGCGTCGGGAAAACCGCGATTGCCGAGGGGCTTGCCCTGCGCATTGTGAACGGGGATGTGCCGGAAAGCTTGCGCAACAAGAAGCTCATGTCGCTGGACATGGGCGCGCTGATTGCTGGTGCAAAATACCGTGGCGAGTTTGAGGAGCGGCTCAAGGCTGTGCTCAACGAGGTTACGGACGCGGCGGGCGAGATCATTCTCTTTATTGACGAGATGCACACGCTTGTGGGCGCAGGCAAGGGCGACGGCGCGATGGATGCGGCCAACCTGATCAAGCCGGCCCTCGCGCGCGGCGAGCTGCACTGTGTCGGCGCGACCACGCTCGACGAATACCGCAAGCACGTCGAGAAAGATGCGGCGCTTGCCCGGCGGTTCCAGCCTGTGTTTACCGAAGAACCGAGCGTGGAAGACACGATTTCTATTCTGCGGGGCATCAAGGAGAAATACGAGCTGCACCATGGTGTGCGGATTTCGGACAGTGCGCTTGTTGCGGCGGCGACTTTGTCCAACCGCTATATCACCGACCGCTTTTTGCCGGACAAGGCCATCGACTTGATGGACGAGGCGGCGAGCCGTTTGCGGATGGAAGTGGACAGCAAGCCAGAGGAGCTTGATGCGCTCGACCGCCAGATCTTGCAGATG
>JAHBAN010000048.1 GCA_018500075.1 Flavobacteriia bacterium | reverse complement strand
CGCGAGCGGTGCGGATTCGGTCTTTTTCTTCCTGCCGGGCGGCATGGGGATCGCCTTCCTCAAGCAATATGCGGACTCAGGCGTGGACCTGCCCGTTGTCGGGCCGGCCTTTTCGTTTGATCAGGGCATTTTGCAGGCCGTGGGCGATGCGGCGCTCGGGGTTGTGAACACCTCGCAGTGGAACAAAGACCTCGACACGCCCACCAACGCGGCGTTTGTAGCGAGCTTTGAGGCCGAATATGGCCGCCTGCCTTCGCTCTATGCGAGCCAGGGGTTTGACACGGCGAACCTGTTGATCTCGGCTCTCAACAAGGCCGAGGTGAGCGATGCCGATGCCTTCCGCGCAGCGCTCAAGGCGGCGGAGTTTGACAGCACACGCGGCGCCTTCAAATTTGGCAACAACCACCACCCGATCCAGACAATTTATGCGCGGGAAGTGGTCAAGGAGGGCGATGTCTATACCAACAGGCTGATCGGCCCTGCGCTGGAAAACCATGCCGACGCCTATGCGGCTGATTGCAAGATGTAATTGACTTTGGCCGCGTCAGGACCGGCGCGGCCAGTTTGCAAAACATATGTCGTTTATCCTAATCGCAGAGCAGGTGCTGAACGGGCTTCAGTTTGGCATTATGCTGTTTCTTATGGCCGCGGGTCTCACGCTCATCTTCGGAGTGATGGGCTTGATCAACCTTGCCCATGGCTCACTCTATATGGTCGGGGCTTTTGCTGCGGCGGCTGTGGCGGCGGCGAGCGGTTCTTTTCTGTTGGCGCTTGCGGCGGCGATGGCCGCGGCGGCGGCGGCGGGGGCCTTGATCGAGTTTCTGGTGATCCGCCGGCTCTATGACAAGGATCATCTTGATCAGGTGCTCGCAACATTTGCGCTCATTCTGATTTTTTCGGAAGGCACGCGCTGGATGTTCGGCTCGTTTCCGCTGTTCTTGCAGATCCCGACCTATTTGAGCGGCCCTGTGAGCCTGCCCGGCGGGATCGAGTATCCGCTATATCGGCTCGTGTTGATCGGGGCTGGCCTGCTTGTGGCGGCGGGGCTTGGCCTGATGATCACGCGCACCCGGATCGGGATCCAGATCAGGGCGGGGGAGAACGACCGCGAGATGATTGCGGCTTTGGGGGGCGATATTTCAAGGCTCTACACCCTCATTTTTGCGCTGGGTGCCGCGCTTGCGGGCTTGGCGGGTGCGCTTGTTGGCGCGATCCAGTCGGTGCAGGTCGGGATGGGCGAGCCGGTCTTGATTCTGGCCTTTGTGGTGATTGTGATTGGCGGGATCGGCTCGATCAAAGGCGCGCTTGTGGGTGCGCTTCTGGTGGGGCTGACAGATACGCTGGGCGGGGTCTTTCTGCCGCAGCTCTTCGGGCTGTTTATGACGCCTGCCGTTGCTGCCTCTGTCGGCTCCTCGCTGGCGTCAATGGCGATCTATATCCTCATGGGCGCGGTGCTGATCTGGCGGCCAACCGGGCTTTACGGGGTGCGGGCATGATCGCGGAGCGCCATCTCAACGCTGTGATTGTTGCAATCCTGCTGGCTGTGCCGGCTTGGGCGCTTTGGGCTGATGCGCCTTTCACAATCACCCTGATGACGCGGGCGGCTATTTTTGCGCTGGCGGCTGTGGGCCTCAATATCGCTCTGGGCCTTGGCGGTCTGGTGAGTTTCGGGCACGCGGTCTTTTTTGGTCTGGGGGGCTATACGATGGGCATTCTGGCCTATAATGCGCAGACATATACGCCGCTGATGGAGTCGCCCTTGCTTATTGAGGGCACGAAATCGATGCCGGTGATCTGGCTTGGTGCGGTGGCTCTTGCGTCATTGGCGGCGCTCCTGATCGGCGTGCTTTCGCTGCGCACGGGGGGCGTTTATTTCATCATGATCACGCTCGCCTTTGGCCAGATGTTTTATTACTTCGCGATCAGCTGGGCGGCCTATGGCGGCGAAGACGGGCTGTCTATCTATGTGCGCAACGGATTTCCCGGTCTGGACACGCTTGATCCGATCCAGTTTTATGGCATCTGTCTTGCGATCCTCGGTCTGGCGCTGCTGATGGCGCATCGGCTGGCGAAATCGCCTTTTGGCCTCGCGCTGGGGGCGGTGCGGCAGGTGCCGCAGCGGGTCGAGACTGTGGGGTTGGACGGGATGCGGCTCAAGCTGGTGGCCTTTGTGATTTCGGGCGCGATCACAGGGCTTGCAGGGGCATTGTTTGCCGATCTCAACCGGTTTGTCAGCCCGACCATGTTCAGCTGGCAGCTCTCGGGGGAGATCATGGTGTTTATCATCATTGGTGGCGTTGGGCGGCTCTTTGGGCCTGTGATCGGCGCGCTCGTGTTTGTCGGACTGGAGCATTGGCTCGGCGGCCTCAGCGCGTATTGGCATATCTATCTCGGGTTGCTTTTGCTCGTCATCGTGCTGTTCGGGCGCGGGGGGATTGTCGGGATGCTTTCAGGGCGGGAGCGCAACGATGTCTGAACCGGTTCTGGCGGCCTACGGGATCTGCAAGTCTTTTGGCGCATTAAAGGCGAGCGAGGATATTTCGCTGACGCTGAAGGCGGGTGAAATCCACGCCATTATCGGCCCGAACGGGGCGGGGAAGTCGACGCTGATTGCGCAGATATGCGGCACGCTTGCGCCGGATGCGGGGCGTATAGAACTGATGGGGCGGGATGTCACGGCGCTCAGCACGCGGGCGCGCGCCAAGGCGGGCTTGGGGCGGACCTTTCAGATTTCGGCTTTGGCGATGGAGGATACGGTTTTGCAAAATGCCGTCCTCGGGGCGCTGGGCGCGGGGGGGCGGCCCTGGCGGTTCTGGGCGCCGGCATTGAAAGACAAGGCGCTGCTGGCGCGGGCAGATTCGGCGCTGGCGCGGGTCGGCTTGCAAGAGCTTCGCAACAGGCGCACAGCCGAGCTGAGCCACGGGCAGCGCCGCCAGCTTGAGGTGGCTGTGGCGCTGACGCTGGCCCCCAAGGCTTTCTTGATGGACGAGCCGATGGCGGGGCTTGGCGCGGAGGGCAGCCAGCGGTTGACGGGGTTTCTCTCTGAGCTGAAGCGGGAGGCACCGATCCTTTTGGTGGAGCATGATATGGACGCGGTTTTTGCGCTGGCCGACCGGATCAGTGTTTTGGTTTACGGGCAGGTGATTGCGACCGGCACGGTGGACGAGATCCGGGCCAATCCGGAGGTGCGCGACGCCTATCTGGGGGAACAGGCATGAGCTTTTTGACGCTCTCTGATGTCTGCGCCTCTTATGGCGCAAGTCAGGCGCTGTTCGGGGTTTCGCTGAGGCTGTCTGAGGGCGAGGTTCTGGCGCTGATGGGGCGCAACGGGATGGGCAAGAGCACGACCGTAAAATGTATCTGTCGGATGATGCCGGCCGAGGGGCAGATTGTCTTTGACGGGCACGATCTTGCGCGCCTGCCAAGCCACCGCGCGGCGCGGCTCGGGATCGGGCTTGTGCCGGAGGGGCGGCGCTGTTTTGCCTCCCTGACCGTGGAGGAAAATCTGCGCGCCGCAGCGCGCAAGGGGCATTGGGATCTGTCTCGGGTGGCGGCGCTTTTTCCGCGGCTTGCAGAGCGCAAAGACCAGCGCGCCGCCTCGCTTTCGGGCGGCGAGCAGCAGATGCTTGCAATCGGGCGCGCCTTGATGACCAATCCCCGGCTGCTTGTTCTGGACGAGGCAACAGAGGGGCTGGCACCGATCATTCGACAGGAAATCTGGGCCGCGATTGCGCGGCTCAAGGCAGAAACGGGGCTGTCGATTCTGGTGATTGACAAGTCGGTGCGCGAGCTGCGCGGGATATGTGACAGCGCAGTGATCCTTGAGCGCGGGCGCTCTGTCTGGCAGGGCGCGATGAGCGATCTGGACGATGAGATCACGCAGGACTATCTGGGCGTTTAGGCGGCGCAGTGTTCGACCAGAGTAATCGCTTCAAAGGGGCGCAAGACGGGGTGCGCCGAGAGCATATGTTCGGGGAGATGCGCCCGTGACAGAGCGCCGAGAAGGCTTTGGGCGTGCTCCTCGGGCTTGCGCCTCATACGGCCGATAAACAGGCTTTCAACGGCGGCGCCCGCGGCGATCATGGTTTCGTGTTCGGGCAGAACGAGCTGATGATAGGTGGTTGTCAGGGCAAGGTCGTGCCAGATGGCCGAGGTTCCGTTGACGAGGTGGCGGGCGGGCACAAGAACCGCCTCGCAGCCGAACATATAATCCACCATCGGCTTGCTGAGCACCAGTTTCTGGTCGGGAGCGACGAAGATATCCTGCTGCAAGCCGAAGTAGGGCGCGCGCAGACGCACGGGGCGAAAACTGCCGCGCGCGGGGACGGTGCGACGGATATGGGCGAGCACGGGGACCGGCCCGTGCTCGACGGTCTGGACAAAATCGCCACGCTGGAAGCGGGCGACGGGGCGGTAGGCGTCCTGGGTCAGAAGGGGGACGCTTGCCGTGAGGCTGGGCATCGGGCCGAGCGGCTCTATTTCGTCGGAAAAGGCAAAAAACGCAACATCGCTGTCCAGCGTCGTCAGGCTGTGCGAGAGCGTCATGGTCCTTATGTCCTCCAGCCAGAGCGGGCGCGGACGCGGCATCAGAACCGAGCGCACAGAGCCACGCTCGGGCCGCTCTATGGCCAGACGCCCCCAGCGGGCGGGCGAGTCCCAGCTGTAGGTGATGCGCAAGAGATCGGAGCGCTCACAAGCGTCCAGCTCAAGCGTGGCATGAGCGCTTTCGCCCTGCTGGCTTGTGATCAGGACAATGCCGCCGCCCGGGATGGCTTGCAGCGAGAGGCTGCGCTCCCATGGGAAACGCTCGTGAAAGGCCAGCAGCGTTCGCGGGCGCGCGTCGCTGGAGAGGCGGGTTTCGACAACAAGGCTGCCACGGGCCAGAAAGCTCTGGGTTTGGCTCTGGCTCAGCGCGAAGTGCTGGCGTTCGGCGTCTGATATGGCAAACCAAGCCATCTGCGCTCAGGCCACTCTGGCATCACGGGCGCAGAGCAACTGGGCCTCAAACGGCCTCAAGGTGCGCCGCGCGGCAGGGCTGTAGCCCAGCCCCGTTTCCGGATTGATCTCGGGGAAAAGCTGATAGATCTCGGCGGCGATTTCGACTTCGAAACTGTCGGCAAGCTGTGGGCCGGGAAGGAAGCTTTCTGTTGCAAGCCCTTGGGAATAAATCACCTCATGTTGATCAAAGAGCAGGTGGAAATACTCGACACTGCCGCCCTCGACGACTGTGACGGATGTGTCATTGACAAGATCACGGGCGGCGACGAGCACCTCGCATTCGCCAAACAGAAGCTCGGCCAGAGAGTCGCGAATGAGCACGCGGTGCAAGGGCGACACCCACAGCTCTTGATGCGCCCCGAAAGTTCCGGCGCGAATGCGGATGGGGGCGTGCGTGCCTTTGGCGGCGGTGGTGCGGCTGCCGATCCAGCGCAGGGGCTGGGCGCCATTGTCGCGGGTCAGAACCATATCGCCGGACCGCAACGCCTCGACGGCGACTTCGCCGCGCTCTGTGAGAATGGCTGTGCCGCGCACAAAGCAGGGCACGGAGTCAAGGATCACAAAGCCGACATCTGTGTTGGTGCCGTCGTCGATCGTGTAGCTGAAATTGACGGATTCGACGGTGCTGTCTGCGGTGACTGTGAAGGTGCCATCGGCGTTGAGCGTGACGCTCTGGCCTGTCTTGAGGGTGAGGGTGCTGCCGACTGTGACGGGGATGTCATTGATATGGGTGATGGTCAGGGTTGCGCCGCCGGGGCGGATGTCATTGCCCAGAATATCAATGGTTTTGACCTGGTTTGGCTCGGAGAGGTGATAGCTGTCGACATTGGCGACAAGCACGGTCTGAACGCTGTTGGCGGCGATCAGAAGGTTTGAATCATAGTTGCTGTCGAGCACATCGGCGATCCCGATGCGGATAGAGTTTGTCACACCGGGATTGACGGGCATGGTCAGCGTCATGGTGATTGTGAAGCCGTCCATTTCGGTGTTGAACTGGTCTGCGGTGTTGTCGACATAGAGGTTCTGGTTGTTGGTTTCGCTGAGGTTTCTGGGGTCAAGATCGCCGTCGCCGACGCTGACATCAACGAGGCTGCCATTGACCCAGACGCCGATAAAATCCTGATAGAGCGAGTTCACATACTCCGGGTATTCCTCGGAAGAAAACACAAATTGTATGGTCATGACGCTGGCTGTGGGCACGAAATCAACATCGAGATAGGCGGCATCATAGGTGCGCGCCCCGGCGGCGGCGTTGAAGTCGGGCAGGTTGTTTGCGCCGCCTGTGTTTGTGGTGGCATAGGTGCTTTGATTGGATTGGCCGCTGCTGTTTGTGAGGGTGCTGGCGCGGCCTGTGGAGAGGATCACGCCGGTGTCGCCGGGTGTCACGCCGGGGGCGATGGTGTCGCCGTTTGTGTATATTCCGGAGGAATAGGCGCTGCCTGAATAGGACGCGTTGGAGACGGTGACGCCGTCTCCGAAAATCGTCTGCGCCATTTGCAGGGCGGACGCATTTGTATTGATCGGCAACTCGGACGCCGCAACCATACTACTACTGCCTCATTCAGGGCAAAGCGTTCGGCGCGGATCTGTAAGATACAGATATCGTTGGCGATTTTCGCTCTGTGGGAGATCAGGACGGAGCCGTCCTGCGCACCTGCTTTGCCTCTGGTTTATTATTAACAAAAGGTTAACACTAAATTTTCGGGCCTGTTAAGAGAGTTTGACCGCATCACAGCCCAAACGTGGCAAATTTGCGGCGGTCTGTTGTTTGCGGCGGTGCAAAAGCCACGATATGTAGTGGGATGTGCACCGGAATGGCGAAAGGCGAAAAAATGGCTTCTCAGGTAGACGCGGCAGAGCTGACAAAATCTCTTATACACTGCGCTTCGGTAACGCCGGATGAGGGCGGCGCACTCAGCCTTTTGGAAGGGCTGCTGGCGCAGGCCGGCTTTGAGTGCGCCCGCGCGGACCGCGGCGATGTGAGCAATCTGTTTGCCCGCTGGGGGGCGCGCGGCGCGCAGAAGTCTTTTGGCTTTAACGGCCACACCGATGTTGTGCCTGTGGGCGATGAGGCGGCGTGGAGCGTGCCGCCCTTTGGCGCGGTGGAAAAAGACGGGATGATCTGGGGGCGTGGCGCGACCGATATGAAATCGGGGGTGGCGGCCTTTGTGGCGGCGGCCATCGAATTTGTGCAAGACACGCCGCCCGATGGCGCGGTGATCCTCACCATCACCGGCGATGAAGAGGGCGACGCGGTAGACGGCACAACCGCGCTTCTGGAGCATATGACAAAGGCGGGCGAGCGCATGGATGTCTGCCTTGTGGGCGAGCCGACCTGCCCGAGCGAGATGGGCGAGATGATGAAAATCGGCCGGCGCGGCAGTATGACAGCCTGGTTCACTGTGACCGGCGTGCAGGGGCATTCGGCCTATCCGCACCGCGCCAACAACCCGCTCAGTGCCATGGTGCGGCTGATGGACCGTCTGGCCAGCCACGAGCTTGACCGCGGCACCGAGCATTTTGACGCTTCGACCCTCGCGGTTGTGACGCTCGACACGGGCAACGCGGCGACCAATGTGATCCCCGCGCAGAGCCGTGCGGCGGTCAACATCCGCTTTAATGACAGCCACAGCGGCGCATCGCTGACCGAGTGGCTGGAGGGAGAGGCCGCAAAGATCCGCGCAGAATTTGGCGTAGGCATTGATATGACAGTGAAAATTTCGGGCGAGAGCTTTATAACGCCGCCCGGTGCGCTCTCGGCTTTGGTGGCGAAAAGCGTTGAGGCTGTGACAGGGCGCGTGCCCGAGATGTCCACAACAGGCGGCACATCGGATGCGCGTTTTGTGAAAGATCACTGCCCTGTTGTGGAGTTTGGCCTTGTCGGCAAGACCATGCACCAAGTGGATGAGCGCGTAGAGGTGGCGCAGATTCACGAGCTGAAAGCGATCTACAAGCGCATTTTGAGCGACTATTTTGCAGGCTAGGCAGCATCTCATTGTGATGGTGAAACAGCCCGTGGCGGGGCGGGTCAAGACGCGGCTGGCGCGTGACATTGGCCGGGTCGCGGCGGCGTGGTGGTTTCGCCATTCTGTGCGCCGTTTGCTGCGGCGGCTTGACGATCCGCGCTGGCAAATCTGGCTGAGTGTCGCGCCCGATACGGCGCTTCACAGCGCGGTCTGGCCCGCCCATTTGCCGCGTCTTTCGCAAGGGCGGGGCGACTTGGGGGGGCGGATGCGCGCGGCGTTTGAGGCTTTGCCCAAGGGGCGGGCCTGTCTGATCGGCGGGGATATCCCAAGTGTGGAAAAGCACCATATCGCCGAGGCGTTTGCCGCCTTGGGGCGCCATGAGGCGGTCTTTGGGCCGGCCACGGACGGGGGATTTTGGCTCACCGGGTTTCGCCGCACGCGCCCCCTTCCGCCGCAGCTTTTTGAGGGGGTGCGCTGGTCTTGTGCACAAACGCTGTCAGACAGTCTTGCGACCCTTCAGGGGCAAAGATACGGGCTTGTTGCGCAGCTTTCGGATGTGGACCGGGCAGAGGACTTACCAAACCCTTAGCGCAGCGGTTTTCAGGGTTAACGGGTTTTGGCGCAGCTGAGTCTGGGGGGGTGATTTCCGTGCACAGTGCGTGCACACTGCGTGCACCGCCCGAAGGCGATTTTTATTCACACAAAATTAACTAACGGAGCGCACGCCGTGCGCCGGCTTAAGAAAGAGATGAAGAGAAGGTAAATATTCCCTTCCTCACAAGGGCATGATAGCGGGGGGCTTATGAACAAGCTCCCTTCAAAAGAAGAAATCCTGACATGGATTTCCGAGAACCCGACCCAGACTGCAAAGCGTGACATTGCCAAGGCTTTTGGCATCAAAGGCGCGCGGCGGATTGATCTTAAGCGCATCATGAAAGAGCTTGAAGACGAAGGCCATTTGAAGCGGCGCAAAAAGACCTATCGCGACAGTGACAGGCTTGCGCCTGTGTCGGTATTGCGCGTGGCCGAGCCGACATCGGACGGCGATGTGATGGCGGAGCCGCTCGAGTGGCAGGGCACGGGCGCGGCGCCGGCGATCCTGATGATCACCAAGGCCTCTGATCCGGCGCTGGGCACGGGCGACCAGATCCTTGCGCGGCTCACGCAGGTGACGGGCGAGCCTTATGCCTATGAGGGCCGTTTGATCCGCCGCATCGGAACCAAGCCGACGCTTGTGCTCGGGATTTACCGCGCCGGCTCGGACGGGGGGCGTATTGTCCCGATCGACAAGGGCGAGCAGAAAGAATGGACCGTGGACGCCGGCTCTGTGAACGGGGCAAAGGACGGCGAGCTTGTGGAGGGCGCCTATATTGGCCCCAAGGCGCGGATGGGCCTGCCCAAGGCGCGGATCGTCAACCGGCTGGGCGACCCTTCGGCGCCGCGGGCTGTGAGCCTGATTGCGATTCACCAGCATGGCATCCCCGATCGTTTCCCTGACGCTGTGATTGCGGAGGCGGAGGCCATGAAGCCTGCGGGCCTTAAGGGGCGCGAGGATTTGCGCGCTTTGCCGCTTGTGACAATCGACCCGCCGGATGCGCGCGACCACGATGACGCCTGCTATGCCGAGGCCGACACGGACCCCAAAAACAAGGGCGGCCATATCATCTGGGTCGCGATTGCCGATGTGGCGCATTATGTGCGCTCCGGCTCTGTCCTTGACCGCGAGGCGCGCAAGCGCGGCAATTCGAGCTATTTCCCCGACCGTGTTGTGCCGATGTTGCCCGATCGCCTGTCGGGCGATCTCTGCTCCTTGCACGAGGGGGTGCCGCGCGCCTGTCTTGCCGTGCGGATGCAGGTGAGCGCGCAGGGCGAGAAGCTCGGCCACAGCTTTGTGCGCGGTTTGATGATTTCGCCGGCCTCGCTGACCTATCAGGAGGTTCAGGCCGCCCAAGACGGCGCGCCCAATGCGAAATGTGCGCCGCTGATCGACGATGTGATTGCGCCCCTCTATCGGGCCTATGAGGCGCTGCGGGCGGCGCGGGCTGTGCGCCAGCCCTTGGAGCTGGATTTGCCCGAGCGCAAGATTGTGCTCACCGAGGCGGGCGAGGTGGCCTCGGTTGATTATGCCGAGCGGCTGGATGCGCACCGGATGATCGAGGAGTTCATGGTGCTGGCCAATGTCTGCGCGGCCGAGGAGCTGATCGCGCGCAAAACGGCGCAGCTGTTCCGTGTGCATGAAGAGCCGAGCACCGAGAAACTCGATGCGCTGCGCGAGGTGGCGCAGGCCTCGGGGCTGGTGCTGGCCAAGGGGCAAGTGCTCAAGACGCGGCATCTCAACACCCTGCTGAAGCAGGCAGAGGGCATGGACGAGGCCGAGCTGATCAATATGAGCACATTGCGCTCGATGACGCAGGCCTATTATTCGCCCGAAAACTTCAGCCATTTCGGCCTTGCGCTGAAGGCCTACTCCCATTTCACCTCACCGATCCGCCGCTATGCCGACCTGATCGTGCACCGCGCGCTTGTCTCAAGCCACGGCTGGGGCGAGGACGGGCTGACCCCGGAGGACGAGGCCGATCTGGGCGAAACCGCGCAGCATATCTCCGCCACCGAGCGCCGCTCCATGCTCGCGGAGCGCGACACCACAGACCGCTACCTTGCCTCCTATCTCAACAAACGGGTGGGCGAGGCCTTTGAGGGCAAGGTCAGCGGCATTGCGCGCTTCGGGGTCTTTGTGAAACTCGATGAAACCGGTGCCGACGGCCTCGTGCCGATGCGCGAGCTGGGGCGGGAATATTTCAACTATGACGCCGAGCGCGCCGTGCTGGTCGGATCCGAAACCCGCCGCGAAATCAATCTTGGCCTGCGGGTCAAAGTGAGGCTCTCGGAGGCCGCGCCGGTCACAGGCGGGATCGTGCTCGAACTTCTGGAGATCGAGGGCCGCGCAGTTGACAAAGGCCGGGGTAAGCCCGCCAAGCCGACCCGGCGCGCCCAGAACCGCGCCAAGATCAAAGGCGACAAAACCAAACGCAAGATCGAGCGCAAACGCAAATAACCCTTTTTCTTTCCAGAAATATCCCGGGGAGAGGAGCCTCACAGGCCGAAGGCCTGAGAGGTGGAGAGGGGCTGGCCCCTCTCCCTTGGTCGGATTTCGCGCAGCGAAATTCGAAAGGCTAGGCGCGCCCCCGCCCGCCTCCGTGCGCTTCCGCCCCTGTGCGCCTGCGCTTTGCCGAGAGGGGCGCGCGCAGAGCGCTGGCGGGTTTCTCTTTCGGAAACGCCTGTTTCGCGCTAGGCTTTGACAGAGCAGCGAAAGAGGCGACAATGCTTCAAAGATTTTTGGGACTATCGGTCTTGGTGGCGGGGCTGTCAGGCTCTGTGGTGGCGAGCGGCACGGTGCAGACATCCCTGCGCCCGGTGATGCGGCCTGGTTCGGGCACGGGGGGCGAAATTGTCTCCGTCATGCGGGTGAGTGCCACACAGCCCAGTTTGCGCCCCATGCTGCGCCCTGCGGATTTGACCGCTGCGGCGCGGCCCCCGGCCTCTGTGATTGGGGTGACGAGCGAGGCGCGCGAGGCGGGCTTTGAGCGTTGGGTGGAGGGTTTCAAGCCGCGCGCGGCCAGCGCGGGGATCAGCCAGCGGGTGATCACTCAGGCGTTTCGCGGCATTCGCTACAACGCCGATGTGATCGAGCGCGACGGCAATCAGGCCGAGTTTACCAAGACGATCTGGGAATATCTTGCCAATGCCACCTCCGACAAGCGGGTCTCTGACGGGCAGAAAATGCTGCGCAAGCACCGTCGCACGCTGGAGGCGATCGAGCGCAGATATGGTGTGGAAAAGGAGATTGTCACCGCGGTTTGGGGGCTTGAGAGTTTTTATGGCACGATCAAGGGCGATTACAATGTGATCGAGGCGATGGCGACCCTGGCCTATGACGGGCGGCGGCGCGAGTTTTTCACCAAGCAGCTGATCGCGGCGCTCAAAATCTTGCAGCGCGGCGACACCACAGCGGCCCAGATGAAAGGCTCCTGGGCCGGGGCGATGGGGCATACGCAGTTTATTCCGACCTCTTACGAGCTGTTTGCTGTGGATTTCACAGGCGATGGCAAGCGTGACATCTGGAGCGCTGATCCGAGTGATGCTCTGGCCTCCACAGCGGCCTATCTGGCGCGCTCGGGGTGGCAGAAGGGGATGCCTTGGGGGGTCGAAGTGCGCTTGCCTGCGGGGTTTGACCGCGGGCTGGCCAGCCGCAAGATCCAGAAGATGCCGAGCGACTGGGCCAAGCTCGGGGTGCGGGATGTGAGCGGGCAGCCTGTGCGGGACTATGGATCGGCCTCGATTCTCTTTCCCGAGGGCGGGCGCGGGCTGGCTCTGATGATTTTTGAGAAAAACTTCCGTGCGATCGAGCGCTACAATGCGGCGGATGCCTATGTGATCGGGGTTGGGCATCTGGCCGACCGGCTGCGCGGCGCAGCACCGCTCAAGGGCAATTTCGCCCCCGGCGAGCGGCCTTTGAGCGAAGAGGAAACCAAGGATTTGCAGCGGCAGTTGAAGCGGCTGGGCTATGATCTAGAGAAGGTTGACGGCAAGATCGGGCCAAACACCAAAGGACAGATCAAGGATTACCAGCGCCGCAACGGGCTGACCGCAGACGGCTATGCCTCAGAAGCACTTTTGCAGCATATCAAGCGGCGCTGATGAACGTGGTTTGGCTTTGATCTTGAGGCACGTGCTCAGGGCGAACCGCTCGGACACATATCGGGGGCGCGTGTTTGGCAAGACGCGCTGGATGAAAAGAGCTGTGTAAATAGAACTGGGTAAATAGAGCTGGGCAAGGTTTTTGCGAAAGGCTTGATGGGTCGGATTGCACGAGGTGCAATCCGACCCCGGCGAGAGGGGCGCTGCCCCTCTCGCGCTCTCCCCGGGATATTTATCGAAAGAGGAAGGGGCGCGCGGGGGGCGCCCGCTTTTTTTTGGGGGGGTCAGCCGCCTTCGAGGCGGTTGAGCAGGACGACTTCGCTTGTCTCGTGGATCGGTTGGAACCAGCTGTCGTTGTAGATTTTGCCATCAATGGAGACCGAGACCCCGCGCGCGAGCTGGGGCCGCAGGGCCGGGTGATCGCTTTCAAGCGCGGTGAGCAGCTCGCGCAGGTTTGTCGCCTCTACCTCCAGGTCGGGCTGTCCCCCCGCCAGATCGGCGAGGGAGCCCCAGAGGGTGACTTTGACCATTGCTCAGCGCGCTTTGATGGCCGCCAGGAGCTTGGGCGGGGACATCGGCAGGCTTGTCATGCGCACGCCGGCGGCGCGGCTGACCGCATTGGCGAGGGTTGCCAGCGGTGGGACGATGCCTGTTTCGCCCACGCCGCGCACGCCGTAGGGGTGGCCGGGGTTGGGGATTTCGAGGATCACCGGGTCGATCATCGGCAGATCGGAGGCGACGGGGATGCGGTAATCGAGATAGCCCGCGTTTTGGAGGGTTCCGTCCTCCCCGTAGATATATTCCTCGTTGAGCGCCCAGCCGATGCCTTGCACCGCCCCGCCTTGCAGCTGGCCTTCGACATAGTCGGGGTGCACCGCTTTGCCGGCGTCCTGAAACACCGTGTAGCGCAGCACTTTGACGGCGCCTGTTTCGGGGTCGACTTCTGTATCGGCGATATGGGTGCCAAAGCTCACGCCTGCGCCTTCGGCGTTGACTTCAAAGTGGCCCGCGATCGGGCCGCCTGTGTTTGAGGCGGTGGCGGCGATTTCCTTGAGCGTCATGGGCGGGAATTTGCCCGCATTCGGCCCGGCGGGCTGGGCGGCGCCATCGACCCACTCCACGGCTTCGGGCGCGATGCCCCAGACCTGCGCGGCGCGGGCTTTCATGATTTCAATGGCGTGGCGGGCGGCCTTGATTGTGGCCAGACCCACGGCAAAGGTCACGCGGGAGCCGTCTGTCACCTCGTTCTGGCCCAATGTGGCCGTATCGGCGATGACGGTGCGGACCTGCTCATAGGGGATGCCCAGTTCTTCGGCGGCCATCATCGACATGGAGGCGCGCGAGCCGCCGATATCGGGGTTGCCCTCGGACAGCGAGACGGTGCCATCGGGGTTGATCATCAGCGAGACGCAGGTGTCGCCGCCGAAGTTGAACCAGAAGCCGCAGCCCATGCCGCGGCCCTGGTTCGGCCCGAGGGGCGCGCTCCAGTGTGGATGTGCTTTGGCCGCTTCCAGCGTGGCTTTGAGGCCGATGGCGGGGTAGGTCGGGCCATAGGCGGACTTTGTGCCTTCGTCCGCGGCGTTCATCAGGCGCAGCTCGATCGGGTCCAGCCCCAGCTCTTTGGCCAGCTCGTCCATGACGCTTTCGACGGCAAAGGCGGCCATGGGCGCGCCGGGGGCGCGGTAGGCGGCGGCTTTGGGGCGGTTTGTGACCACTTCCCAGCCCACTGTCTCAACATTTTCCAGATCATAAGGCGCAAAGCCGCACATGGCACCGAGCGCGCCGTTCATGGCGTAGAAGGCGCCGGACTGGTAGCGGAAATCGCCTTGGGCGGCGGTGATTTTCCCGTCTTTTGTGATGCCGATCTTGATGTCAATCGAGGTGGAGGATGTGGGACCGGAGGCGCGCAGAACCTCTTCGCGCGCCATGGTCATCTTCACCGGCTTGCCGGTTTTTTTGGAGAGCATCAGCGCGACCGGCTCAAGGAACACGGTTGTTTTGCCGCCAAAGCCGCCGCCGATTTCGGAGGCTGTGACTTTGAGGCGGCCTGCGTCCATGCCCAGAATGGCAGAGCAGGTGTTGCGCACCATATAGTGGCCCTGCGTGCAGCACCACAGATCGCCCTGACCGTCATTGCCCATGGTGGCAAGGCAGGCGTGTGGCTCGATATAGCCTTGGTGGGTGGCGGCTGTGGTGAAGCTGCGCTCGATTACGAGATCGGCTTTGGCGAAGCCTGCGGCCACATCGCCATGGCCATACTGGCTGCGCGCCAGCACGTTCTGGCTATAGCCTTCGGGCACGCTTTCCTGCTGGCGGCCTTCGTGGAGCACGGGGGCACCGGGCTTCATGGCTTCGTCGACATCTATGACATGGGGCAGCACCTCATACTCGACCTTGATCGCTTTCAGAGCGGCCAGAGCGACGGAGCGCGACGTCGCGGCGACGGCGGCGACGGTATGGCCATCGTAAAGCGCTTTTTCGCCGGCCATGACGTTGTCGAGAATGTCGCGGGTGCCTTGATCTTCGGGTGTGACGGTAAAGTCGGCGCGGGTGACCACGGCTTTGACCCCAGTCATGGCCTCGGCTTGGGAGGTGTCTATCGACACAATCCGCGCGTGGGCGTGGGGGCTGCGCAGGCAGAGGCCGATGAGCATTCCGGGGGCGGACATATCCGCGCCATAGCGGGCGCGGCCTGTGACTTTATCCAGCCCGTCGGGGCGCGGAACGCGGGTGCCGACGACTTTGAACGCGCGGGATTGGAACTCGTCTTTTGCCATTATGCTGCGCCTCTCATTTCGGCCGCTGTCTCAAGGACGGTGCGGATAATTTTGTCATAACCTGTGCAGCGGCAGAGATTGCCGGCAAGCCAGTAGCGGACCTCTTCCTCGGTGGGATCGGGGTTGCGCGCCAGCAGATCTTTGGCGGCGACGAGGATGCCGGGCGTGCAGATGCCACATTGCAGCGCGGCCTTGTCGATAAAGTTTTTCTGCAAGGGGTGCAGGGTTTCGCCATCGGCCATGCCTTCGATGGTTTCGACAGAGCGGCCTTCGGCTTCGGCGCCGAGCACGAGGCAGGCGCAGACGAGGCGGCCGTCGAGCATGACCGAGCAAGCGCCGCAATCGCCGGAGGCGCAGCCCTCTTTGGAGCCGGTCAGGTCAAGCTGGTCGCGCAGCACATCCAGCAGCGTGTCGCCGGCTTCGCAGAGGTAATCGACGCTGTCGCCGTTGATGGTTGTGGTGACGTGGATACGGCTCATGAGGGGTCTCCCAGTGCGCGGGTGTAAGCAAGGCGGGCGGCGCGGCGGGCGAGGACGCCTGCGACGTCTTTGCGAAAGGCCACTGTGCCGCGTTTGTCATCAATCGGGGTGGCGGCGGCTGTGGCCGCGGCGGCGCAGGCCGCAAGGGCCGCATCGTCACATTTTGTGCCGATGAGGGCTTCGGCGGCCTCGGCCACCAGAAGCACCTTGGGCGCAACCGCACCGAGCGAGACGCCCGCGCAGGCCACTGTGCCATCCTCTTCAAGGATCACATTGACCGCGCAGCCGACCACGGCGATGTCCATTTCGGTGCGCGGGATAAAGCGCAGGTAGGCATCTGCGCTGCGCGGGGCGCGGGCGGGCAGGAACACCGAGGTGACGAATTCGCCTGCGGCGAGTGCGTTTTTGCCCGGGCCTTGGGGGATGTCGAGCACCGCCATGTCGCGTGTGCCTGCGGGACCGGCGATCCGCACGGTTGCGCCTGCGGCGACCATGGCGGGAACAGAATCGCCCGCCGGGCCGGCGTTGCAGAGATTGCCGACCATGGTGCAGCGGCCCTGAACCTGGGTCGAGCCGATCAGCTCGGCGCCTTCGACAACGCCGGGGTAGTCGGCCCGCAGCCCTGCGTGTTCGCCCATGGCGGCGCAGGAGACGCCGGCGCCGATGCGCCAGCCGCCGTCTTCGGCGGTGATCTCGGCGATGCCGGTGATGCGTTTGATATCGACGATTGTGCTGGGCGCGATCTGGCCGGCGCGCAGGCGCACGAGCAGATCTGTGCCGCCGGCCAGAACGCGCGCGCCCTGCTCGGCGGCCAGAAGCGCGACGGCGGCCTCTATTGTCTGCGGGGTTTCAAATCTCATAGCCGTCTCCCTACGGTTCATGTCTCAGGATTGGTGTCGGGCGAGACTCAGCTTTGCCCTTTGGCGGCAGTCTCGCCAAAGCGGGCAGGCTTGGCAAGGGCGAGTGGCGACAAGATATGTCGCGACTGCGAAATTCAGCTGCCGCAGATGCCTTGCAGGCGCTGCCAGTCATTGTCCGAGAGCAGCGGCTCTGGCGCGGCTGTGGCGAAGGGGTCGGCCTCGATCAGATCGAGGGTGTCTTCGCCGGTAATGTCACGGGCATAGGCATAGGGGCGCGCCCGCACCGACCAGGCGGCAAAGCCCCGCAGCAGGGTGTCATCGGGAACATGGCTGCGCGGCTCGGTGAGCATATGCTCGGCATAGGCGTCTTGGGCGCTGGCGGGGACCTCGCCTGTTGTCAGCAGGCGCAGGGTTGTGACGAGGCCGGCGTGGGTGAGAAAATCATGCAAAGGGTCGTGCAGCTCGGCGGCGAGATGTTCGGCTATGATATAGCCGGCGACGACATCCGGCTCTTCGAAGTCTTCGATCAGGGCGCGGTTGAGCAGGATCACCCCGCCGGGCAGATGCGCCGCGTCAAGCACGCCGCCCGGCAGGACGACGAGGCGGGCGGCCCCCTCGGGCGAGGGCAGGCGCGCGCCGAGCCTGCGCAAAGCCCGTGCCCCTTCGGGGGCGGTGCAGGGCAGGCCGGCGACCCGTGTGATCCGGGACAGGAGCGCCGAGCCAAGCTCGGCGCGTTTGACATCGGGCACGACGCGCACGGCATGGTCGCGGGCGGCATTGGGCATCCAGAAGACCCCGAGGGCGGCGACGGTGGCGAGCACGGCGAGGCTGATCCAGAGGCGCAGGCGGCCCGGATGGGGGCGGGCGCGCTCGATCCGGGAGCGCAGCTTTTCAATCGCGTCGATCATGGTGGCTTCGTCGGCGGCCAGCTCCAGTGTTTCTGTGCGGTCGCCATCGGGGTGAAAGATCGCCGGGCGGCTGCCTGGATTGGCGCGTTCGATTGCGGGGAGGAACCAATGGGCGAGGGCGCGGTCGTTGTGATCGGAGATTGTCAGGGTGGCATCGCCGATCGAGACGATCACCTCGCGGCGCTGGGCCTTGGCACTCTCGCGCCACAGGCCTGTGGCTTCGATACGGTCATACTCTTTAAGGGCTGTCATCGGGTGGGCCTGCTCCTGCCTCTTTTGGGGCAGGCTAGCATGGGCTGTGCCCCGGTGGAAGGAGCGATTGCGCCGCGGCTGTGCCGCGTCGCGGGGGGAGGGGGCTTTGCCCCCTCGGCCTCAAAAGCTTTGCGGCTTTTGAGGCCTCACCCCCAGGATATTTTTAGAAAGAAAAAGCGGGGGCGCGGTTAGAGGGTTTTGGCGGTGGTGCGCAGCTCGAATTTCTGGATTTTGCCTGTCGAGGTTTTGGGGAGGTCCTGAAAGACGACTTTCTTGGGCGTTTTGAAGCCTGCGAGTTTGCTGCGGGCAAAAGCGATCAACTCTTGTTCGGTGGCTGTGGCGCGGGGCTTCAGCTCGACGAAGGCGCAGGGCACTTCGCCCCATTTGTCATCGGGTTTGGCGACCACGGCGCAGAGCGAGACGGCGGGATGGCTGGCGAGCACGCCTTCGACCTCGACCGAGCTGATATTTTCGCCCCCCGAGATGATGATATCTTTGGAGCGGTCCATGATTTGCAGGTAGGTGTCAGGGTGCTGGATCGCGAGATCGCCCGAGTGAAAGAAGCCGCCTTTGAAGGCCTCGCGCGTGGCCTCGGGGTTTTTCAGATAGCCTTTCATGACGGTGTGGCCGCGGATCATGATTTCGCCTTGTGTCTGTCCGTCATGCGGGACGGGGGCCATTGTCTCGGGGTGAAGCACGACGGCTTCGTCCATCATCGGCATCAGAACCCCTGTGCGGGCCTTGATGGCGTAGCGCTCCTCGGAGGGGCGCTCATCCCAGCGGGCGCGCCAGAGGCATTCTGTGACGTGGCCGTATGTTTCGGTCAGGCCGTAGACCTGTGTGACGTTGAACCCGAGCGGCTCGATGGCGGCCAGGGTGGCGGCGGGGGGCGGCGCGCCGGCGGTGAAGACCTGAACGGTGTGATCAAAGCCGCGCCTGTCGTTGTCTTCGCAATTGACCAGCGTGTTGAGCACGATGGGCGCGCCGCCGAAATGGGTCACACCTTCATCGGCGATGGCGTCATAGATCGCTTTGGCTGTGATGTTGCGGCAGCAGACGATGGTGCCGCCCAGAAGCGGCATCATCCATGTGTGGTTCCAGCCGTTGCAGTGAAACAGCGGCACGATGGTGAGATAGACCGGGCGCAGGGTGAGCTGCCAGCTCACGACAGTGCCCATGGTCATGAGATAGGCGCCGCGGTGGTGATAGACCACGCCTTTGGGGCGGCCTGTGGTGCCGGAGGTATAGTTGAGCGCGAGGCTGTCCCATTCGTCGTCCGGCATAATCCATGTGAAGGCCGGGTCTCCGCCGGCCAGAAAGCTCTCATAGTCGCGGTGCCGCCCTGTGGCGGGGTGGCCATGGGAAGGATCGGGGACTTCGACGATCTCGGGCTGCGGGCCGTCCATTTCTGCGATGGCCGCTTCGACGACGGGCAGGAACTCTGTATCGACCAGCACCATTTTGGCTTCGCCATGCTCCAATATATAGCGGATGGTTTGAACATCGAGGCGCGTGTTGATCGCGTTGAGCACGGCGCCGGCGGCGGGGACGGCGAAATGCGCCTCGCAATGGGCGGGGATATTGGGCAGAACCGTTGCGACGACATCGCCGGGGGCGATGCCGGCGCGCGACAGGGCTGAGGCGAGCGCGCTGACGCGGGCGTGATACTCGGCATAGGTCTTGCGGTGCTGGCTGCCATAGGCGACGGCCAGACGGTCGGGGAAAATATAGGAGGCGCGCTTGAGGTGTGACAGCGGCGTCAGGGCCACAAAATTCGCTTCATTTTTATCCAAGCCCGTTTCATCGCGCATTTGAGCCATTGTCTTCTCCCTGTTTTTTCCCGCTTATGTCGGGTTTGGGGGAGACTATCGCCAGCCGGGCGGTTTTGAAAAGCCCTAGTGCGACCATTTGAAGGCGGAAATGACGTGAGCGAGACAAGACCTGTGGCGGCGGCGCTTTGGATGTTGGCGAGTATGCTGATCCTCGGGGTGATTGATAACTTTATTGTGGTTGTCGCCGAGGTGATCAGCCTTTGGCAGATGTATGTGATCCGGCTTCTTATTTCTATGCCTGTGGTGTTTGTGGTGGCGCGGCTTTTGGGGCAGCGGTTCTGGCCTCTGGCTTGGGGGCCGGTGCTTTTGCGCAGCTTTCTGTTTGCCTCGGCGATGCTGTTTTACTTTGCGTCTCTGGCCTTTCTGCCGATTGCGCAGTCCTTGGCGGGGCTGTTTACCTCGCCCATCATTGTGGTGACGATCACCGCGCTTTTTCTGCGCGAGCGGATCGGCATTTTCCGGGTTGGCGCGGTGATTGCGGGCTTTCTGGGCACGCTTGTTGTGCTTGAGGTCAGCCCGAGCAGCTTTAGCCCGCTTGTTGGGGTGCCTGTGATCGGCGGGATTCTGTATGCGCTGAATGCGGTGATCACGCGGCGGATGTGTGGTGCGGAGAGCACCTGCACGCTGCTCGCGGGCACGATGGGGATGCAGGGGGTGCTGGGGCTGATCGGGCTTTTGGCGATTGCTGTCTTTGGAGTTCAGGAGATCGAGGGGCCGCTGGCCTTTGTGACACGGGGCTGGATCTGGCCAATGGAGGGGGTCGGCCTGCTTCTGGTGGGGCACGTGGTCTTTTCGATTGTCGGGGTGTTTTGCCTGACCCGCGCCTATCAGCTCGGCGAAGCCTCATATGTGGCGGTGTTTGAATATTCGATCATGGTGTTTGGCCCGCTGTTTGCCTTTGTCTGGTTCGGGCAAAGCCTGACGGCTGTGCAGATGGCGGGTGTTGTGTTGATCATTGTGGCGGGGTCTGTGATTGCTTTGCGCTCGCGGCAAAGCTAGATTTGGCGCATGATCATTTCGCGCGGGCGCGCCTATATTTTTGTGCATATTCCCAAAACGGGCGGGACCTCGCTTGCGCTGGCGCTTGAGGCGCGGGCGATGCGCGACGATATGATGCTGGGCGACACGCCCAAGGCGCTGAAGCGGCGCAAGGCACTTAAGGGCGTTTCGGCCCGTGGGCGGCTTTGGAAACATTCGACGCTTGCGGACATCGAGGGGCTGGTGAGTGGCGCGCAGATCGAGCAGATGCTCTGCTTTACGCTGGTGCGCAACCCTTGGGACAGACTGGTGAGCTATTATCACTGGCTGCGGGAGCAGAGGTTTGACCACCCTGCTGTGGCCACGGCCAAGCGGCTGGCGTTTGATGCGTTTTTGCGCGCGCCCGGTGTGGCGGGGCCGCTGAAGGCGCATCCCTATGAGAGCTATATGGCCGACAGCGCGGGGCGCGTGCAGGAGGCGCTTTATATCCGGCTTGAGCATTTCAAGGAGGATGCGGCGCCGCTTATGGAGCATCTGGGCTTTGAGCTTGAGCTGCCACGGGCCAATGTTAGCACGCGGGCGCGGGACTATCGCAGCTATTATACGGCACCGGCCTGTGAGGCGGTGGCCGAGCTTTGCGCGCAGGATATCGCGCGCTTTGGATATCGGTTTTCCTAGAGGTCTTGGCGCCGTCAGGGCGGGAGAAGACGCAGCGGGGCGGGGTGTTTGGGCTGTCATATTGTGGCTGAATTGGAAACAAAAACGCCAATTTAGCCACATTGTTGCCATGTTTTGGTAATAAATGCCTCGAAATTGTCTTAATTTGGCCCTATCGCCAACAGGATTCAGAGACATTTTATATCAAGAGTTAAATGCCGTCTGCCAGCGGCTGGACACTTGGGGGACAGGCTTGTGCGCCTTTGGTGCAGCACGCCAGACTGCGCCGCGAAAAGCGGCGGCACTCCTTTGTTTTGCGCGGCGTTCGGCAGGTATCTGTGCCTGTGCAATGCTGCGCTTTGTAATCCCCGGCTCGCAAGAGTCTTGCGTTTGCAACGTCCGGTCACAGTAGAGCGGGTGCGCCTGAGGGGGTGCACCCGCTCGCTAGTCTTCAGGCTGCTTTGTCGGCCTTGGGCGCAAAGCGGCTGTAGAAACTCTGACCCTTTTGCGCCATTTCTTCAAGCAGGGCCGGTGTCGCAAAGCGCGGGCCGTATTGGGCGGCAAGCTCGGCTGTGCGCTCGGCGGCATAGGGTGTTCCGATCATGTCGAGCCAGGACAGCGGGCCGCCGGACCATGGCGCAAAGCCCCAAGCAAGGATCGCGCCGACATCGCCTTCGCGGATGTCCATGAGCACGCCCTCTTGCAGCGCGCGCACGGCCTCAAGCACCTGAGCGAACATGAGGCGCTCTTGCACCTCGATGAGGCTCGGTTGCTCTTTGGCGAGGGGGTATTTCTCGCCCAAGCCCGGCCAGAAGCCTGTGCGCTTGCCTTTTTCGTCATAGTCAAAGAAGCCGGCGTTGGCCTTGCGGCCCAAGCGGCCTTCGGCTTCGAGCCAGAAGATAAGATCATCCGCGGGGCTGTCGGGATACTCGGCACCCATCGCAGCTTTGGTGGCGCGGGCGATTTTTGCGCCCAGATCAATCGAAGTTTCGTCATTGAGCTGAAGCGGGCCGACGGGGAAACCGAGCTGGCGCGCGGCGTTGTCGATCAGCGAAGGCGCGACCCCCTCGGTGAGCATCCGCAGCCCCTCGTTGATATAGGGGATGATGCAGCGGTTGGCATAGAAGAAGCGCGCATCATTGACCACGATCGGGGTTTTGCGGATCTGGCGGACATAATCGAGGGCCTTGGCAACGGCGCGGTCGCCTGTCTCTGCGCCCTTGATGATCTCGACCAGCAACATTTTCTCGACGGGCGAGAAGAAGTGGATACCGATGAACTGCTCAGGGCGCACGCTGGCGCGGGCCAGATCGGTGATCGGCAGGGTCGAGGTATTGGAGGCGAAGATGCAATCCTTGGGGATCACGGCTTCGACCTTTTTGGTCATCTCGGCTTTGACGGCCGGGTCTTCAAACACCGCCTCGATGATCAGATCACAGTCTTTGAGCGCGTCCAAGTCGGCGGTGGCGGTGATGCGCGCGAGCATCTCCTCTTTCTTCTCAGGCGTGGCCTTTTTGCGGGCGATGCCTTTGTCCATGTAGGTCGCCGTATAGGCTTTGCCTTTGTCGGCGCTCGCTTGGTCGCGGTCGATCAGCACAACCTCGATGCCGGCTTGGGCCGAGACAAGGGCGATGCCTGCGCCCATCATGCCCGCGCCGAGAACGCCGAGCTTTTTGACGCGCTGGTCAGGCACATCGGCGGGGCGCACGGCGCCTTTGTCGAGCGCTTCCTTGTTGATAAAGAGCGAGCGGATCATGGCGGCGGAGCTTGGATTCATCAGAGTGTGGACGAACCAGCGGGTCTCGATCTTGAGGGCGGTGTCAAAGGGCACGAGCGCGCCTTCATAGACCGCCGAGAGCAGCGCCTTGGCGGCGGGAAATGCGCCTTGGGTTTCGGAATGCACCATGACGGAGGCACCGAGGAATGTCATGAAGCCGGCGGGGTGATAGGGCGTGCCGCCGGGCATTTTATAGCCCTTTTCATCCCAGGGCTTGACGATATTCGGCTCGGAGAGCACCCAGGCGCGGGCGTCTGACATGGGATCATCTGACACTTCGTCAATCAGGCCGGCTTGCTTGGCGCGCGCCGGATCAGAGAGCTTGCCTTGCAACAGGAAGGGGGCGGCGGCCATTGCGCCGAGCTTGCGCACGAGGCGGGTGGTGCCGCCTGCGCCGGGGAAGATGCCGACCATGATTTCGGGCAGGCCGATCTTGGCCTTGGGGTTGTTGGCGACAAAGGTGCGGTGGCAGGCGAGGGGAATTTCAAACCCGATGCCGAGGGCTGTGCCCGGCATGACGCAGGCGATCGGCTTGCCGCCCTTGTTTGTCTTGGGGTCCATGCCGGCGCGTTCGATCTTGCGCAAAACGGCGTGCATTCCCATGACGCCCTCAAAGAGGCCCTTGGCAGGCTCGTCACCGGCGTCGTCTTTCATTTTGGCGATGACATTGAGGTCCATGCCGCCGGCAAAGCTGCCGTCTTTGCCCGAGGTGATGATGATGCCTTTGACGGCGTCATCTGCGAGGGCGTCATCGACGAGATCGGACAGATCGGAAAAGCCCTGGATGCTCATCACATTCATCGACTTTCCAGCCGTGTCCCATGTGATGGTGGCGATGCCTTGGGCGTCTTTTGCGAGGGTAAAATCACTCATGTTTAAGTCTCCTTTAACGCGGCTTCAGCGGCCGGTGAGCCTGTGGTCGGCTCTGGGTGTTTGACGATTTTCAGGTTTTTGTTTGTGGTGGCCGAGCGCAGCCCGGTGCAGAGCCATGCTCCGTTTTTGTAAACCAGCGACATTTGGGTCAGGTAGGGATCCATCACAAGGGTCGCGCCTTGCAGCGCATAGACCTCGTGAATGCCTTCGATGCGGTGCGGATCATCATGTGCCACAACAGCGTCACGGCAAATCCGGTGATAGGCTGTGGCCCCGCGCATGGTAAGGTTGTCGCGCTGGCTTATGAGGGACGCCAAATAGGACTCCCGATCTGGCAAGTGCAACGTCAGATCGTCGGTTTCCACGAAGCTCGGGAAATGGATCATATCCAGCACTTTGGAAAAATCCATGTCCCAATACGCCTGTCCGAGTTCGTCAAGTTGCGCTTGGTATATGTCTTTCGGGCTGAGCATCCGCCGCCCTCAGACCCGCTCGATGATGGTTGCGGCGCCCATGCCGGAGCCGATGCAGAGCGTGGCGAGGCCGGTCTCCTTGTCGCTGCGCTCCAGCTCATCCAGCAGGGCCGAGAGGATCATCGCCCCGGTCGCGCCCAAAGGGTGGCCCATGGCAATCGAGCCGCCGTTGACGTTGACGCGGGCGTGATCGACATCAAAAGCCTGCTCAAAGCGCATCACCACCGAGGCGAAGGCTTCGTTGACTTCAAAGAGATCGATGTCGCCGATGCCCATGCCGCTTTCGCGCAGGATTTTCTCTGTCACCGGCACGGGGCCTGTGAGCATGATGGTCGGGTCTGTGCCGATTTTGGCGGTGGCGCGGATGCGCGCGCGCGGCTTGAGGCCGAGCGCCTCGCCCAGCTCTTTGTTGCCGATGAGCACAGCGGCTGCGCCATCGACGATGCCCGAGCTGTTGCCGGCGTGGTGAATGTGATGGATGCGCTCAAGCTCGGGGTATTTCAGGATCGCGATCTTGTCAAAGCCGGGCATGACCTCGCCCATTTGCTTGAACGAGGGGGTCAGAGCGCCGAGGCTTTGCATATCGGTTTCGGGGCGCATGAACTCGTCATAGGCCAGAATGGGCAGGCCGTTGACATCGTAAACAGGCACGACGGAGCGGGAGAAGTGGCCCGCATCCCACGCCGCTTTGGCGCGCTTCTGGCTCTCCACGGCCATGGCGTCGGCCATGTCGCGGGTGAAGCCATATTTGGTTGCGATGATGTCAGCAGAGATGCCTTGTGGCACGAAGTAATTGTCAATCGCGATGGCTGGATCAATCGCGATCGCGCCACCGTCACTGCCCATGGGCACGCGGCTCATACATTCGACGCCGCCGGCGATATAGCCGTTGCCTGCGCCGCCGCGCACCTGATTGGCCGCGAGATTGACCGCCTCAAGGCCCGAGGCGCAGAAGCGGTTGATCGAGAGGCCGGGGATGCTTTCATCCAGATCGGAAGCCAGAACGGCGGTGCGCGCCAGACAGGCACCCTGCTCGGCGACTTGGGTGACATTGCCCCAGATCACATCTTCAACGGCGTGGCCGTCAAGGCCGTTGCGCTCTTTGAGGGCGTTGAGCGCCACAGCAGAGAGCCGCGCGGCGGAGACTTCGTGCAGGCTGCCGTCTTTGCGGCCCTTGCCGCGGGGCGTGCGCACGGCGTCATAGATATAGGCTTCGGTCATGATGAGACTCCTGTCGTTCGCAAGAATTTAGGCGCGGTCAGCGGGGCTGCCGGGCATGAGATCATAGGGGTATTTGAACCCTGCGGTGTTTTCGATATTGGCGAGCCAGCGGTCGATATTGGGCCAGTCGGCGCGGGTGAACCCGAAGGGTTCGGGATAAAACAGGTAGCCGCAGTTTGAGAGATCGGCGTTTGTGAGGCCCGGCCCGACGATATAGTCGCGGCCCTCAAGGTGGGCATCCAGTGTGGCATAGGCGCCTTTGAGGCGACCTTGAAGAAAGCCGATGACCTCTTGGGGGCGTTTGTCTTCGGGCAGAAAGTTCATCAGAAAGCGGGTGACGCCGGCTTGGGAGGACATTTTGTGATTGTCCCAGAGCACCCAGCGCAGGACCTCGTATTTGTCCTCCGCAGCACCGCCGAACTTGCCGGATTTGTCCGTGATGTATTGCTGGATCACGCCGGATTGCGTGAGGCGGATGTCGCCGTCTTCCATCACCGGGGCTTCGCCCATCACGTTTTTGGCGCGCCACTCGGGCGTGCGCGCGGCCCCGCCGAAGAAATCGACATAGACCGGCTCCCAGTCAAGGCCGGACAGTTCAAGCGCGAGCGCGGCTTTGTAGGCGTTGCCGCTTTCGCCGAAGCAGTGGAGTTTGATCGTCATGGCTTGGTCCTTTTGGGCTGGCGGGGCTGGGGGTTTTGCACCCCCAGACCCCCGCAGGATATTTTGGGCAATAAAAAAGACAGTCAGAAAAGAGGGTCGGTCAAGACAGTCAGAGGTTTCTGGAGATCAGCTCTTTCATGATTTCATTGGTGCCCCCGTAGATCCGCTGGACGCGGGCATCGGCCCACATTTCGGCGACGGCGTATTCTTGCATATAGCCATAGCCGCCGTGGAGCTGGACGCATTCGTCAAGCACTTCGCCCTGGGTGTCGGTGAGCCAGTATTTGGCCATGGCGGCTTTTTCGACGCTCAGCGCGCCGCGCAGGTGCTCGCTCATGCAATCATCGAGGAAGGCGCGGGCGACTGTGAGTTTGGTTTTGCATTCGGCGAGTTTGAAGCGGGTGTTCTGGAACTGCATGATCGGACCGCCGAAGGCCTCGCGCTCGCGGCAATAGTCGATCGTGCGCTCGAGGGCGCCTTGCATGGCGCCGACTGCGCCGCAGCCGATGATCAGTCGCTCCTGGGGGAGCTGGTTCATCATCTGGTAAAAGCCCTGACCTTCCTGACCGCCGAGCAGGTTTTCGGGCGGGATTTCGACATTGTCAAAGAACAGCTCGGAGGTATCGGCGGCGTGGCAGCCGATTTTCTCGAGGTTGCGGCCCCGCGAGAAGCCCTCGGCGTTTTCTGTCTCCACCACGATCAGCGAGGTGCCTTTGGAGCCTTCCTTGGGGTCGGTTTTGGCCGCCACGATGATCAGATCGGCGTGTTGGCCGTTGGTGATAAAGGTTTTCGAGCCGGTGAGGCGGTAGGCGTTGCCGTCCTTGATGGCGCGGGTTTTGAGGCGCTGCACATCGGAGCCGCCTGACGGCTCTGTCATGGCCAGCGCGCCGACCATTTCGCCGGAGACCATTTTGGGGAGCCAGCGCTTTTTCTGCTCTTCAGAGCCATAGGCGAGGATGTAATGGGCGACGATGCCCGAGTGAATGCCATTGCCCCAGCTTGCGAGATTGGCGCGGGAGGCTTCGATCAGGATTGCGGCTTCATGGCCGAAGTCGCCGCCAGCGCCGCCGTATTCTTCGGGGATCGAGGGGCAAAGGAGGCCGAGCGCGCCGGCTTCGTTCCATGTGGAGCGGTCCATTTCGCCCTGTTTGCGCCATGTGTCATAGCGCGGCATCCATTCCTCGGTGATGAATTTGCGCGTCATATCGGCGATCATTTGATGTTCTTCGGTCATCCACGCGGAAGCCATAGTCTGTCTCCTCCCCAGAAGAATTTATCTTTTGCGCGCGTCCAGCTCCGAATTGAAGAGCCGCAGGCGCGCTGTCAGGTTTTCGTGGTTCATCACGCTTTCAAAGTTTTCAAACAGAAAACTCAGCGCCTCGCCCTCGTCCAGCCCCGCGTCGGAGGCGAACCGCTTGAGCCTGCGATAGCCGTCTTCCGTCATGGCGGCGGGAAAGCGGCGGGTCAGGCGGAAGCGTTTTGGCATTGGGCAAGGCTCCTTTTTGAAACGTCAGAACTGGTCTTCGCCCAGGGCCATGACGCTGTCTGCTCCGCTTTGGATCCGGGTCAGATGCAGCGCCGTCGCAGGCAAGCGGCGTGCCATATAGTAACGGCCTGTGGCGAGCTTCGTCTCGTAGAACGCTGCGTCAGCGGGGGATGACGCGAGGGCATCAAGGCTGGCGCGGGCCATGCGCGCCCACATCAGGCCCAAGCAGACATGGCCCATCATATGCATGAAGTCGGTCGAGCCGGCGAGCGCGGCGTTGGGGTTTTTCATGCCGTTTTGCATAAAGAACATCCCTGCGGCCTGAAGGTCCTTGGAGGCTGTTTTGAGCGGCGCGACGAACGGCTCCATGCCGGCGACATCCTTTTGCTCGGCGCAGAAGCTCTTGACCATCTCAAAGAAGGCCATGACGTGTTTGCCGCCGTCCTGTGCGAGCTTGCGCCCCACCAGATCGAGCGCCTGAACGCCGTTGGCGCCTTCATAGATCATGGCAATGCGCGCATCGCGGGTGAACTGGGACATTCCCCATTCTTCGATATAGCCGTGGCCACCGTAAATTTGCTGGGCCTGCACGGTCATGTCATAGCCGACATCTGTGAGGAAGCCTTTGACCACAGGGGTCATGAGAGAGATCAGCCCGTCGGCGTCTTTGTCGCCTTCGCGGTGGGCGGCATCAATCAGCGAGGACCCCCAGAGGATAAAGGCGCGCGCGCCCTCGATGAAGCTTTTCTGATCCATCAGCATCCGGCGCACATCGGGGTGCACAATCAGCGGGTCGGCGGGGCCGTCGGGGTTTTTCACGCCGGTGACATCGCGGCCCTGGAGGCGGTCTTTGGCGTAGATCACCGCGTTCTGATAGGCGGCTTCGGCCTGGGCCAGACCCTGCATCCCGACACCGATGCGGGCTTCGTTCATCATGGTGAACATAGCGCGCATCCCTTTGTGCTCGGTGCCGAGCAGATAGCCCGTGGCCGCGTCATAATTCATCACGCAGGTCGCGTTGCCGTGAATGCCCATTTTCTCTTCCAGAGCGCCACAGCTGACGCCGTTGCGCGCGCCGGGGGTGCCATCTTCGTTGACGATGAACTTTGGCACGATGAAGAGCGACACCCCTTTGATCCCGTCCGGGCCACCGGGGATTTTGGCGAGAACGAGATGGATGATATTGTCGGCCATCTCGTGTTCGCCCGAGGAAATAAAGATTTTCTGCCCTGTGAGCTTGAAGCTGCCATCGGCCTGAGGCTCGGCTTTGGTGCGCATGAGGCCCAGATCGGTGCCACAGTGTGGCTCGGTCAGGTTCATGGTGCCGGTCCATTCACAGCTCACCATTTTGGGCAGATAGGTATTTTTCTGCGCCTCTGTGCCATGGGCGAGGATGGCCGAAGCGGCGCCGTGGGTCAGGCCCTGATACATTGTGAAAGCCTGATTGGCGCCGGAGAACAGCTCGCCGACCGCTGTGCCGAGCAGATAGGGCATATTCTGGCCGCCGTAGTCTTCGGGCATATCAAGCCCGGTCCAGCCGCCGGCGCGGACCTGATCAAAGGCGTCTTTGAAGCCCGTGGGGACGCGCACCACGCCGTTTTCAAGCGCGCAGCCCTCTTTGTCGCCCACGGCATTCAGCGGCGCGAGAACGTCAGAGCAGAGTTTGCCGGCCTCTTCCAGAACAGCGGCTGTGAACTCCGGCTCAAGCTCGCTATATCCGGTGATATCGCTGGTGCTGGCTTTGAGAACCTCGTGCAAAACGAACTGAAGGTCTTTAACGGGGGCGGTGTAACTGGGCATCTGCTGTCTCCGTGACGTCTGAAATTGGGTCTGTCGGGGCTTATTCGGCGGCGTTTTTGCCTTCGGCCATATCGGCGAGGGTCTTTGCGACTTCGCCGATCTGTTCGGCCAGATCTGCGATGGCGGCGTTCAGCTCGTCGCGCTGGCGCTCCATATCGGCAAGGCGCTCCTGAGCGATGGCAAAGGTGCGGGCGAGCTGGGTCTGTTGCTGGTCGCCCATGTTATAAAGCTCGAGCAACTGGCGGATCTCTTCGAGGGAAAAGCCAAAGCGTTTGCCGCGCAAAATCAGGGTGAGGCGGGCGCGGTCGCGTCGGGTGAAAAGCCGTTTCTGGCCCTCCCGGTGCGGCGCAAGAAGCTCTTTTGCCTCATAAAAGCGCAGGGTGCGCGGAGTCACCCCGTAGGTGTCGCACATTTCTCGGATTGTCATCAGTCGGTCTGTGTCAGCCATAAAAACATCTCGTTTGGGAACGCATGATGTTTAGATGCAAAGCGGGTGCGACGCATTCAAGGGGAACTTTACGTTGACGTAAGGAATACGTTACGTCACTTTTTGGTGTCGAGCGATTCCAGCGTTTCGCGGCGGTTTTCTGTCAGCTCTTCTATGGCTGTTTCTAGATCGCGGCGTTGCTGCTCAAGCTCGACAAGCTTGCCATCGGCCATATCGATCCAGTGTTGGAGCTGGGCTTTGGTGCCGTGCTCCTCGTAGACAAGCAGGAACTGGCGGATGTCTTCGAGCGGAAAACCCCAGCGGCGGCCCCGCATGATCAGCGTCATGCGTGCGATCTCGCGGGCGGAGTAAAACCGCGCCCGGCCATCGCGCTCGGGCTGGAGCAATTCGATATATTCATAATAGCGCAAGGTGCGCGGGGTTACATCAAATTTGGCGCACATATCTTTGAAGTTGAGCCGTGTGTCCGTCATGCCGTGTCTCCTTGCCGCGGACCCTAGGGCGGTCGGGCAAAAGACACAAGTGAGACAATCTCGGGAGGGGCGCAGAGCGCGTGCGCGCGGTCTGGCCGTCAGGGAAAGGTGCAAGAGGGGGCGGCGCGATACGGCTTGCACAGGGGGCATTGCTCTGGAAGTATGCCGCAAAACGAGGCCAACGGCCCGATGGAGCAAGTGCCACATGGACAAAGCCAAAATCGCCAAGCAGTTTATCTCTGCGATCCCGCACAGCCGCGCGCTGGGCATGGAGCTGACCGATATCGGAGAGGGCTATGCGCGGATCGAAATGCCCTATGCGCCCGCGCTTGTGGGCGATCCCGAGACAGGGGTGATTCATGGCGGGGCGGTTTCGGCGCTGATGGATACCTGCTGCGGGGCGGCGGCGATGAGCCATCCGAGCAGCCCGGCGGGCACGGCGACGATTGATTTGCGCATCGACTATATGCGCCGGGCCACGCCGGGGCAGACCATCGCCACGGAGGCGCATTGCTATCACATCACCCGCTCGGTGGCCTTTGTGCGGGCCACGGCGAGCGACGACGACAAAGACAACCCGGTGGCCACGGCCACGGGGGCCTTTACGGTGGAGCGCTGAGCATGGCCTACAAACGCCCCGAGCCTGTGCAGGTGATCAAACAGCGCCGTGATGCGGCCCTGAGCGCTTTGGTGCATGGCGTGCCTTATATCACCTTTATGGGGATCGAATTTGACCGCAGGGGCGACGAGCTGACCGCGATATTGCCCTATGATGACAAGCTGATTGGCAACCCTATGTTGCCGGCGCTGCATGGCGGGGCGATTTCGGGGTTTATGGAAGTGGCGGCCGTCATCGGGCTGGGCTGGGCGCATCTTTGGGAAGAGATCGAGCGCGGCGAGATGGACGCCGAGGAGGTTGTCAAAGGGCATTTGCCGCGGCTGCCCAAAACCATCGACTTTACCATTGATTATCTGCGCACGGGCCTGCCGCGCGACGCCTATGCGCGCGCCAAGGTGAACCGGTCGGGGCGGCGCTATGCCAGTGTTCATGTCGAGGCCTGGCAGGACAATCGCAACCGTATCTTTGCGCAGGGCACCGGGCATTTCCTGATGCCGCAGCGGCGCGATGGGTGAGGCGGGCGGCGACGCACAGATCACCCATCGCAGGGTGCTCAAGATCGCCATTCCGATTTTACTGGCCAATGTGACGATCCCCATTCTGGGGGCGGTGGACACGGCTGTTGTGGGCCAGATCCCGGATGCTGCGCCGATTGCGGCGGTGGGTGTGGGCGCTGTGATTCTTTCGGCGATATACTGGGTCTTCGGCTTTTTGCGCATGGGCACAACCGGCCTGACCAGCCAGGCGGCGGGCCGTGGCGAGGCGGGCGAGGTGGCCGCGCTGCTGACCCGCGCCCTGATGATCGGCTTTGCGGGGGGTGTTTTCTTTATCCTGATCCAGCCGCTCCTTTTCTGGGGGGCGTTCCGCCTGTCGCCTGCGAGCGCTGAGGTGGAGGGGCTGGCGGCAACCTATATGCAGATCCGGATCTTCTCGGCCCCTGCGGCGATTGCCATGTATGGCATCACCGGCTGGCTGATTGCGCAGGAGCGCACGCGGGAGGTGCTCTGGATCCAGCTTTTGATGAACGGGGTCAATGTGGGGCTGGACCTTGTGTTTGTGCTTGCCTTGGGCTGGGGTGTTGCGGGGGTGGCCTGGGCCACGTTTATTGCCGAGTGGTCCGGGCTGATGCTTGGGCTGTGGATGTGCCGGCAGGCCTTTCGCCACACCGCTTGGCGCGACTGGGCGCGGGTGTTTGACCGGATCAAGCTGAGGCGGATGGCTGTTGTGAACAGCGATATTCTGGTCCGCTCGCTCTTGCTTCAGGGCATTTTCGTGTCGTTTCTGCTGCTGGGCGGGCGCTTTGGCGATGTGACGCTGGCGGCCAATCAGGTCTTGTTGCAGTTTTTGCACATCACGGGCTATGCGCTGGACGGCTTTGCCTTTGCGGCCGAGGCGCTGGTGGGGCAGGCCTTTGGCGCGGCGGCGGTGGCGCGGGTGCGGCGCGCGGCGGTGCTGACGAGCTATTGGGCGCTGGCGCTGGGGGGGCTTCTGGCGCTTGGCTTCTGGCTGGTTGGCCCGGCGATGATTGATGTGATGACCAAGGCGCCCGAGGTGCAGGCGGAGGCGCGCAGCTATCTGCCGTGGCTCGTGGCTGCGCCTGTGATGATCGTGGGGCTGACGCAGTTTGACGGGATATTCATCGGTGCGACGCGCACGGCGGATATGCGCAATATGATGGCTGTGGCCTTTGCGGTCTATGTGCTTGCGGCCTGGGCCTTGATGCCGCGGATGGACAACCACGGGCTTTGGCTGGCGTTGCATATCTCGTTTGTCGCCCGCGCGGGGAGCCTTGCCTTGCGCTACCCGGCTCTTGAGCGGGCCGCTAAAGCAGGCTGAGCACAGCCTCGGGCGGGCGGCCTATCACGGCTTTATCGCCTGCAAACACAATGGGCCGCTCAATGAGCTTGGGCACACGGGCCATGGCGGCAAAAAGCTCCGCATCAGAGCTGTCTTGGCTCAGGCCCTCGGCTTTGAATTCGGGCTCGCCTGTGCGCATCATCTGGAGCGGCCCAAGGCCAAGCGCGGCGGCGGCGGCGCGCAGCTCGGCCTCGCTCGGGGCGTCTGTGAGGTATAGGCGGATTTGCGGCGCATGGGCCTCGATCAGCGCCAGTGTCTGGCGCGACTTGGAGCAGCGCGGGTTGTGCCAGATGATCAGAGCCATGCGTCGCGCCCTGTTCCGACGGCCTCTGCAACCGTGGCAAACCCGTCTTTCTCAAGCAGCGCCTCAAGGCCATGGGCGATCTCTCCGGCGAGGCTGAGGCCGTGATAAATGAGCGCGGAATAGAGCTGCACAGCGCAGGCGCCGGCGCGGATTTTGGCATAGGCCTGCTCGGCTGTGGCGATGCCGCCAACGCCGATCAGCGGCAACCGGCCTTCGGTGGCTTTGGAGAGCTTGGCCAGCACCCGCGTGGAGCGCTCAAAGAGCGGCGCGCCGGAGAGGCCGCCAGCCTCGCGCCCGGCGGCGCTTTGGAGGCCGTCCCGCGACAGGGTGGTGTTGGTTGCGATGATGGCGCTGAGGCCCTGCGCGCGGGCGACATCGGCGATTTCACTGATCTCTGTGTCGCTCAGGTCCGGCGCAATCTTGAGAAAGATCGGCAAAGGCGTCTTGAGCCAGCTGTTGGCCTCCATCACCCCTGCGAGCAGGGCAGACAGCGCCTCGGCCCCCTGCAGATCGCGCAGTTTTTCGGTGTTGGGAGAGGAGACATTGACCGTGGCAAAATCAAGATGCGCGCCGCAGTAGCTCAGCACCCGGGCAAAGTCTTCGGCGCGGTTCTCGCTGTCTTTGTTGGCCCCGAGGTTGAGGCCAATCACGGCCCCCTGCGGGCGGCGCGCCAGACGTGCAGAGGCGGCTGCCATGCCCTTGTTGTTAAAGCCAAAGCGGTTGATCACGGCGCCGTCCTCGGGCAGGCGGAAGAGGCGCGGCTTGGGGTTGCCGGCTTGGGCGCGCGGCGTCACGGCGCCAACCTCGACAAAGCCGAAGCCCGCGCGCGCGAGCGGGGCAAGCGCCTCGGCGTTTTTGTCAAAGCCCGCGGCGAGGCCGACAGGATTGGGCAGGGCGAGGCCCGCAACCTCGGTTGCCAGACGCGGCGATGTGACAGGGCCGGAAAGCGGCACGAGGCCCAGCCTGAGCGCCGCGAGGGCGAGACCATGGGCACGCTCCGGATCAAAAGCGTGCAGGGCTTTGAGGGCGAGCGCTTCGAGCTTAGTCATCGGCCAGCGCCTCTTGCGGGAAGACATGAACGCCCTCCACAAGCGGCAGCGGCCACTGCGCCACCACATCCGAAAGCTTCAGGGGGCGATAGAGATGGGGAAACAGATCATCGCCGCGCGAGACTTCCCATTCAAGGTCCTGATCCAGAGCTTCGGTGTCTGCAGCCAGCAGCACAAGGCCGTCCTCGCCCGCAAAATGCTTGGCGGCGGTCTCTTGGGCCTGCGCCGGCGTTGAGAAATGCACATAGCCGTCGGCTATATCAATCGGCGCGCCCGGGCTTTCGCCGTTGGCGCGCAGGGCCGCCCATTCGGCGGCGCGGAGTATCTTGAGGATCAGCATGACTGCCAAATGCCTGCTCTCTTCTGGGCCGTCAAGTCTTGCCGCAGCCTGACAGAGAGGATTTGTCCAACCCCGAGGCCCGCTTTTGCCGAGCTACCTCTGGCTCTTTTTCTTTCTCAAAATATCCCGGGGTGAGGGGCAGAGCCCCTCATCGGTCGGATTTGCGAAGCAAATTCGATCTTGCCTGCCGCTTGCGCGAGCGGCGCGGCCTCTCAATCGGTGCTCAAAAGCACCACCTCGACGCGCCTGTTGGCCTCGCGCCCCTCCGGCGTGAGGTTGCTGAGGACGGGCGACAGATATCCCATGCCTTCGGCTTCCATCTGCGCCGCCGGAATCGCATAGACCGTGGCGAGGCGCTGCATGACCGATGTGGCGCGGCGTTTGGAGAGCGCGATATTGCCGCTCAGCGCGCCAACAGTATCGGTATGGCCGACCAGCGCGACCCTGCGGGCCGGATTGGCGCGCAGGTAGCTGGCGAGGGCCTCAAGGCTGGCAAAGGGGCCTGCGCCAAGCTCGGCTGCGCCGGTTTCAAACGCAAGATCGGACAGAATGGCGTGGCCCTGGGTTTCAAGCTGTGGCCCGAGCAGGGCTTCGGGCCGGCCCGAGGAGGTGACGGCGTCAACGACAAGGGCCTCGCCGCGTTCGGTGGGCAAAGGGCGTGCGCCCTCGGGGGTGATCTGGATGATCTGGACATAGCCGGCTGTGCTGTCGCGGCTCACAAGCAGGGTGATATAGTCGGAGGCTGTGCCGCCGTCCGGCATCCGCCGCGCGGTGAGGAAGATATAGTCAAACAGATCGACGAACATATCGGGCGCAGGCAAGACATCGGTCGAGAAGCGAAAGTCAAAGCCGCCACAAAACCTGTCCTGACATTTGAACAGCGGCTCAAAGCCCGCCGCCGCCAGACTTTCCTCGATGGGGGTGAGGATCTGTTGCGGGGTGACGCCTTGTTGCGGGATGCGGTAGGCTTGTTTTGTGATGCGGCCCTGCACTTCGAACACCGGCAGAAGCCCCGCCGCATAGGGCGCGACCGGCGCCGAATAGCTGGCGGTGCTTTTCACCACTTCCCGCGTCAGCCGCGCGTTGGCCGGCAGCGCCAGCGCTTGGGCGAAAAGCGGTGCCGCCGTCAGGCAGAGAAGCGCCAGTGTGGCGCAGAAAACATTAGCGCGATTGCGCGTGATACTCATCATTTGGGCGCATATCTGTGGCGGAGGCCACGCGGTTGGTCATGTTGTAAAAGCCTGCGACATTGGCAATGTCCCAGATGTCGCGGTCAGAAAAGCCCGCAGTGCGCAGCGCCGCGCGGTCGGCCTCGACAATGGTGTGGCTGGCGACGGTGATTTTCTCGGCAAAGGCGAGCATGGCGGTTTGGCGCGCGTCCAGATCGGCGGCGCGCCAGTTCATCACCATCATTTCGCCCAGCATAGGATCGCCCGAGAGCCGGCGCACGGCCTGTCCGTGGGCTGTGAGGCAGTAAAAGCATTTGTTGATCGAGGAGACCGCCACAGCGATCATCTCGCGTTCGAGCTTGCTCAGGCCGCTTTGGGCGAGCATCAGGTCATTGTAGAGCGCGGTGAAGGCGTTGAGCTTGTCGATGTCAAAGGCATAGGCTTTTAGCACATTTGGCACGAGGCCGAGCTTGTCCTGACAGATATCAAAGTATTTCTGCGTCTCGTCGGGGAGCGGATCAAGCATGGGAAGATCCAGCGCAGTCGGTTGTTTATGGCTCATGTCGGCCCTCTTTTTTCAAGCGGTAGTGATACTGTCCCACAGATGTCATGCCGAGGGAAGTGTAGAGCGCATTGCCCGCCTGATTGGCCTGTGTGACCACCAGTGCGATATGGCTTGCGCCGTTGCGTGCGGCCCAGTGCGCCAGCTCATACATGGCATATTTGCCCATGCTTTGCTGGCGTTGGTGGGGCAAGACTTCCAGCGCGTGCACCATGGCGACACCGTCATGAATGGCACAAAAGGCGGCGGCGGCGGGGTGGTCGTTGAGCCGTCCGATGAGGCCTGTTTTGGGGCCGGGAGCGCGGTGCATCACATCAATGCGGCCTCCGGTGATGCCGCCTTTGGCCCAGATGTCGAGCATGATGGCCAGAGGCTCCCAGGCCAGCAGCGCACAGACCGGGGGCGGGCGCTTGCCTTCAAAGAGCGCGACCGGCGCAACATAGGCTGTGACCGGATCGTGGAGGTCATAGCCCGCCGCCTCAAGGAGCGCATCCAGCGTTTCTTCGCCCTCGCGGACCATAAAGAGCTTGGGTTGGCCCATCGCCGTCATCTGCGCTTCGGCTGTGGCGATATCCTCGCCAGTGACAGGGCCACAGGCGGTTGTGGCGCTGACGCGCTGCCCACCGCCTGCGCCACGGCGAAAGAGCCACGGGCCTGTCTGCGTATAATCGGCGGCGGGCCATGTGCCATCGACCACATCATAGAGCTTGTGGATGTCGGGCAGGGTCATGCGGGAAAAATCTCCGCCAGTTCGCACATGGCTTTGTCAAGCAGCGGGCCATCGGCGCTGCGCATGACGATATTGGCGCCGTAGACGCCATTGTCCTGAAACGGGTAGGAGCCGATAGACACAGCGGGGTAGCGCGCGGCCAGCTCGGCCAAGGGGCCGGCGATATCGCCTTCGCCGCGGTTGATGCGCAGGGTCTGGCTCAGAAGCGGCGCGCCGCCTGTGAGGCCGGGCAGGACAGTGGCCAGCATGGCCTGAAAGACCGAGGGCACACCGGCCATCACATGGACATTGCCGAGGGTGAAGCCCGGCGCGACGGAGACCGGGTTGTCAATCAGCGTGGCGCCGTCAGGGATACGGGCCATGCGCATCCGCGCGGCGTTGAACTCCCGGCCTGTCTCGGCGTAAAAGGCCGCCAGAAGCGCGCGCGCATCATCGCGCACATCAATATGCGCCCCGAAGGCCTCGGCGATACAATCGGCGGTGATGTCGTCATGGGTCGGGCCGATGCCGCCCGATGTGAAGACGGTGTCATAGCAGTCTGAAAGTGCGCGCACGGCGGCGACGATGGCGGGGGCATCGTCGGACACCACGCGCACCTCCGAGAGGGTGATCCCTGCTTTGGTCAGCTCGCCTGCGAGGTGGTGCATATTGGCGTCGCGGGTGCGGCCTGAGAGGATCTCGTCGCCGATGACGAGCAGTGCGGCTGTTGGGTTCTTCATGCGGTGTTCCTTGAAGCTGGCTTGGCTTGGGTATAGGCCGTAAGCCATGCGCTTTCAAACCCCACTTGAGCCTGCGACACTCTTGCGCCGCTACAAACGCTTTCTCGCCGATATCCGGCTTGCGGACGGGCGCGAGGCGGTGGCGCATTGTGCCAACCCCGGCTCCATGATGGGGCTGGCCGAGGCGGGGATGCGGATTTGGGTTGAGCCGAATGACGACCCCAAGAAGAAGCTCAAATACGGCTGGCGGCTCGTGGAGCACGGGGCGGGGCAGTTTAGCGGCGTGGACACCTCTGTGGCGAACCGCGTGGTGAAGGCGGCGCTTGAGACGGGCGAGATTGGCGGGCTGGACTATGTGCAGCTGCGCCCGGAAGTGAAATATGGCGAGAAAAGCCGTGTGGATTTTCTGCTGCAAGGCGGGGCGCGCGACATTTATCTTGAGGTGAAATCGGTCACGCTGATGCGGCAGGCCGGGCTGGCCGAATTTCCCGATTCGGTTACGGCGCGGGGGCTGAAGCATTTGCAGGAGCTTGCCGCCATGGTGGCCCAAGGGCACAGGGCGGTGCTGTTTTTTCTGGTGCAGCGCACCGATGCGCAAGCTGTAACCGTGGCCAAAGATATTGACCCGGCCTATGCGGCGGGGCTGCGCGCGGCCATGGCGGCGGGGGTTGAGGCCCTGGCCTATGATTGCAGGATTGATCCGCAGGGGATTGCGCTCAAGGGGCCTTTGGCTTTGCAGCTGTGAGAAATCTGCTGCTGTGAGACAGGGGCCAGCGCCCCTGCGAGGCTTGGGGTGGCCCTTGGGCTTGATCCGATTTATGTAAGGCGAAAGTGACCAGATACAGATGAGGCCAGCGCCGTGGGTGAGAAACATAACGGACCAGTGACGAGAGACGGCATACGCATTCACAGTGAGGCCGATTTTTCAGGGATGCGCGCGGCGGGGCGCCTTGCGGCAGAGATCCTTGATCGCATTGGCGAGCACGTTTTTGTCGGGCAGAGCACAGCCGAGATTGACCGTATTGTTGAAGAGATGGTCAATGCGGCGGGGGCGACCTCGGCCACCATCGGCTATAAGGGCTATGAGCACGCGAGCTGTATTTCGATCAACCATGTGGTCTGTCACGGCATTCCGTCTGACAAGAAGCTCAAGGACGGCGATATTCTCAACATTGATGTCACGGTGATTGTGGACGGCTGGTTTGGAGATACGAGCCGTATGTTTGTCGCCGGCAAGCTGGCGCGCAAGGCCGAGCGGCTCATTGAAGTGACCCATGAGGCGCTTTTCAGGGGGATCGAGGCGGTGAAGCCGGGCAATACCTTTGGCGATATCGGCTTTGCGATCCAGAGCTTTGTGGAGGCGCAGCGGATGTCTGTTGTGCGCGACTTTTGCGGGCACGGGCTTGGCGCGGTGTTTCATGCGCCGCCGAATGTATTGCATTACGGGCGTGAGGGCACGGGGCCTGTTTTGGAGGAGGGGATGTTCTTTACCATCGAGCCAATGGTGAATCTCGGGCGGCCTGAAACCAAAATTCTTGCAGACGACTGGACGGCTGTGACGCGGGACAAAAGCCTGAGTGCGCAATTTGAGCATTCGATTGGCGTCACGGCGACGGGCTATGAAATTTTTACGCTGTCGCCGGCGGGCAGGTTTCATCCGACCTACGGCTGAGCGGTTGCGCGCAAAAGCGTGATGACGGTGCTGCCGTATTTGCGCTGATCCTGTAGCGTGAAGCCTTGGGGCGCATACATCGGCGCGCTTTCTTCCCAGACGATGAGCGCATTGGGCGCCAGCCAGCCTTGCGCGCGGGCAGAGGCGAGGGCCTGCTCGCCGAGCGCCTTGCCATAGGGCGGATCAAGAAACACGAGATCACAGGGGGAGCGGGCAGGCGGCAGGCTTGTGGCGTCGCATTTGAGCAAGGTTGCGTCTTGGGTGCGGCGGGCTTTGGCGAGATTTTCAAGGATCAGCTTTTGGCCGGCGCGGCCATTTTCGACATAGCTCACATGGGCCGCACCACGGCTGAGCGCTTCCAGACCAAGCGCGCCTGTGCCGGCGAAGAGATCGAGCACCCGCGCGCCCGAGGGCTGGCCGTGATGGGCGAGGATATTGAAGAGGCTCTCGCGGACGCGATCGGAGGTGGGCCGCAAATGGGCGGCGGCGTCGCCCTGTCCGACCTCGGCCAAGACAAGGCCGCGATGGTGTCCTGCGATAATTCTCACGCGGTCATCAGCGATTTGAGCTCGGTGGCGGGGTCGGCGACCGCCTCCGGGGCGGGCGATTTGCCCGCCCCGATCAGGCGTTTGCCGATCATATAGGCGCGCGGATCGTTCGCCGCGTCGACCGCGAGCAGGGTTTTGCCTTGGTAATACCAGAAGGAGACGGCCCCCGCTTTGTCGCCCGTGCGGGTGATCACGCTGTCATAGCCGGTGTTGAGGCCCGCGATCTGGAGTTTGACATCGTATTGATCGGACCAGAACCACGGCTTGGCCATATAGTCGATGCCTTTGCCGAGCATATTTTGCGCGACGATTTCGGCCTGATCAATCGCGTTGGGCACGCTTTCAAGGCGGATGCGCGCGCCGCGATAGGGGAAAGAGGCACAGTCGCCTGCGGCCCAGATCGAGGGGTCGGAGCTGCGCCCATGGGCGTCGGTCTTGATGCCGTTGTCGAGCGTCAGGCCAGCGGCTTCGGCCAGCGCGGTGGCGGGGGCGATGCCCACACCGACGAGGGCGAAGTCGATCTCAAGACGGGTTCCGTCAGAGAGTTCGGCCCCTGTGACGCGGCCCTCGCCTGTGAGGCGGGTGAGGCCCGTGCCCTCAAGGATCGTGACGCCATGCGCCTTGTGCAGGGCGCGGAAATAATCGGATGTCTGGGGCGAGGCCACCCGTTGCAGGATGCGGTCGGCCATTTCGACAAGCGTGACTTTGAGGCCCTTTTTGGCGGCCACGGCGGCGGCCTCAAGACCGATGTAGCCGCCGCCGATGATCAGCACGCGGCGGCCCTCGGCGAACTCCGGCTCCATGGCATCGACATCTGGCAGGCCACGCACCACATAGACCCCGTCGAGTGCGCCACCGATGGCGGCGGGCAGGCGGCGCGGGGTTGAGCCTGTTGTCAGCGCGAGCTGGTCATAGGCCAGCACCTCGCCATCGACTGTGAGGGTCTTGGCGGCGGGATCAATCGCGCTGACCGAAGCGCCAAGGCGCAGGGTTATATTTTGATCTGCATAAAAGCTCTCGGGGCGCAGGTAGAGCCGCTCAAGCTCCATTTCGCCCAGAAGATAGGCTTTGGAGAGCGGCGGGCGCTGATAGGGGGGGGCTGTTTCTTCGCCGATCAGAGTGATCTGTCCCTCAAAGCCTTCATTGCGCAGCTTGGCGACAAGCGATGCGCCTGCCTGACCTGCGCCAACGACGATAATATGAGACATCAGAGTGATCCTTCTGCTGGTTCTGAGCGTAAAGACGCTTATATGCTTGGATGTAGCAAACGCAAACAGGGAGACGCGACAAAAATGACGATTTCAGTTGGAGATAGGCTGCCAGAGGTGGCTGTGATGACGCTTGGCGCGGAGGGACCTGTGCCTGTGGAGCTTGGCGAGAAGCTGAAGGGCCGCAAGGTTGTGATTTTTGCGGTGCCGGGGGCATATACGCCGACGTGCCATTCGGCCCATATGCCGAGCTTTTTGCGCCAGAAGGCGGCGCTGGCGGCAAAGGGTGTGGAAGAGATCATCTGTCTGTCGGTCAATGACCCTTGGGTTATGAACGCCTGGGGCGAGGCCACGGGCGCAACCGGCGAGGGGATCACCCTGCTGGCGGATTCATCCGGTGCCTTTACAAAGGCGATCGGGATGGATTTTGATGCGCCGCCCGTGGGCTTTGTGAGCCGCTCCAAGCGCTATGCTTTGATGGCCGAAGATGGGGTGGTGAAGGTGCTCCATGCCGAAGACAGCCCCGGAACCTGCGATATCTCCGGCGGCGAGGCGATGGTTGCCGCGCTCTGAGGGACGCTTTGGCAGGGCGCTCTGGCGGTCTGCGCTGATGGGTGTTTTGACGTGACGCTTTGGCCCTCCATATTTTGGGGGGCCTTTTTATTTGCTTTTATATGGCCCCGAGACGCTTTAGGCAGCGGTATTCAAAGGGCTGAGGGGCGAGCATGGCACAAAACGCGACGATATATAAAGTTGATCTGTCGGTGTCGGACATGGACCGTCACTATTACGAGAGCCACAAGCTGACCGTTGCAAAGCACCCGTCAGAGACCGACGAGCGCTTGATGGTGCGCTTGCTTGCTTTTGCTTTGAACGCGCATGAGCAGCTTGAAATGACCAAGGGGATCTCAACGGACGACGAGCCTGACATCTGGCAAAAGAGCCTGAGCAACGAGCTTGAACTCTGGGTGACATTGGGGCTGCCGAGCGAGAAGCTGGTGCGGCAGTCTTGTGGCAAGGCGGATCGGGTGGTTGTTTATGCCTATGGTGGCAGGACGGCCGAGATGTGGTGGGACAAGCTCAAGACCAGCACCACGCGGTTTGACAATTTGCAGGTGAGCAATCTCTCCGAAGACAGCACCCGCGCGCTGGCCGCACTGGCAAGCCGGGCGATGAAGCTGCAAGTCAATATTCAGGATGGCGAAGTGATGGTCAGCGCGGACGCGGGCATGGTTTATCTGACGCCCGTGGAGTGGAAGACCGCAGCGCGCTGAGGCCTTGGGCGGGGGGGTTACAAGCTGTCCAGTTTGCGGGCGAGCTTGGCGTCAAGCGAGCTGAGGCCGCCGGCGTCATGGGTTGTCAGGGTGACAGTGACGCGGTTGTAGACATTGCTCCATTCCGGATGATGGTTCCATTTTTCGGCCCAGAGCGCGGCTCGGGTCATCCAGCCGAAGGCTTCCGTGAAGTCTTTGAATTCATATGTTTTTGTAATGGCATCGCGGGATGTTTCCTGTGCCCAGCCGTTTTCGATGAGCGGCGCGAGGAGTTGTTCGCGGGCGGTGTCGCTGAGACCTTCGATCAATCTTGTTCCTCCCTTATGTCGGATTTGAACGGGCCGTAGCCTGTCAGGATTTCGATGTCCTGGCCTATGGCGCGGCGTTCGGACAGGAGATATTGCGCGACCGCGCGGGAAAAGCCTTCATCTGCGAGCCAGTGCAGCGAATGGCAGGCGGTGGGCAGATAGCCGCGCGCGAGCTTGTGTTCGCCTTGCGCGCCGGCCTCCACACGTGGCAGCCCCAGCTCGATCGCGGCTTCGATCGCCTGATAGTAGCACAGCTCGAAATGCAGGCAGCGATGATTTTCGATGCAGCCCCAGTAGCGGCCAAAAAGCGCCTGTGCGCCGATAAAGTTGAGCGCGCCTGCGACGGGCGTGCCGTCGCGCTCGGCCAAGATCAGGATCATATCGTTGCGCAGGGTCTCGTGCGCGATGTCAAAGAAGGCCCGGGTCAGATAGGGCGTGCCCCATTTGCGCGCGCCTGTGTCCTGGTAGAACTGCCAGAAGGCATCCCAATGTTCGGGCTTGATCTGATCGCCTGTGAGGCGGCGGATGGTGCCGCCAAAGGCCTGCGCCTCGGCGCGCTCGCGGCGGATGTTTTTGCGTTTGCGCGCGGTGAGGGAGGCAAGGAAGCCGTCAAAGCTCTGAAAGCCGCGGTTTTCCCAGTGAAACTGCTGGGTGGTGCGGCGCAGAAGGCCCATGGCCTCGCCTGCGCGCGCCTCCTCTTCGGTGCAAAACGTCACGTGCAGCGAGCTGACGCCGTGTTCGGCGGTGACTTGGAGTGCGCCTTGCACAAGGGCGGGCAGGGCGCGGGCCTCGGCCCCCGCGCGGAGAAGAAAGCGCGGGCCTGTGGCGGGCGTGAAGGGCACGGCGATCTGGAATTTGGGGGAATACTGCCCGCCGGCGCGGGCAAAGGCCTCGGCCCAGTTGAAATCAAATATATATTCGCCTTGCGAATGGCTTTTGCCATAGAGCGGCGCGGCGCCGATCATCTGGCCGTTTTGATGCGCCGTCAGATAGAGCGGCTGCCAGCCGGTGCCCGGCCCGACAGAGCCGCTGTCTTCAAGCGCGAGCAGGAAGCGGTGGGTTGTGAAGGGATCACGCGGACGCGGGCCGAGGGCATGGGCGCAGGCATCCCAATCGGCTTGCGGGACATCGCGCAAGCCGGGATTGAGCCTGATTTCGATCTGCGCGTCGCTGTCCATCCTGGCCTCAATATTGGTGCAGCCCGCCCGGCTTTCAAGCGGGCGCGTAGCCTTCGAACGTGACGTTATCGGCGATTTGGCGCGCGGCGTCTTCTTGCGCGCGCGAGCGGATGGTCCAGCACAGGATGGGAACGCCTTGCGCCTTGAGCGCGGTCACGGGGGCGCGCGTCAGATCGCTGGCCTGATGGCTGATAAAGCTTGCGCCTGTGCGGATAAAATCAGGGATCGGGCGCAGCTCGGCGAGGCGGGTCTTGGGAATGGTCGGCCAGTCTTCGGGGCGATAGTCACAGGTTGTGAGGCCGCGCGCATGATCGGGGGCGAGCCGCGCAAGAGCGGCGACCGAATGGGGATTGAACGACATCAGAGCGACATCGCCCGCGTAGCCTGTCAGGGCTTTGACGGTGGCCTCTTCGAGCGGGCCGATGTTGGGGCCGAGGGCACCGTCTTGGTCTTTGAGCTCGATCAGAAGCGGGGCGCGGCCTGCGACATAGGCCAGCGTCTCGGCGAGGGTCGGAATGCCTTCGGTGCCGCCTGTGAGGGTGATTTTGCCAAGTGCGGCGGCGCTGTGCTGGGCGATGGGGCCTTTTTCGCCGGTCAGGCGCTCGAGGCCGTAGTCGTGAAACACCATTGCGACGCCGTCACGGGAGAGCTGCAGGTCAAGTTCGATTCCGTAGCCGCGCGCGATGGCGGCGTCAAAGGCGGCGAGGCTGTTTTCCGGTATGCCTTGGGGCAGATTGTGCAGGCCCCGATGGGCGATCGGAGCCTGCAGGAAGCTTTGTGGCAAAGCGGGCTGTTGCATTATCGGATCTCGAAGATGCCTTCGATTTCCACTGCGACGCCGAGCGGAAGAGAGGCGGCAGACACGGCGGAGCGTGCATGGCGGCCAATCTCGCCAAGGGCCTCGACCATGAAATCAGAGGCGCCATTGATCACTTTGGGCTGGTCTGTGTAATCGGCTGTGGAGTTTACAAAACCCACGAGTTTGACCACCCGCACGAGGCGGTCAAGATCGCCGTCGCAGGCGGCTTTGAGCTGCGCCAGAAGGCTGAGCGCGCAGCTGCGCGCGGCGGCCACCCCGTCTTCTGTTGTCATGGTGTCGCCGAGTTTGCCGAGGATGAGGCCGGTTTCGCCGTTTGAAATCTGGCCGGAGACATAGACGGTATTGCCTGTCACAACGAAGGGCACGTAGTTGGCCGCAGGGGCGGGGGCTGCGGGCAGGGTGATGCCCATCTCATTGAGGCGGGGTTCTAGTTTGCTGCTCATCGCGGGTCTCCTGAAATTGGCGAGTCGGGGCGAGGCTAGCGGGAAATGCGCCGCGCCGATACGGCAAAAGCGACCTTATTGCTCGCGGAAGGCCTGCTCGAAATAATCCCAGACCGGTTTGACGAGGTAGTCGATCGGGCTTTGCTCGGATGTGAGGAGAAAGGCCTCGGCGGGCATACCCGGCACGAGCGTGGCGCCCTCGGGGAGCTTGGCAAGCTCGCCCGGATGAAGCGCGATTTCGGCGCGGTAATAGGCTGTGCCGCGCGCCTCATCCACGAAGCTGTCGGCGGAGAGCGTGACGACGCGGCCAGACAACTCGGGGGTGCGCCGTTGATCGAGGGCGGGAAAACGCAGGTGGACGCTTTGGCCGGCATAGACCTTGTCGATGTGAATAACGGGGATATGCGCCGCGATCACAAGCGGGCGGTCTTGCGGGACGATATAGAGGATCGGCTCGGCGGCGCGGATCACGGCGCGGGGGGTGGTGACCGTGAGGCCATAGACCAGACCCGAGGCGGGGGCCTGAATGGCGAGGCGGGTGCGTTGCTCGGAGAGGTGCTGTCGCCGCTCGCGCAGCTCCAGCTCGTGCACGCGCAGATCGCGCAAGGCGCTGATCGCCTCTTCGCGCAGGGTGCTTGTGAGTTTCAGGCTTTCGATATCAAGCTCGGTTATGCGGCCTTCGGCTTGGGCTTTGCTGGCGTGCAGCTCGCCGATCTGCCCGAGCAGGCGGGCGTTCTCCCGGCGCAGAGAGAGCACGCGCGAGGCCTGAGCAAGGCCCCGCGCCAGCAGGCTGTTTTGAGCGTCAAGCTCTTCACGGATCAGCGCAATCTGCTGGCCCAGAGCATCTGTCTGGGCCTGAATGCCGCGAATCTGGTCGCGGATTTGCTCGCGGCGTTTGGCGAGCTGGTCACGCGCGCGGGCGAGGCTTTCGGCGCGGGCGTGAAACAGGCGGGATTGGCCCTCGATCAGATCGGCGATGTCGGGCGTTGTTCTGGCGCGCTCTGCAAGCTCCGGATCAAAGCGCAGGGCGGGCGCTGTGTCACGTTCGGCCTCAAGGCGCGCCCGACGGGCCATCAGCTCAAACAGCTGGCTTTGTAGGATGCTGATCTGCGAGCCGAGCGAGGCGCTGTCAAGCGTGATCAGGGTTTGTCCGGCTGTGACGCTGTCGCCTTCTTTGACAAGAATGTCGGCCACCACACCGCCGTCAAGATGTTGAACAATCTGGCGGTTCTGCTCGACTTCGACGCGGCCCTGCGCAACGATCGCGCCCGCGAGAGAGCTGAAGACTGCCCAGCCGCCAAAGCCTGTGACCAGCACAAAGAGAGCGAAGAAGCCGACAAGCAGGGGCCGCGTGGCCGGCCAGGCGCGGCGCGCCTCGCCGCGCGGGTCCGCACGGGCGGTGCAGTCTGGGCGGGCGGGCGCTTGGGTCTGGCTCATGCTCATGCTGCGCCTCCGCTGGCCCATGGGCCGGTGGGCCATGTGATGTCGGCGTGGTTCTGGACCATGCGGCGCAAGATCTCGTCTTTGGGGCCAAAGCCCAGAACGCGGCCCTCGTTGAGCATCAGAAGGCTGTCGCATTGTTCGATGGCGGCGGGCCGGTGGGCCATGATCAAGACTGATTTCCCGGCCGCGCGGACCCCCGCGATGGCGCGGTTGAGCGCTTGGCTGCCGTCATGGTCGAGGTTGGAATTCGGCTCATCGAGCACCAGAAGAACGGGATCGCCATACATGGCGCGGGCCAGCCCGATCCGCTGGATCTGACCGCCCGAGAGCCGCCCGCCGCTGGCGCAGACCACGGTATCATAGCCCTCGGGCAAGGCGAGGATCATGGCGTGGGCGTCTGCGCGCTGGGCGGCCTTGACGACGGCGGCCGCGTCGGGGCTGGGCGAGAGGCGGGCGATATTTTCGGCAATTGTCCCGTCAAACAGGGTGACGCGCTGGGGCAGATAGCCGATCAGATCGCCCAGGACGGCTGGGTCGTATTGATCAAGGGTTGCGCCATCAAGCCGGATCTTGCCCCCGGCGGGACGCCAAGCGCCCGTGAGCGCGCGGGCCAGAGAGGATTTGCCTGCGCCTGATGGGCCGATCACCCCGACGGCCTGACCCGGCTCGACTTTGAATGTGATCATTTTGAGCGCGGCTTGGGACGCGCCGGGCGGAACAATCGTGGCTTGGACCACGTCCAGACGGGCCTTGGGGCGGGGCAGGGCCATGCGCGCCGCTGCGGGCGGGCTGCTCTGGAGCACATCCCCCAGAGCCAGCCAGCCCTTGCGGGCGCGCGCAAACAGGGGCCACTGACCGATACTTGTTTCGATCGGGGCAAGGGCGCGGCCCATGAGAATGGAGCTGGCGATCATAGCGCCTGAGGTGAGCTGGTTTTGCAGCACGAGATAGGCGCCAAGGCCCAGCATGGCGGACTGCAGCAAAAGGCGGAAGGCTTTGCCCGCAGCGCTGAACAGGCTGCCCAGATCAGCGGCGCGCATATGCTCTGTGAGCGCCGCTTTGCGGGCGACTTGCCAGCGGGTGAAGGCGGCATTGCCCATCCCCATGGCCTCGATGATCTCGGCTTCGCTGCGGAGCTGTTCTGCGAGGGCCTCGGCGCGGGCGGTGGCGCGGTTTGCCTGTGTGAGGGGGGCATGGGTGATCACAAGATTGAGCAGGGTCAGCCCCAGAAGGACCCCTCCGCCAAGCAGCGCCAGATAGCCGAGCCAGGCATGAAACAGAAATATCCCGAAGAGGAACAGCGGGACAAAGGGGATGTCAAACAGCGCCATGAGCGCGGGGGAGGTGAGCAGGCGTTGAACCGCCTCAAGATCGCGCAGGGCCAGGGCGCTTTCGGGCTGGCCACTCCGGGCGTTTCTGCGGATCACCGCATCAAAGACGCGCCCATCAAGGCGGGCCTGAAAGCGCGCGCCGACCCGCGCCATGACACGCCCGCGGGCATAATCAAGCAGGGCCATCATTGTGTAAAGGAACACCACAAGGGCTGTGAGCGCCAGCAGCGTTGCTTGGGAGCGGGAGCCGAGAACACGGTCATAGACCTGAAGCATATAGAGCGGGCCTGTGAGCATGAGCAGATTGACAAAGCCGCTGAACAGCCCCGCCGCCCAAAACAGGGCACGCGACTCACGCCGCGCGGCGCGCAATTCTTCAAGGCCAAAGGGGATCCGGGCGAGACTCATAGGCGTTTCATAGGCGCAAACCGTTAGGAAACTCTCAAATCGCGCCGTATAATATGCATTTGAGGCGGTGTTCTGTTTCCAAACGGCCACATATTCGCAATAACGCGGCAGAGCGCTTGGGCTTGCGCTCGGGATGGCATAGATAAACAAGACTGGTTTGAACGGGGAGTTTGCTTTGCATAAGGGATTATTGAAACCTGTTGCAATGGTTGTGAGTCTGGGGCTGGCGGCGGCCTGCACCAAGCGTGACGCGGGGCTAGACCCGGCTGTTGTGTTTGATCCTTATGAGCAGACCAACCGCAAAACCCACCAGTTCAATCTGGCGGTTGACCGCTCGCTCGTGCGGCCCGCGGGCAAGGGCTATGTGAGCATTGTGCCCAAGCCAGTGCAGCAGGGGGTGAGCAATTTCTCGTCAAACCTGTCGCTTCCGGGCACGATTGTGAACACTGTTTTGCAGGGCCGGATTGGCGAAGCGGGGCAAAACACCCTGCGCTTCGCGCTCAACACCACACTCGGCATTGGCGGGGTGTTTGACCCCTCGTCCGAATTCAAGCTCTATGGTGCCAAGGCCGACTTTGGCGAAACACTCTCTGTCTGGGGCATTGGCGAGGGCGCTTATGTCGAGCTGCCGCTGATCGGCCCAGCGACAGAGCGGGACGCGGTTGGACGGGTTGTGGACCTGTTCACCAACCCGCTGACCTATATGGTGCAAAGCCCCGAGAAGTATTATGGCACGGGGGCCTCTGTGGCGGCGCGTCTGGGAGACCGTGGCACATTTGGCGATATGATCGATTCGGTGCTTTACGAGAGTGCCGACAGCTATGCGCAGGCGCGAACGCTCTATTTGCAGAACCGCCGTTTTGAGCTGGGTCAAGCCGCGCCCGAGGCGGAGCTTGACCCCTTTGATCTGAATACAGAAGGTTTTTGAGGATGCGTTTTTTAACACGGCGTGACGCGACAAAAAGGATAGCCGCCGCTCTGGCCGGATTTGCCCTGGCTCCACTGCCGGCTGTGGCCTTTTCCAGAGAGGAGGCGCGCAGTCTGGTCGACAGGTTGGTGGGCGAAATCAACGCGGTGATTGGCTCGGGGCGCTCTGAAGCGGCGATGTATCAGGATTTTGAGCGCATCTTTGCCCGCTATTCGGACACATCCTATATTGCGGCCTATACTTTGGGCAATGACGGGCGCAGCGCCACGACAGCGCAAAAGAGGGCGTATTCGGCTGCGTTTGAAACCTATGTGGCGCGCAAATATGGCCGCCGCTTCCGCGAATTTATTGGTGGGCGTCTTGAGGTCACAGAGGTCAAGCAGGTCAAAAAGTGGTATGAAGTCAGCTCTGTGGCCTATTTGAAGGGCCAGTCCCCTTTTGAAGTGACCTTTCTGGTGTCGGACCGCTCGGGCGACAACAGGTTTTTCAATCTCTATATCGAAGGCATCAATATGCTCTTGACCGAGCGCACCGAGATTGGCTCGATGCTCGACAAGCGCCGTGGCGATATTGATGCGCTGATCGAGGATTTGAAACAGGCGGGCTAGGCCGCCGCGAGGGTCTTTGGTTTGGGTTAGAGGGTATGATGCGTAACTGTTTCGGGATGTTGGCGCTGGGTTTGGCCAGCCTATGGGGGCCGCAGGCTTTGGCGGCGAAATGTGGTGGGCCTTTTTCGGACTTTGTGAGCGAGGCAAAACAAGAGGCCCGCGCCAAGGGCTTTGAGGCGGGGTTGGTTGAGAGCTTTTTTGCCGATGTGCGCCGTGATGGCAAAGTGATCAAGGCAGACCGCGCGCAGGGCGTCTTCCAGCTTGATTTTACGAGCTTTGCCCGCAGGCTTATTTCAAATGACCGGCTGACCAAGGGCCTCAGCATGGCAAAACGCTATGACAGCGTTTTTGACCGCGTGGAGCGGGAGTATGGCGTGAGCCGTGGGGTTTTGCTGGCGTTTTGGGCGTTTGAAACTGATTATGGCGCCTTTCAGGGCAATTTCAACACGCTCAATGCGCTGATGACGCTCAGCCACGACTGCCGCCGCCCGGAGCTTTTCCGTCCGCAAGTCTTTGCCGCGCTTGAGCTTTTCAAACAGGGCGACTTCAGCCCGACCCAGACCACAGGCGCCTGGGCGGGGGAGATCGGCATGGTGCAGATGCTGCCGCAGGATATCATCGACAACGGGGTGGATGGCGACGGGGACGGGCATATTCTGCTCAAGACATCGGCCGCCGACGCGCTTTTGAGCGGTGCCAAGATGCTCAAACACCTCGGCTGGCGGGCGGGCGAGCCTTGGTTGCAGGAGGTGGTTGTGCCTCAAGAGATGGATTGGTCGCAGTCCGGGCTGCGCAGCCAGATGAAGGCGTCAGACTGGGCCAAGCTGGGCGTGAGGCCGCGCCATGGCAGGTTGGCGGGGGGGCTGCCCGCCTCGCTCATTCTGCCGCAGGGGCGCAAGGGGCCTGCTTTTCTCGCCTATCCGAATTTTCGGGTTTATTTTGAGTGGAACCAGAGCTTTACCTATGTGCTGACGGCGGCGTATTTTGCCAACCGTTTTGGCGGCGCAGCAGCGTTTGATCCGGGCGCGCCCGAGCCGGGGCTTGCGGGGGCTGACTTGAAAACCTTGCAGGAGAAGCTGGCGCGCAAAGGCTATGATGTGGGCAAGATTGATGGCATTTTGGGCGCTGGCACGCGGGCGGCTGTGCAGGATGTGCAAGACAAACTGGGCCTGCCCGCCGACGCCTGGCCCACGCGCCAGCTTCTGAACAGGCTTTAGCCTGCCGCCGCCGCAAAGCCTGCATCAAGCGCTGTCAGGATCGTTTGCACATCTGCTGATGTGAGGATGAGGGGCGGCGAGAGGATCACATTTGGCCCCGAGACGCGCACCATTGCGCCGTTTTGGTATGTGACCTCTTGCAGCGTGCCGATTGGGCCTTTGCCGATGGGTGTTTTGCTGGCGCGGTCTGACACAAGCTCCAGCGCGCACATGAGGCCATGGCCGCCGCGCACATCGCCGATCATCTCGTGTTTGGCCTGAAGCGCTTGCAGGCCGGCAAAAAGCTCTGCGCCGCGGGCGGCGGCGTTTTCATTGACCTTGAGGCGCTGTGTTTCGGCGAGACAGGCGAGTGCCGCCGCCGCGCCGACAGGGTGGCCCGAATAGGTATAACCGTGGCCGATGGCAGCCTTGCCTGTGGTGTCGCCCTCAAAGACTTGCACGACCTCATCGGCAATCATCACCGCGCCGAAGGGGAAATAGCCGTTGGTGATCGCTTTGGCGGTGCACATGAAATCAGGCTTAACGCCCCAGTGGCGCGACCCCGACCAAGAGCCTGTGCGGCCAAAGGCGGTGATCACCTCATCGGCGATGAGCAGGATGCCGTTGCGTGTGCAGATCTCGCGCACGCCCGGCATGAAGCTTTCGTGCGGCGGGATGACCCCGCCCGCGCCGAGCACCGGCTCCATGATAAAGGCGGCGATTGTGCCGGCGCCCTGAAAGGCGATTTCGTCTTCCAGCGCTTGCAGACAGAGCTGCGCGAGCCTCTCAGGGTCGGTTTCGTGAAACGGGTTGCGGTATGGATAGGGCGCGGGGATGTGAAAGCAGCCGGCGAGCAGAGGCTCGTAAGCAGTGCGGAAATTTGCGTTGCCGTTCACGGAGGCGCCGCCGAAGTGGGTTCCGTGATAGCCTTTCTTGAGGCTGAGATATTTGGTGCGGGCCGGCTCGCCTTTGACTTTGTGATACTGGCGCGCAAGGCGCAGGGCGGTTTCGACGGAGTCAGAGCCGCCCGAGGTATAAAAGGCCCGCGTCAGCCCGTCAGGCTCAAAGAAGTCGCGCAGCTCCTCGGACAGCTCGATCACCGCGTCATTGGTTGTGCCGCGGAAGGTCGAGTAATAGGGCAGTTGCTCAAGCTGGGCGGCAATCGCGTCTTTGATCGGCTGGCAGGAAAAGCCGAGGTTGACGTTCCACAGCCCGCCGACACCGTCGACAACCGTGTGACCGTCGACATCCGTGATGCTGACGCCTGCGGCTCCTGTCACGATTGTGGGCGGATTGGCGAGGCTGTCGGCGGGGTGGGCCATAGGGTGCCAGAGCGAGCGGGCGTTTTTTTCTTTGAGGAAATTGCTGTCTTTCACGGGGCGGTCCTTTCAAGATCAAGGAGGCGCAGGGCCTCTGAATAGCTTCGGGTTGGGTCCATCACGTCAAAATGGACCGCGGGCAGGCCAAGGGCCTCTGCCCCTTTGATGTTGCGCATCTGGTCATCGACAAAGACGCAGGCGCTCGCGGGGAGGGCGAGGGCGTCGAGCACCGCTTCATAGGCGCGGGGGTCGGGCTTGAGGATGCCTGTATAGGTCGCATCGATGATCACTTCGAAATCGGCGAGGAAGGGCAGTTTTTCGCGAAAATCTGCGCCATAGAACAGATCCAGCTCGTTGGAGAGGACCGCGAGGCGGATGCCGGCGGCCTTACACGCGGCGATGGCGGCGCGAAACTCGGGGCGGATCACGGCGTCGGGGTCGGCCCCGCGGGCAGCGCGCACAAAGTCGCTCATCTCGCTCCAATCCGCGCCGAGGAGCTGGCCGACCTCCTTGGTGCGGGCCTTCCAATAGGCGCGCTCTGTGATTTCGTCGGCCTGCATGGCCTGCCAGAGCGGGTCGGACTCCGGCGCAAACGGGCCTTGCCAAGTGAGGCTGCCGGCAGGCAGGCCAAGGGCTTTCTCGCTCAGGTCGTGAGTTTCAAACAGCGTGCGCGAGATGACGCCGCCAAAATCAAGGATCAGGGCTTTGGGCGGGCGAGCGGTCATGCGGGCGGGGCCTTCTGAACATATGTGTCCGGGAGAAAGCCCCCCATCAGGCGCGTCAGGCGCGGGGCGGCTTCAAGGAGCGCGGCGCGGATAGAGGCGCGCCCCTCCGGGGTCATCCGGGCCGTGGGGGCGGCGACGGCCATCGCGCCGATGCAGTTTTTCTGGGCGTCAAACAGCGGTGCGGCGTGAGAATGCACATCGGTTTCAAAGGCGCTGACGGCTTCGGCATAGCCTTGGGTGCGGATTTCTGCGAAGAGCTGTGTGAGCCGTTTGCGGTCTGTGATTGTGCCTGTGGAAAAGGCTTTCAGCGGACCGGCCAGCGCGGCTTTGGTAAAGCGCGCATCGCTATAGGCCAGCACGACATGGCCTGAGCTTGTCGCGTGCAGTGGCAGGATTTCGGCATCATCCATTGTGACCTGAAGGCCGTGTTGATGGGCGTAGGCGTAGGCGATTGTGCTGAGCACATCGCCATGCAGGAGCGAGACATGGGCTGTTTCGCCTGTCTTTTGCGCCAGATCATCCGCCAGATTTTGGGCCAGATCACGCATTGGAACCGTCGCTTCTCGCAGGGCGGCGAGGCGCAAAAAGGCCGGGCCGAGGCGGTATTCGCGGCCAACGCCGGCCTGTTCGACGAATCCTTCTGACTGCAACTCGCTCAACATCCGGTGCACTGTTGTTTTGTTCATTCCTGTCAGTCTAGACATTTCGCTGAGGCCGATCAGGCTTTGAGAGCGGCTGAAAAAGCTGAGCAATGACAGGGCTTTGGACACGGTTCCCATGGGGTTTCTTCTTGCCTTTCCTCGGGCGTTTGGAGGGGAAAGCCAGCTTGCGCCAACCTTGCTTGTGAAAGGTGTTGACAGACTCGGGGCCGCTCTGTCAATCTGTTTTAGAACCAACGGTTCGAATAATGAACCAGCATGATCAGGGAGATAACGATGCTAGGTAACAAACTTCTCGGCGGAGCCTTGGCGCTCAGCATGGCCGCTATGGGCGGCGCAGCTTTGGCCGAATACCCCGAAAAACCAGTGAGTTTTGTTGTGCCGTGGCCTCCGGGCGATTTGGAAGATGTGCTGACGCGGATGATTGCTGATGACTTTCAGGCGGCCTATGGGGTGCCTGCGGCTGTTGTGAACAAGCCGGGCGGCGGCGGTGGACCATTCCCCGGCGCCATTGAGGTCGCGACCGCACCGGCAGACGGCTATACGATCGGGTCGTTCATTATTGCTGTTCCCGTGGTTGGTCCGCAGATTGGTATTCCCGAGCTGAACCCTGATCCCTTTGAGCCGCTTGGAAACTTCCTGACCTATCCCTTCGTGATCGCGGCGGGGGCGGATGCGCCCTATGACGATATGGCGGGTCTGGCGGCCCATGCGAGCAGCAATGATGTTGTGCTCGGGCATTTTGGCGCGCCTCTTGTGCCAACGCAGGTGACGCTGGCGCTCGCCAAGGAGATGGGGTTTTCCTATGCCTCGGATGCGGCCTTTGATGCGCTCGATTGCAACACGCTGGCCTCGGGCGATGTTGATGTGATCAACACAACGCTGCAACTGATCTTGCCGTGCCTTGATCAGGTCAAAGTGTTGGCGTCTGTCGGGTCAGAGCGGATTTCGCTGACACCGGATACACCAACGGTTGCCGAGCTTGCGCCTGCGCTGGATGTGGCGCTTTGGAACGGTTTGTTTGTGCATAAAGACACACCGCAGGATGTCCGCGAGAAAATTATTGCTGTGGCGTCCAAGACTGTGATGTCCGAGCGGGCCCAGGCGCTTGCGGCCGAGACCGGTGCGACGGTGTATTGGCAGACTGCCGAGGATGTGAAAGCCCAGATCAGCAAAGATATTGCGACCCTGAACGCCATCGACTCAATTCTGAACAACTGAGTTTTCAAGACCAGATCGGGCAGCTGCGGCTGCCCGATTTGCGTTTGCCCTTTTCAGACAGGACACATCCAGATGTCACGCGTCAAAACGCTGCAAGCCCTTTTCCAGCGCTACCGCCGCCCCGGCGATGTTGTTTTTGCATGGCTGGTGCTGGCTGTGTCTTTGTTTCTGCTCTCGCAGATTTTTGCCCAGACGGCTTATAAGCCAAATGGCAAGCTCTTTGCCCAGCCCCGGTTCTGGCCTGCGGTCTCGCTGATCGGGATGTCGGGCTTTGCCCTGTTCCACCTTGCCGGCTCGCTGTTGTCGGAGCGCATTCAGGGGCGGTGGCGGGAGGTTCTTTTGTGGATCTCCTCGCTTGAATACGCCGGCTGGTTTATCCTTTATGCGATGGTTGTGCCTGTGGCGGGCTATTTGCCCTCGACCGTTGTCTTCGCTGTGGTCTTGGTCTTGCGCGCGGGATATCGCAGCAAGACGGCTTTGATGTCTGCGCTGGCGAGTGCGGTTGTTATTGTGGTGCTGTTCAAGACGGTCTTACAGGTCAAGCTGCCTTCGGGGCGGGTGTATGAGCTGCTGCCCGACGGGCTGCGCCAAATCATGCTGACATATTTTTGATCGGATTATCCTATGTTTGAAAACCTGATTGCCGGCGTTGAAATGCTCGCCCGATGGGACGTTTTTGCCGCGCTTCTGGTGGGGTCTATCGGCGGGGTGATTATCGGGGCGATTCCCGGTGTTGGCCCTGCGGTTGCGATTGCGATTTTGTTGCCTGCGACGTTTTCAATGGAGCCGATTGTCGGGCTGACCATGCTCTTGGGGATATATGGCTCCTCTATGTATGGCGGGGCGATCCCTGCGGTGTTGATCAATACGCCGGGCACGGCGGTCAATGCGCTGACCTCTTATGACGGCTATCCCATGACAGAGCGCGCAGAGGGGCACCGCGCCGTTTCGCTCGCCTATAGTGCGTCGTTTTGGGGCGGTATCTTTGGCATTCTCTGCCTGATTTTATTGTCGCCGGTGCTGGCCTATATTGCGCCGATGTTTGGCAGTCGGGAGATTTTCCTTGCGGCGCTTTTGGGTATTCTTCTGGTTATTCTGGCCCACCGCGGGCAGATATTTGCGGCCGGTGTGCTGGCGATGTTCGGGATATTTCTGCAAACCGTCGGCCTTGATGCTGTGACCTATACGCAGCGCTACACCTTCGGATATTCGTTTCTCAGCTCGGGGATCAACCTGATCGTGGTTGTGCTCGGTCTGTTTGCCTTGAGCCAAGCTTTTTTTCTGCTCACCGCGCCTGACACAAGCCCTGACGCCAAGCCGGTCACTGGCCGGATGAGTGACGGATTTCGGGAGCTAATGAAGCACAAGCGCGTCGCCACTGTTGCGTCCGGGTTTGGGGTGATCCTCGGGATGATCCCCGGCACCGGAGAATTCACCGCGCAATTCATGAGCTATACCTATGCGCAAAAAACCTCGAAAAATCCCGAGCTGTTCGGGAAAGGCTCGCCTGAGGGGTTGATCGCGTCGGAAGCGGCCAACAATGCCGTTCCTGCGGCGGCGATGATCCCTTTGCTGGCCTTGGGTATTCCGGGGGAGGCGCTCACGGCGATGATGCTTTCGGTGTTTTATGTGCACAACGTCATTCCCGGCCCGCAGCTTTTCCAGAACAACATCGATCTGGTTTACGGGCTGTATCTGTCGCTGATTTTGCTCAATGTGATTGTTGTGGTGTTTTTGCTGTTTTCAACAAATCTGCTCACCAAAATCATACGTGTGCCGACCCGTTTTCTTGGTGTGATGATCCTGATTTTGTCTTTTGTCGGTGTTTACAGCCTGAGAAATTCTCTGACGGATTGTATGATTTCGGCCGGGTTTGGCGTTTTGGGGTTGATCCTGAAGCGTCTCAACCTGCCGATTGTGCCGATCATTCTCGGGATGGTCCTTGGCGGGATTATGGAAGTGAAGCTGCGCTCGGCCCTGCCGCGTTTGAAAACACCCTTTGATATGATTGACAGACCGATTGCGTTTGTTCTGTTCAGTCTGATCCTTTTGGTTCTGGCTCTGCATTTGCGCACGCTGTTCAAAGAATACCGCGCCCATCAGCCCGAGCCTGACCACGATATGCACGACACACAAATGAGGTAACGCCAAATGGACCAGAGCCGGATTGACGCGCTGCGCCACGCAGACATCGCGCCGCAAAAGTTGTTTATTGACGGAGCATGGCAAGCGGCTTCGGGCGCGCCACTGGATGTGCTGTCGCCGATTGACGGGCAAAAACTCACCACGATCGAGCGTGCAACGGCCACCGATGTGGCGCGTGCGGTGACGGCGGCGCGACGCGCGTTCGAGGACGGGCGCTGGCGCGATATGCCGCCAGCGGGGCGCAAAAAAGTGCTGCATAAGATCGCGGATCTGATCGAACAATATGCGCTTGAGCTGACCGTTTTGGGGGTGCGCGACAACGGCACGGAATTTAACATGGCGCTCAAGGCCGAGGCCGGATCGGCGGCGGGCACTTTCAGGTATTATGCCGAAGCGCTGGACAAGATTTATGGCGAGGTCGCACCAACGGCACCGGACGTTCTGGGCCTTGTGCATCATGCGCCTGTGGGTGTTGTCGGTGCGATTGTGCCTTGGAACTTCCCCCTGATGATTGGCGCATGGAAGCTGGCGCCCGCGCTGGCCATGGGCAACTCTGTCGTGTTGAAGCCCGCCGAGACGGCGTCGCTTTCGCTTCTCAAACTGGCCGAAATATGCGCCGAGGCAGGGCTGCCCGACGGGGTATTGAATGTGGTGACGGGGCAGGGCGCTGTGGCGGGTGAGGCGCTGGCGCTGAGCCATGATGTCGATGTGCTGGTGTTCACCGGATCAGGCGCTGTGGGGCGGCGCTTGCTGGAGTATTCGGCCCGCTCCAACCTCAAGCGTGTTTATCTGGAGCTTGGTGGCAAGTCGCCCAATATTGTCTTTGCGGATGCGCCTGATCTCGCAGTCGCCGCCAAAGTCTCTGCGATGGGCATTTTCCGCAATTCGGGGCAGGTCTGTGTGGCCGGATCGCGGCTTTTGGTGGAGCGCAGGGTGCATGACGAGTTTGTCGCGCTGCTGGCGGCGGAGGCTGAAAAGCTCAAGGTGGGTGACCCGCTGGATCTGGCGAGCCAGATCGGCGCGGTGAACTCCATTGCGCAGCTTGAGGGCAATCTCGGGTTTGTCAAAAAGGCGCTGGCCGAGGGCGCGGAGGCTGTGACGGGCGGGGGACGGATACGCGAGGACACGGGCGGCTATTATATGGCCCCGACGATCCTGACAGGCGTGGAGCGGGGCCACACTGTCTTTCAAAACGAGGTCTTTGGTCCTGTGCTTGCGGTCACGGCGTTTGAGAGCGATGCCGAGGCGGTGAGCCTTGCCAACGGGACCGACTATGGCCTTTCGGCGGGGGTCTGGACGGCCAATCTGAGCCGTGCGCATCGGATGGTGCATGGTATTCGGGCGGGGATTGTTCATGTGAACACCTATGGCGGCTCGGACAATACCGTGCCTTTGGGCGGCGTAAAGCAGTCGGGCAACGGGCATGACAAATCGCTTCATGCGATCGAAAAATATGTCGATCTGAAAACCGCCTGGATCCAGCTTTGAGCTTGGAGCGCGCGGCACAGGCGGCCCGACTTTGGGGGTTTGACCGCCCCCGGATCACGCTTGCGGCGGCGCGGGAAAATCTGGTGTATCGGGTGGAGGCGGGCGAGACCTATGCGCTGCGGTTGCACCGTATCGGCTATCGCAGCAAAGAGGAGCTGCGCCACGAGCTGGCGTGGATCGGTGCGCTGGCGGAGGCCGGCTTGCCTGTGCCGCGGGCTGTTGGCTTGCCTTCGGGCGGGTATGTTGCGGCGGTTGAAGGCCAGCTCGTCAGTGTGGTGACATGGGTTGACGGCGCGCCTTTGGGGCCGCCCGGAGAGATGGATGGTGTGAGCGAGCGGCCCGCGTTTTGCCATAGGCTGGGCGCAACGATGGCGGCTTTGCATCAGGCCTGTGATCTTTGGGTGCCGCCTGCGGGCTTTGTGCGCCCCGCTTGGGACCGCGCCGGGCTTTTGGGCGATGCCCCGCTTTGGGGGCGGTTTTGGGAGCATCCTGATCTGGGCGCGGGCGAGCGCGACTTGCTGTTGGCGGCGCGCGCCAAGGCGGATGCGATGCTGGCGCAGGCTGAGAGCACTCTTGATTACGGTCTTATCCATGCCGACCTCGTCGGTCAGAATGTGATGTGGGACGGGGAAACTCCGGGTCTGATTGATTTTGACGATGGCGGGTATGGCTTTCGTGTCTTTGAGCTTGCGACATTCCTTTTGCGCTATATGGACAAGCCTGATTACCCTGAGATACGCGCGGCGCTCTGCGAGGGCTATGCGGCGCGTGCCATGATCGAGGCGCAAGAGCTGGACCTGTTCCTGATGCTGCGCGCCTTTACCTACCCCGGTTGGTTTATGACCCGCAGGGGCGAGCCAAACACGGCTTTGCGCGCCGCGCGGGCCAATGCAACGGCGTTGAAACTGGCAGAAGCCTTTATGGAGAGATGAGATGAGCCAAGACAAGACAATCCTCATTGTGGGCACCTATGACACCAAAGACGACGAGCTTGGCTATTTGGCCGAGGTGATCCGTGCGCAGGGCGGGCAGGTGGCGACAATGGATGTGAGCGTATTGGGCGAGCCGTCACAGCCGACAGATTACTCCAAGCATGAGGTGGCCGAGGCGGGGGGCAGCTCGATCACAGCCGCGATCGCGGCGGGGGATGAGAATGTTGCGATGCAAATTATGGCGGATGGCGCTTCGGCGCTGGCGCTCACGCTGCACCGCGCGGCGAAGTTTGACGGGGTGATTGTGTTGGGCGGATCGATGGGCACGGATCTTGCGCTTGATCTCTGCGCGGCGCTGCCGCTTGGCGTTCCCAAATATGTGGTGTCCACGGTGTCTTTTTCGGCCATGTTGCCGCCCGAGCGGTTGGCCCCCGATATCCAGATGATTTTATGGGGGGGCGGGCTTTACGGGCTGAATTCGGTTTGCAAATCCTCTCTCAGCCAAGCGGCGGGCGCTGTGCTTGGTGCGGCGCGGGCTGTGGAGGCGCCCAAATGGGACAAGCCGCTGATCGGTATGACCTCTTTTGGCAAAACCGTGCTGCGCTATATGGTGGCGCTCAAGCCGGCGCTGGAGGAGCGCGGCTTTGAAGTGGCGGTGTTTCATGCCACAGGGATGGGCGGGCGCGCCTTTGAGGGGCTGGCCGCAGAGGGCGCTTTTGCTGCTGTGATGGATTTTGCGCCGCAGGAAGTGACCAACCACCATTTTGGCTCCAACATCACCGCCGGGGCGGACCGTTTGACCCATGCAGGGCGCAATGGCGTGCCACAGATGATTGCGCCGGGCTGTTATGATCTGGTCGATTTTGTCGGCTGGCAGGCGCCGCCTGCGCGGCTTGCGGGCTATGAGACCCATGCGCACAACCGCTTGCTCAGCTCGGCGATGATCGGGGCGCAGGACCGCCGCGAAGTGGCTGAAGAGATCTGTGGCAAGCTGGCTCAGGCGGTCGGGCCAACCGAGGTTTTCTTGCCGCTGCGGGGCTGTAACGAATGGGACCGTGACGGCGCGCCCTTGCATGATGGCGAAGGCCTTGCAGCCTTTATGGACGCGATGCGCCAGCATATGCCCGAAACGGTGAGCGCACATGAACTTGACTGTCATATCAACGATATAGGCTTCAGTGATGCGGTGCTGGCCGTCTTTGATAAATGGCTCGCAGAGGGCGTTGTGACGCGCTAGTCTCACGCCTATGGAATGGCGTGACACCGGAATTTTACTGGCCGTGCGGCCCCATGGCGAAAGCAGCGCCATTCTCGACGTTTTGACGCCCGAGCGCGGCTTGCATTCGGGTGTGGTGCGGGGCGGGGCGAGTCGCAAGATGGCGCCGGTCTTGCAGCCCGGTGCCCAGCTTGATCTGATGTGGCGGGCACGGCTTGAGGAGCATCTCGGGAGCTTTAGCGCCGAACTCATGCGCTCGCGCTCGGCCCAGGTGATGGGGTCGCGCCTCGCTTTGGCCGGGCTGAACACGGTGACGGCTTTGCTGCGCTACGCTTTGCCCGAGCGGGAGGTGCACTTGCCGCTGTATCGGCGCACCGAGGCCCTGATGGACCTTCTGGGGCAGGATGACATCTGGCCGCTGGCCTACCTCAAATGGGAGCTGGCGTTTTTGGAAGAGCTTGGCTTCGGGCTTGATCTGACATCTTGTGCCGTCACCGGCGCCGAGGACGGACTCGCTTATGTTTCGCCCAAGACGGGGCGCGCTGTGACCGCAGAGGGCGCGGGCGACTGGGCGAGCAAGCTCTTGGTGCTGCCGCCGGTTCTCTTGGGTCAGGGCGATGCGGGGGATGCGGATGTGGCGGCGGGCCTGCGGCTGACGGGGTATTTTTTGGCCGAGCATCTTGCGCCTGAGCTGAGCACAAAGCCTCTGCCAGATGCGCGGGCGCGGTTTTTGAGCGTTTTTGAGCGGCGGATCACTCCGCTGTGAAGCGCATTTCTGCGCCTGTATCGGTGCTGAGCACGAGCGTATCACCCGAGATTTCTACGCGGGTCATCTTTTCCAGAGCCGCAAAAAACAGCCCTTCGGCGGCCAAATCCGGGCAGGCCCTTTTGGTGGCGCCGATCCCTTTTGCATCAAAGTTCGGGTAGGGCAGCGCAAGTGTTCCAAAGTAGCGATTGCAGGGGGCTGTGCCGGCGAGCCGGCCTGCTTCGGGGAACTCAAGCGTTGCCCGCGCGGGAAAGGGTTTTCCATCAATGTCTTGCAAGACCCATGTTTTCTCTGGTCCGGCGCCGCGGTCCGGGGGATCGTCTGCTTGGCAGGCGGGGAGCGTTGCCAGCCCGATGAGCAGGGCAAGGGCGGTGAGGCTGTGACGGATCGGCCTCACCGGAGCGCCAGAATGAGATCGATCAGGGTATCCAGAGAGGCGCGCGTTGCGCTGTCTTCTGTCTGGGGCAAAATCTGGGCGCCGATGGCGGCGCTGTAGAGCGCTTTGGCGATGTCTGGGTTGCTGACGCCGGCGCGCTTGAGCAGGGCTGCGAGATATTTCTGGCGCGCTCTGTCGATGTCGGCGAGCGCTTGGACGACCGATGGATCGGAGTGTGCCCAGGCCCGTATCGCTGCGGTTGTGTCGTCAGGATCAGCGACCAGATGCACAAATTTCTGCAACGCCTTATGGGGAGAGGCTTGTCCTTCGATTTCTGCGATCAGACCTGTGAGCGCGGCCTCTTCCCAATGGGTCAACATCTGCTGTTGAAAGGCGGGCACGTCGCGGAAGTGCCAGTAAAACGACCCTTTGGTTGTGTTGAGCGCGCGGGCG
>JAHBAN010000003.1 GCA_018500075.1 Flavobacteriia bacterium | reverse complement strand
TCCGACGCGGCCCAAGGGCACGCCTTTGGCTGATTCTGCGCGGCCCTCTTCGGACCCGAGGGCGAAATCTGTCATTTTGGACGGGAAAGGCCCCGGCGCGATGGCGTTTACCGTGATGAACTCGGGGGCCAGATCATTGGAGAGCACACGGGTCATGTGATGCACAGCGCCTTTGGACACGGCGTAGGAATAGGTCGCTGTGCCTTTGGGCACCTCGCCCATGACGGAGCCGACATTGACCACGCGGGCGGGGTCTTCAAAGCTGGCAGCCTTGAGCAGCAGGGGCAGCAGCGATTGTGTCAGGTGAAACATACCTTGCACATTGAGTTTGAGGAGCTTGTCCCAAGCGTCATAGGGATGCTGGCCCATCGGCGCGCCCCAGGAGCGGCCTGCGTTGTTCATCAGGATATGCAGCCTGTCGGTGCGGTTTTGCACCTCGGTGACCAGAGCGGTGATGCCCTCTTCGGAGGCGACATCGCCGCCAAAGCCTTCGGCCTGTCCGCCATAGCCCATGGCGTTCAGCTCGGCGGCGACGGCCTCGCAGGCCTCGGCCTTGCGCGAGGCAATGAGCACGCGCGCGCCGGCGGCGACAAGGCCCTCGGCGGCCATGCGGCCAATGCCTGTGGCGCCGCCGGTGACAAGCGCGACCTTGCCTGTGAGATCAAACAGAGAGGAAGGGGTCATCATGGGCGCAGCTCCGGGAGAATATAGTCTTTAAATTGTGCTCTGAGGGTGAGCTTGCTCACTTTGCCCGTGGCCGTCAGGGGCAGGGCGTCAACCCAGACCAGATCGTCGGGCAGCTGCCATTTGGCAAAATGCTCGCCCATATGCGCGTGCAGCGCATCAAGGCTCGGGCGGGCCTCGCCTGCGGGCACGGCGACCAGAACGGGCCGTTCGTCCCATTTGGGGTGGGGTATTGCGATGACGGCGCAGCTGGCGATCCCCTCGTGGGAGACGGCGGTGTTTTCCAGATCAATCGAGCTGATCCACTCGCCGCCCGATTTGACCAGATCTTTGGCGCGGTCCTGAATGTTGAGGAAGCCTTCTGGATCAATGCTGGCGATGTCGCCGGTGCCAAACCAGCCCTCGGCGTCAAAGGCGGCCTTGCTGGCGTCTTCATTGTTGAAATAGCCCGAGATGATCCCGTTGCCGCGCACAAACAGCTCGCCTGCGGCCTCGCCGTCATGGGGCAGGCGGTTGCCGTCTTCGTCGTTGATCTTGAGATCAACCCCGAAGATGCGGCGGCCCTGAAGGGACTTTTTGTCGATTTGCTCGTCAAAGCTTTTCGACTTGACCCATTCAGGCATTTTGCCGTGGGTGCCGATCGGGCTCATTTCGGTCATGCCCCAGGCGTGGACGACATCGACCCCGAGCCTCTCAAAGCCTTCGATCATCGAGCGTGGGGCGGCGGAGCCGCCGACCACGACTTCGCTAAAGCCCTCGGGCTTGTGGCCTTGGGCCTTGATCTCAGCCATGAGGCCCTGCCAGACCGTTGGCACGCCCCAAGCGGAAAAAACCTTCTCGCTGTTCATGAGGGCAAAGAGGCTCGGGCCGTCCAGTGCTGCGCCCGGCATCACCAGAGAGTGGCCCATGAGCGGCGCGGCATAGGGCAGACCCCATGCGTTGACGTGAAACTGGGGCACGACCGGAAGGATCTTTGAGGCGGGCGGGTAGCCGGCGCCGAGCACGAGCGTGACATAGAGCGCGTGCAGCACTGTGGAGCGGTGCGAGTAGAGCGCGCCCTTTGGGTTGCCTGTTGTGCCGGAGGTATAGCAGAGCGCGGCGGCTGTGTTTTCGTCCATTTGCGGCCAGTCGATTTTTGTGGGCTGGTCCATGAGCAGCTCCTCATAGCAGAGCGCGCCAAGGGTGTTTTCCGGCATATGGGCGCGGTCCGTCATGACCACGTAGGTGAGGCCTTGGGGCAGGTGATCTTTCACAGCCTCAAGCAGGGGCACAAATGTGACATCGGTGAAGAGCATCTTATCGGCGGCGTGGTTGACGATATAGATGAGCTGTTCGGGAGACAGGCGCGGGTTGATCGTATGCACGACCGCGCCGATGCCCGAGACGCCATAGTATAGCTCAAAATGGCGATGGCCGTTCCACGCCAGTGTCGCCACGCGGTCGCCTGTCTGGATGTTTTGTGCTTTGAGCGCATGGGCGAGCTGGGCCACGCGGGCCGCTGTTTCGCGGTAGGTCTGGCGGTGAAGGTCGCCCTCTGTGCGCACGGAAATGATCTCGCTGTCGCCATGTGCATCGGCGGCGTAGCTCAGAATATCGCTGACCAGCAGCGCTTGCTGCATCATCATGCCCTGCATTGGGGCCTCCTCCCGTTTTGTTTTGCGCCAGCCTAACCGTGAGACGGCGAGAACTCCAAGCCTGTTTCGCGACGGCGGTGGCCGTGACGTTGCGACGGAACAGGGGATTCAATTCCTGCCAGAAATCTGTGATAGGGAGAGGAGACAGTTTAAAGGAATCAGCCCATGCCGCTTTCATCCGATCATATTCCCGCCGATTTGCTGCCTGTGATGGAGGCGCTGACCCGTGTTGGCCGTGAGGTGGCCGCGATCATTGCGCGGGGCGCGCTGGGCGCGTCGCTCAGCGAGGAAGTAGGCGAAAACAGTGATGGCGACGGGCAAAAAGCGCTGGATGTGATGGCGGATGAGATGTTTGAAGCCGCGCTGCGCGACACGGCGGTGCGCTACTATGCCTCTGAGGAGCAAGAGGGCGTGCTCGACCTCGGGGCGGGGAAATATGCGCTGGCGATCGACCCGCTGGATGGCTCGTCCAACATTGATGTGAATGTCTCGATCGGGACTATTTTTTCGATTTTTGAGGCCAAAGAGGGCGCAGAGGAGAGCTTTTTGCGCCCAGCACGGGAGCAGGTGGCGGGGGGATATATTGTCTTCGGGCCGCAAACCGGCATGGCTGTGACCTTTGGCGCGGGTGTGCTGATCTATGCGATGGACCCGGCCAGCGGGGAGTTTATCCTTGTGGAGAGCGGCAAGCAAATCCCTCAAGCGACCAAGGAATACGCGATCAACGCCAGCAACCGCCGCCACTGGGTGCCCGGTGCGAGGGCCTATATTGAAGCCTGTGAGGCGGGCGAGACCGGGCCGAAGGGCAAGAGTATGAATATGCGCTGGGTGGCGAGCCTTGTGGCGGAAACCCACCGCATCCTGACGCGGGGCGGGGTGTTTCTCTATCCTGCGGATGCGCGCAAAGGCTATGAAAACGGGCGCTTACGGATGCTTTATGAATGTGCGCCGATTGCCTTTTTGATCGAGCAGGCCGGCGGGCAGGCCCATGACGGGGAGCTGCGGATTCTGGACAAGAGCGCGCCCGAGCTTCATGCGCGCACGCCGCTTGTTTTTGGCTCGAGCGAAGAAGTGAGCAGCGTGAAGGACTATTATCAGGGCTGATTTCGAATGGCCCTTTGGGCCATCCGACCGGAGCGGGGGCCAGCCCCCGCACCCCCGGGATATTTCTGGAAAGAAAAACAGCAGGGCGGTGTTGTTTTCGGGTGGTTTGTTTTTGCGAACGGGCTGGCTCTTTCGGGGAGAGGCGTGATAAGCAGGCGCACATCTGCTTATCATATCACGAGGTTCCTGATGGCTCTTATCACGCTCCGCCAATTGCTCGATCATGCTGCTGAAAACGACTATGGCGTGCCGGCTTTCAATATCAACAATATGGAGCAGGGGCTCGCCATTATGAAGGCGGCCGAGAAGGCCAATGCGCCGGTGATCATGCAGGCGAGTCGGGGCGCGCGGGCCTATGCGGGGGATGTGATGCTGTCTCATATCATTCGGGCGCTGGCGGAGATGTATCCTGCTATTCCGCTCTGTATGCATCAGGACCATGGCAACAACGAGCAGACCTGTCTTTCCGCGATCAAGCACGGCTTTACCAGCGTGATGATGGACGGCTCGCTGGAGGCGGATATGAAGACGCCGGCGGACTGGGACTATAATGTCGATATCACCAAGAAAGTCGCGCGGATGGCGCATTGGGTCGGGGCGTCTGTGGAGGGCGAGCTTGGCGTTCTGGGCAGCCTTGAGACCGGGGAAGCCGCAGAGGAAGACGGCTCGGGCGCGAGCGGCAAGCTCAGCGAGGACCAGCTTCTGACCGACCCGGAAGAGGCGGCCGAATTTGTGAAGCTCACGCAGGTGGATGCGCTGGCGATTGCCTGCGGCACAAGCCATGGCGCCTATAAGTTTTCCAAGAAACCGACGGGGGAAACCCTTGCGATCAAGCGGATTGAAGAGATCCATGCGAAGATCCCGAATGTGCATCTGGTGATGCATGGCTCCTCATCGGTTCCGCAATATCTTCAAGACCTTATCAATGATTTTGGCGGCGAGATGCCGCAGACTTACGGTGTGCCTGTGGAAGAGATCGAGCGCGGGATCAAGTCTGGTGTGCGCAAGGTCAATATCGACACCGACAACCGTATGGCCATCACCGGCACATGGCGCAAGATTGCCAAGGATATGCCCAAGGAATTTGACCCCCGCAAGTTTATGATCCCTGCGATGCAGGCGATGGAGGAGGTCTGTCTTGACCGTTTCGAGCGCTTTGGCACGGCGGGTCAGGCGGGCAAGATCACGCCCTTGAGCCTGGACGAGATGGCGGCGCGTTATGACAGTGGAGCGCTTGATGTTTGATCGGTCTATCAAAATTGCCCCTTCGATCCTGAGCGCGGATTTTGCCAATTTCGGGCAGGAAATTCAGGCGATCGAGGCGCAGGGCGCGGATTGGGTTCATATTGATGTGATGGACGGGCATTTTGTGCCCAACCTCACCTTCGGGCCGATGGCTGTGAAGGCGTTTCGCCCGCACGTGAAGACGGTGATGGATGTTCATCTGATGATTTCGCCGGTGGACCAGTATATCGACGCCTATGCCGATGCGGGGGCCGATGTGCTCACTGCGCATATCGAGGCGGGGCCGCATATTCACCGCACATTGCAGGCTATCAAGGGCGCGGGGATGAAGGCGGGTGTGGCGCTCAACCCTGGAACGCCTGCGGAGGCGGTTGCGCATCTACTTGATTTGACTGACTTAATTTGCGTTATGACGGTCAACCCCGGCTTTGGCGGGCAGAAGTATATCGACATGACCGACAAGGTGCGCGCGCTTCGCGCGATGATTGGGGACCGTGACATTCACATCGAGATTGATGGCGGGATGGACGCAAACACCGCGCCTTTGATGGCCGAAGCGGGGGCGGATGTGCTTGTGGCGGGGTCTGCTGTGTTTCGTGGCGGCTCGGTGCAAAAGCCCGAGGTTTACGGCGAAAACATCCGCGCGATTCGCGCGGCGGCCGAAGGCGCGCTTTAACCCAGCCTTGAACATGGTCAGCGAGCTTCGCATAGTGCGTCTCAAAGGAGATGCGCTATGAGCCTGGCTGACCGTTTGAGCGAAGAGATTGCCGCACGGCGGGATGATCTTGTGGAGCTGTGTTGTGACCTCATAAAAATTCCGACGCTCAATCCGCCGGGGGAAAACTATCGCGAGATTTGTGAGTATCTTGACCGTCGGTTGTTAAAGAAAGGTTTCCAGACAGAGCTTATCCGCGCCAAGGGCGCTTTGGGCGATTCGGACCGTTATCCGCGCTACAACATCGTCGCGCGCAAGGAGGGGCCGCGGGCGGGGGAATGTGTGCATTTCAACTCCCATATCGATATTGTCGAAGTGGGGCGCGGCTGGACGCGTGACCCGTTTGGCGGCGAGGTCATTGACGGGAAGGTCTACGGGCGCGGCGCCTGCGATATGAAAGGCGGCTTGGCGGCGAGCATCATTGCGGCGGAAGCGTTTATCGAGATTTGCCCTGATTTTGCAGGGGCTATCGAGATATCGGGCACCGCAGACGAGGAAAGTGGCGGCTTTGGCGGCGTCGCTTATTTGGCGGAAAAGGGCTATTTTAACCCCGAAAAAGTGCATCATGTGATCATCCCGGAACCGCTGGGGCATGACCGGATTTGCCTTGGGCACAGGGGGGTCTGGTGGGCCGAAATCGAGACCTATGGCGAGATTGCCCATGGCTCCATGCCCTTTCTGGGCGATTGCGCGGTGCGCCATATGGGGGCGGTTGTGAGCGAGATGGAGCGCTCGCTTTTCCCCGCTTTGGCGCTCAAACGCACCGATATGCCTGTTGTGCCGGAAGGGGCGAAACAGAGCACGATGAACATCAATTCGATCCATGGCGGGGAGGCCGAGCAGGCGGCAGATTATACTGGTTTGCCAAGCCCTTGCGTGCCTGACAGCTGCCGGATGGTGATTGATCGTCGCTTTCTGATCGAGGAAGATATTGACGAGGTGCAGGAGGAAATCCACGGGCTATTGCGCCATGTGCAGGCGGAGCGGGAGAACTTCAGCTATGATGTGCGCGAGTTGCAGCGGGTCTTGCCGAGCATGACCGAAAAGAGCGCGCCTGTGGTGCAATCTGTGGCGCGCGCGATTGCCGATGTGATGGGGCGCGAGGCGGATTATGTTGTTTCGCCCGGGACGTATGACCAAAAGCATATTGACCGGATCGGGCGGCTGAAGAACTGCATTGCTTATGGGCCGGGGATACTCGACCTTGCGCATAAGCCGGATGAATATATCGGAATTGACGACATGGTGCACAGTGCGCAGGTGATGGCGCTGAGCCTTTTGGACCTGCTTCACGGGCGGGAAAGTTAACGCAGCGCCCCGCAGGGTTAACGGCCTCAAAAAGCCCTGAGTCGGGGGGGGTGATATGCGTGCACGATGCGTGCACCGGGCGTGCACCGCCTGAACGTTAACTTTTGTTTAGGAAATCGGGTTAACGGGGCGTGCGGTGGTGGGGCAGAGACTGCGCACGCAGGTTGAGAGAGGTGCGCAGAGACTGCGCACACAGGTTAAGAGAGGTGCGCAGTGAATGCGCACACAGGTTAAAGAAGGTGCGCAGTGAATGCGCACCTTACGGTGCTGGTGCTATGGTCGGTGTGGCGCGTGGGGCGGCGGCGGGATTTGGATATTTTAGGCAATAAAAAAGGGTGACCTCGCTGCCCCTTTGCCGGGCGGGGCGCGAGTTTGGACTTGAAGACTCCTGCTCTTGCGGGGCAAACTTGGGCCAAGCGGGTTGGGGAGCAGCCCGAGGACAGGGAGAGAGCCTATGACATTTCTGAAATATGCAACCGCCAGCGCTTTGGCGGTCATGGTGGCTGGTGCGGCTGCGGCCAAAAGCGATATCACGCTGGCGATGCAGCTTGAGCCGCCGCATCTGGACCCGACCTCTGCGGCGGCCGGGGCGATTGACAGTGTTTTGTATTCGAACGTCTTTGAGGGGCTGACGCGGTTTGCTTCGGATGGGTCGATCATCCCCGGTCTTGCGCAGAGCTGGGAGATTTCGGACGACGGGCTGAGCTATACCTTCAAGCTGGCCAGTGGCGTTATGTTTCACGACGGGACCACGATGGATGCGGAGGATGTGAAATTCTCGCTCGATCGGGCGCGCGCCGAGGACAGCGCCAATGCGCAGAAGGCGCTGTTTGGCAGCATTGCCGAGGTCGTGGCCGTGGACGCCGGCACAGTGAAGATCACCCTGAGCGCGCCCAATGGCTCGCTTTTGTTTAACCTTGCCTGGGGGGATGCTGTGATTGTGGCGCCCGAGAGCATCGAAAATATCAAGCAGGCGCCTGTGGGCACCGGGGCGTTCAAATTTGACAATTGGGTGCAGGGCGACAACATCACGCTGGCGCGCAACCCCGAGTATTGGGGCACGCCTGCCAAGCTTGATAAGGTGACTTTCAAGTTTATTTCCGACCCGACGGCGGCCTTTGCCGCTGTGATGGCGGAGGATGTGGATGTGTTTGCGGGCTATCCTGCGCCCGAGAATGTGCCACAGTTTGAGGCGGATGCGCGCTTTCAGGTGATTGTGGGGAACACCGAGGGCGAAACGATCCTTTCGACCAACAACAAGATGCCGCCGTTTGACAATGTGAAGGTGCGCGCCGCACTGGCCCATGCGATTGACCGTCAGGCTATTATTGACGGGGCGATGTTTGGCCTTGGCACGCCGATCGGCACGCATTTTGCGCCGCACAACCCTGATTATGTCGATCTGACGGGCGAGAGCGCCTATGACCCCGAGAAGGCGAAAGCCCTGCTGGCGGAGGCGGGCTTTGCTGAGGGCTTCACCACCACGCTCAAGCTGCCGCCGCCCTCTTATGCGCGCCGTGGCGGGGAGATTATTGCCGCACAGCTCAGAGAGGTGGGTATTGAGACCGAGATCACCAATCTGGAGTGGGCGCAGTGGCTGGAGGAAGTCTTCAAGGGCAAGGATTATGGCCTCACCATTGTGAGCCATACCGAGCCGATGGACATCGGGATCTATGCGCGGCCCGATTATTACTTCCAGTATGATGATGCGGAGTTTCAGGCGATGAACAGCGCACTTGAGGCCGAGGCCGACCTGGCCAAGCGCAGCGCGCTTCTGGGCCAGATGCAGCGCAAGATTTCGGGTGATTATGTGAACGGCTATCTTTTCCAGCTCGCCATTCCGACCATTGCCAAGGCGGCTGTGCGCGGGCTTTGGGAGAATGCGCCAACGCAGGCCAATGATATGACCGGCGTATACTGGGCTGAGTGAAGCACAATTCCAGCGCCTGCGCGCTTTGCGGGCGCTGGAATTGGATATTTATAGCAATAAAAAAGACAGGGTGAGGCACGGATGACGGGGCGGAGCCGATGCTAGGGTTTGTGGCCAGACGCCTTGTGTCGTTGCTGGTCTCGCTGGCTGTGGCCTCTGTTGTGATCTTTCTGTTTGTCGAGGTCGTGCCGGGCGATCCGGCGGCCTATATGCTGGGCTTGAACGCCGCGGAGGACACTCTGGCGGCGTTGCGCGAGCAGCTTGGACTGAACGGGACGCTTTTGGAGCGCTATCTGTCTTGGGTTGGCGGGATGATGCAGGGGGATTTTGGCACCTCCTATACCTATCGCACGCCTGTGAGCGAGATGATTGGCGAGCGGATGTGGATTTCGCTGCCGCTGGCTGTTTATGCGCTGACGCTGTCGACGCTGATTGCCTTTCCGGCGGGGATCTGGGCGGCGAGCCAGCGCGGCCGCTTCGGGGATCTGCTGGTGATGGGGGTGACGCAGCTCGGGGTTGCGATCCCGAATTTCTGGTTTGCGATGTTGATGGTGCTGTTGTTTGCGATCAACCTGCGCTGGTTTTCGGCGGGGGGCTTTGCCGGCTGGGAGGCGGGCTTTGGGCCGGCTGTGAAGAGTTTGACGCTGCCGGCGATTGCGCTGGCCTTGCCGCAGGCGAGTATCCTTGCGCGGGTGATGCGCTCTTCGCTTCTGGACAGTTTGGGGGAGGATTATATCCGCACGGCACGGGCCAAGGGGCTGAGCCGGCGGCAGGCCTTGCGGCGGCACGCGTTGCGCAATGCTTTGATCCCTGTGCTGACGATCATCGGCTTGCAGTTTTCCTTTTTGCTGGCCGGCGCGATCATCATCGAGAATGTGTTTTACCTGCCTGGCCTCGGGCGGCTTGTGTTCCAGTCGATTGCGGCGCGCGATCTGATTGTGGTGGAGAGCGTGGTGATGCTTCTGGTTTTTGCCGTGATCTTGGTGAATTTTCTGGTTGATCTGGCCTATGCGCTGGTGGACCCGCGCCTGAGGGTGGGGGCGTGAGCCGCGCGCTTCTGATCGGGGCTGTGCTGAGCGCGGTCTTTGTGCTGGCGGCGCTCGTGAGTTTTGTCTGGACGCCCTATGACGTTTTGGGCCTTGATATCCCCAACAAGCTCAAGGCGCCGAGTGCGGCGCATTTGTTTGGCACCGACCATTTTGGCCGCGATATTTTCTCTATGATTATGGTGGGCGCGCGGACCTCTATTGCTGTGGCTGTGGTGGCTGTGGGGATCGGGATGCTGCTTGGGGTGCCGCTCGGGCTGGCGGCGGCGGCGCGGCGGGGAACGCTTCTGGACGAGGTGATCATGCGGGGCAACGACCTTGTGTTTGCCTTTCCGAGCCTGCTCATCGCGATCATGATCACGGCGGTGTTTGGCGCGAGCGCTGTGAACGCCATTATCGCCATCGGGATTTTCAATATCCCTGTCTTTGCGCGGCTGGTGCGGGGCGCGGCCTTGAGCCTTTGGACGCGCGATTATGTTCTGGCGGCGCGGGTGGCGGGCAAGGGCGCGGCGCGGATCAGCTTTGAGCATATTCTGCCCAATCTGGCCAATCTGTTGATTGTGCAGGGGACGATCCAGTTTTCGCTCGGTATTCTGGCCGAAGCGGGCCTGAGCTATGTCGGGCTTGGCGCGCAGCCGCCGACGCCGAGCTGGGGCAGGATGCTGGCGGAGAGCCAGACGATGTTCAGCTTCAAGCCGCATCTGGCGGTTTTTCCGGGCCTTGCGATCTTGCTTACGGTTTTGGGGCTGAACCTTTTGGGCGATGGCTTGCGCGATGCGCTTGACCCAAGGCTCAGGAGGGCGAAGCGATGAGCCTGTTGGAGGTAGAGGCGCTCGGGCTTTCGATCAACGGCACCCCGATTTTGGGCGATGTGTCTTTCGCGGTGGAGGCGGGGCAGATTGTCGGGATTATTGGCGAGAGCGGGTCTGGCAAGTCACTGACGGCGCTGTCTGTGATGCAGCTTTTGCCCGAGGGCGCAGAGGCGACGGGCCGTGTGACGCTCGGCGGGCAGGAGATGCTCCAGCTTGAGGAGGCGGCGCTCTGCGGTGTGCGCGGCAACGAGGTTGGTATGGTGTTTCAGGAGCCGATGACGGCGCTCAACCCGATCCAGACCATCGGCGCGCAGGTGGCGGAGACGATCCGCATTCATGAGAAAGTGAGCCGC
>JAHBAN010000147.1 GCA_018500075.1 Flavobacteriia bacterium | reverse complement strand
GGAGAGACAACCAAAGAGGAACCCGAAAGTGAAAAAAGTTTGTTCTCTGAGCCAATAAAAATGCGCACACCCTCGCCTTCTTCGGTGAGTTGCAGAAATTCGACGATATCGCGCTTGCGCTCGAGGTCGTCAAACAGGGTTTTGATCCGCTCAAAGCCCTCGACCTCGGAATCCTCGATCAGATTGGCACGGCCACGGACGATCAGGCGCTCGTAGCTTTCGCCCTGTCCCTCCCACACGGCGAGGCCGCTGTCGACCAGCTGGCGCGCCAGAACGTCGATCTCCTGGCGGCGGCTGTCGATTTCGCGGCGGATGGTTGTGCCAAGCTCTGTGAGGGTTTTGCCCTCGGCCAGCGCGTTGAGAAAATTGGCGGCCTCGCGCATCGAGCTTGGCGTTGCGCCGAGGGGCGGGTTGAACACGCGGTTTTCGACATGACCGTCGGAAAAAACGAGAACCACAAGCGCACGGTCGGCGGCGAGGGGGACGAACTCGATATGTTTGATGGCGGCTTCATGCTTGGGCGCGAGCACGAGAGAGGCGCCCTGCGTGACGCCCGAAAGCGCGGCGCCCACCCGGTCGAGAAGGCCGCCGACGTCGCCGACATTGCGGCCCATGGTCTCGTCAATGCGCTGGCGGTCGGTGGTTTCCAGCTCGTTCACTTCCAGCAGGCCATCGACAAACATCCGCAGGCCTTGCTGTGTCGGAATGCGGCCTGCGCTGGTATGGGGGCTGCCGAGAAGGCCCATGAACTCAAGGTCTGACATCACATTGCGGACCGTTGCGGCGCTGACCTTTTCGCTCATGGTGCGGGTGAGCGTGCGCGACCCGACGGGATCGCCTGAATCAAGATAGCCCTGCACCACGCGCCGGAACACCTCGCGGGTCCGGTCGTTCATTTCGGATAGAAGCTGTGAATTGTCGCTCATTTCGGTCTTCCTCGCGCAGCATTTAAGAACCACGCGCCACAAAAGGTCAATCGGGCTTGTGTTATGGGGCTTGGGCCTTGTATCCCAACAGGACCAACAAAAGGATTTTGTGATGCGACCTTCCGGCCGAAGCCTAGACCAAATGCGCGATGTCACCATCGAGACAAATGTCACCAAACACGCGGAGGGCTCTTGCATGATCAAAGTGGGGGACACCCATGTGCTCTGCACCGCAACGCTGGAGGAGCGGGTTCCGCCGTTTGTGAAAGGCTCGGGGCTTGGCTGGGTCACGGCAGAATACGGGATGCTGCCACGCTCGACCACGAGCCGGATGCGCCGCGAGGCCACGGCGGGCAAGCAGGGCGGGCGCACTGTCGAGATCCAGCGGCTGATTGGCCGCTCGTTGCGCGCCGGCGTTGACCGTGTTGCGCTTGGCGAACGCCAGATCACGATTGACTGCGACGTGATTCAGGCTGACGGCGGCACGCGCTGTGCCGCGATCACGGGCGGCTGGGTCGCGCTCAAGCTGGCTGTGAACAAACTGATGAAAACCGGCGCGGTGATCACCGATCCGCTGATCGACCCGGTGGCGGCTGTGTCTTGCGGTATCTATGCGGGCCAGCCTGTGCTTGATCTGGATTATCCTGAAGACAGCGAAGCCGGCGTTGACGGAAACTTCATCATGACAGGCACGAAGAAGCTGATCGAAGTTCAAATGTCGGCAGAAGGCCAGGTCTTTAGCCGCGCACAAATGAACGAGCTGATGGACCTCGCCGAAAAGGGCGTCAGCGAGCTTGTTGCGCTTCAGAAGGCGGCGACAAGTGCGTAAGTTTGACGGAGATCATCTGGTTATCGCGAGCCACAACAAAGGCAAGCTGCGCGAAATCGCCGAGCTGTTGGCGCCTTTTGGCGTCAAGGTCAGCTCGGCGGCGGAGCATGGGCTAGAAGAGCCAGATGAAACCGAAGATAGTTTTGTCGGCAATGCGCGGATCAAGGCACATTTTGCCGCGAAGGCGACGGGGCTGCCCGCTCTGAGCGACGACAGCGGGATTGTTGTGGATGCGCTGGACGGTGCGCCCGGCGTTTACACGGCGGACTGGGCCGAAACGCCGAACGGGCGCGACTTTGGCATTGCCATGGAGAAGGTCTGGACCTTGCTTGACACCAAGATGGCACCGTTTCCGCGCACTGCGGCGTTTAAGGCGACACTCTGCCTTGCCTGGCCGGACGGGCACGACGAAATCTTTGAGGGCGAAGTCAGGGGCGAGGTGGTCTGGCCTTTGCGGGGCGTAGACGGCTTTGGCTTTGACCCGATGTTTCAACCCTTGGGCAAAAGCCAGACATTCGGAGAAATGGACCCCGCAGAAAAGAACGCGATGAGCCATCGGCAGGACGCCTTTGATAAGCTCGTGAAAGGCTGCTTTGAGTAGCGATTGGGAACATGGCGGCTTTGGCATTTATGTGCATTGGCCGTTTTGCGAGGCCAAGTGCCCTTACTGCGACTTCAACAGCCATGTTGTGCGCGAAATCGACCAGTTGCGGTGGCTTAGAGCCTATCTTTTGGAAATCGAGCGCTACGGGCGCGCGCTTGGGGGGCGGGTTGTTTCCAGCATTTTCTTTGGCGGCGGCACGCCGAGCCTGATGAACCCCGATGTTGTTGCGGGGGTGATTGAAAAGATCAAGGCGACATGGCCTGTGGCCAATGATCTGGAAGTGACGCTTGAGGCAAACCCCGGCTCTGTCGAGGCGGGGCGGTTTCGGGCTTATCAACAGGCCGGGGTCAGCCGTATTTCTATGGGGGTTCAGGCGCTCAACGATGCTGACTTGCGGCGTTTGGGGCGGATTCACACTGTCAAAGAGGCCCAAGCGGCCTTTCAAATTGCGCGCGATACGTTTGAAAACGTCAGCTTTGATCTGATCTATGCGCGCCAAGGACAGACGCCCGCGGCGTGGCGCGCCGAGCTGTCGGAGGCTTTGGCGCTCGCGGTGGACCATCTCTCGCTTTATCAACTGACCATCGAGCAAGGCACCGCTTTTGGCGACCGCTACAACGCCGGAAAACTACGCGATTTGCCCGACGATGACGACGCCGCCGAGATGTATGAGATCACGCAGGAGGTTTGTGGCGCGGCGGGACTATCGGCCTATGAGGTGTCAAACCACGCGCGTGTCGGGGCGGAGTGTCGTCATAATCTGGTGTATTGGCGCTATGGAGATTATGTCGGGATCGGACCCGGGGCGCACGGGCGCGTCACGCTTGCGGGGGCGCGTTCTGCGACAGAGGCTTACCGGCAGCCAAATGCCTGGCTTGACGCCGCCGAGCGCGGATCGGGCGACAAGCTGCGAGAGGGGCTGACGCATGGTGACGAGGCGACAGAACTTTTGCTGATGGGGCTGCGCCTGTCGGAGGGGGTCAGCCTTGGGCGATATGAGGCGCTTGCCAAGAGGGCGCTCAAACCCGCCGCTTTGGCCGAGCTTTTGGAGCTTGGCATGGTGACGCAAACGGGCGACCGCCTTGTCGCGACGCAAAGGGGGCGCTTTGTGCTGAACTCTGTGCTCTCCAAACTCTTGGAGGATTAGATGCGCTTTGTCTGGCTCATCTGTGGCATTGCCTCTCTCGGCGCGGGGGGGATTGGCGTTGTTTTGCCGCTTGTTCCGACTGTGCCGTTTCTTCTGCTGGCGGCCTTTTGCTTTGCGCGCTCGTCTGAGCGGCTGCACGGCTGGCTGATGAGCCACCCGAGATTTGGACCTTCGATTGCCGATTGGCAAGAGCGCGGCGCGATATCCAAAAGCGCAAAACGGATGGCAACCGTCTCTATTGGTGCGGTTTTTCTGCTTTCGCTCGCAATCGGGCTAAAGCTGTCTGTGCTTGCCATTCAGGCTGTGACACTGGGCTGTGTGCTTGTGTTTATCTGGTCGCGGCCAAACTGATCAGCTCAGTTTGGCGCAGAGCGCATCAAGCGCATCAAGCGTGTCATACCGTATTGTAAGCTGTCCTGACTCGCCGCCTGCAGCGTGATTCAGACTGACTTTCATCCCGAGCGCCGCCGAAAGATCGGCTTCGAGCGCGAGCGTATCTGCGTCTTTATCCAGCGTGCGGGCGGGGCGCGGCTTTGGTGCAGGAGCGCTTTCTTTTTTCACAAGCTGCTCCGCACCGCGGACCGACAGACCCTTTTTGACAATCTCGCGCGCGAGCAGAACCGGGTTTTCCGCCGTGATCAAGGCGCGCGCATGGCCCGCTGTCAGCGCCCCGGTATTGAGCAGGGTCAAAACCTCGTCCGGCAGCGCCAAAAGCCGCATCTGGTTTGCGATGTGGCTGCGGCTTTTGCCCAAGGCCTGAGCGAGCTTTTCTTGCGTGTGGCCGAATTTGTCGATCAGCTGGCGATAGCCTCTGGCCTCTTCCACGGGGTTGAGATCGGCGCGCTGGATGTTTTCGATGATGGCGACTTCAAGCACCTCTATATCATCAAATTCTCTAATGATAACAGGGACTTGATGAAGTTGCGCCTTTTGCGAGGCGCGCCAGCGGCGCTCGCCGGCGACGATCTGGTAGACACCCTCTTGGCCGGGATAGGGGCGCACAATGATCGGCTGGATGACGCCTTTTTCACGAATGGATTCGGCCAGATCAATCAAGGCTTCGGTCTCGAAATGACGGCGCGGCTGATCGGGGTTTGGCTTGATCTGCTCGATCGGCACCATGAGGTCACTGCGCTCGGCGGCGGCTTTCGGAGACCCGGACTCGCGGGGCATTTCGGCCATAAGCGCAGAAAGCCCACGGCCCAGCCCGCGCGATTTGCTTTTCTTGTCGGCCATTCTCATCTCCTACTTTTTCATCACTGCGTTGTTTCTAAGGACTTCTTTTGCAAGCGCCCGATAGGCAAGCGCGCCTTTGGAGGCGGGGTCATATGTCAGCACGGGCATCGCAAAAGACGGCGCCTCGCTCACCCGGACATTGCGCGGAATCACCGTCTTGAACACCAGATCACCGAGATTGTCGCGGGCATCGGCCTCGACCTGCTGGGACAGATTGTTGCGACTGTCATACATTGTCAGCACAATGCCCTCGATCCGCAAGTCGGGATTGGCCGCTTCGCGTATCTCTCTGATCGTCAACATCAGCTGCGACAGCCCTTCCAGCGCAAAAAACTCGCTCTGCAAGGGGACCAGAATGGAATCGGCCGCCACCATCGCGTTGACCGTCAGCAGATTGAGGGAGGGGGGGCAATCGACCAAAATGTAATCAAAGGCAAACCCGTCGATATCCGGCTGTTTGAGCGCGTCTTTGAGGAGGTGGTTGCGTTTTTCGTTGGCATAAAGCTCGATATCAGCCGAGCTCAAATCGACCGTCGCCGGAACGATACTGACCCGCTTTGTCTCGGTCGTCTGGATGATCTGATCCAGCGGTGAGTCCTCAAGCAAAAGATCATAGGTGGTAAACGCGCGGTCTTCGCGGTCGACCCCGAGGCCGGTGGAGGCGTTGCCTTGCGGGTCCAGATCGATGAGCAGGATATTTTTCTTGGCCTCGGCCAAAGCGGCCGCGAGGTTGATCGCTGTCGTTGTCTTGCCAACACCGCCTTTTTGATTGGCGATTGCTATGATTTTGGGAGCAAGCGGGCGAGACAAATCAGACACGATGTATTCCTTTGATTACAAGTAAAACCGCTTCAACACTTGTCTGACTTGTGACCTCTTTCCATTCAAAATGCCAGTTTTCTTGTGCAATTTCCAGCTCGCTGCGCCAGTTTTTGCCCTTGAGAAAAATGGCCACGCCCTCAGGCTTCAAGTGCAGCTCGGCAAAGCCCAAAAGCGAGGTTAAATCGGCCAGCGCGCGGGCTGTGATAAGATCGGCGTTTTGAGGCGGTGCGCGTTCGATCCTGTCGGTCAGGACCTCGGCAGCGACCCCGGTTTCTCTTAGAACGGTGCGCAAGAACACAGACTTTCTCTGATCACTCTCGATCATTGTGACCTTGGTCTCTGCATCGGTTTCGCTTGTCGCGATGGCAAGGACAAGGCCCGGAAAGCCCCCGCCGCTTCCGATATCTACTATATGATGTGTCCCATCGGGGATATGAGCCATGATCTGGAGGGAGTCCACAATGTGACGCTCCCAAAGATCTGCGAGGGTCGACTTGGCAACAAGATTGATCCGCGGGTTCCACTTTTTGAGTGTTTGCGCGTAAATCTCCAGTTTTGCCAATGTTTCACGTGAAACAGCGTCCAGTTGGCTCATGCGGATTTCTCTTTCTGAAACTGGCGCATTTTGGCGAGAAGAAGGGCGAGCGCGGCGGGGGTCATCCCGTCGACACGGCCCGCTTGGGCCAGATTTTGCGGGCGGGCCGCTTGCAGCTTTGATTTTAGCTCGTTTGAAAGCCCGTCCAGCGGCTGATAGTCGAAGTCGGGCGAGATCACGAGGTTTTCATCGCGCTTCATCGCGTCAACATCGCGCTGCTGCCGCTCAAGATAGTTGGCGTATAGGGCGTCTTTTTCCAGTTGAGCGCGGGTTTCCGGCGTAATCTCTGAAAAGCCGCTGTCGAGGGTCAATAATGTATCAAAATTGATCTCCGGAATGGCCAAAAGCTGATAGGCGCTGCGCAGAGTGCCGTCATGTTTGAGGTGGACCCCTGTTGTCTTGACATCTCCCGGTGAAAACCGCTTTCTTTCGAGCATGGATTTGCCTTTTTCAAGCGCCTCCATGCGCGCCTCAAAGTGGTGTTTGCGCCTCTCTGACACGCAGCCGAGCGACATGGCCAAAGGCGTGAGGCGCTGGTCGGCATTGTCAGCGCGAAGCGAAAGCCTGAATTCCGCGCGGGAGGTAAACATTCTGTAAGGCTCGGCGACCCCGCGCGTCACCAGATCATCAATCATGACCCCGATATAGCTTTGCGATCGGCTGAACATCACAGGGTCGCGGCCCAAAACAGCGCTTGCTGCATTGAGGCCGGCGACAAGACCCTGCGCCGCCGCTTCCTCATATCCGGTTGTGCCGTTAATCTGACCCGCGAGAAAGAGGCCATCCACCGCCTTGAGCCGTAGCGTCAAAGTCAGCGCGCGCGGGTCGATATAATCATACTCGATGGCGTAGCCCGGCTGGGTGATTTTTACAGCCTCAAGGCCCACGATAGAGCGCACATACTCCTCCTGAACCGACTCGGGCAGGGACGTCGAAATCCCGTTTGGATAGACGGTCGTGTCGTTAAGCCCTTCTGGTTCAAGGAAAACTTGGTGAGATGACTTGTCGGCGAACCGCACAATCTTGTCTTCGATTGACGGGCAATACCGCGGGCCAACGCCTTCGATATGGCCGCCATACATGGCGGAGCGTTCGAGATTTGCCGCAATGATCGCGTGGGTTTTCTCGTTGGTGTGGGTGATCCCACAGGCGATCTGCTTTGCCTCGGGCGACTTGGACAGAAAGGAAAACAGGCTTGGCACATCATCGCCCGGCTGCATCTCGAGGATGTCCCAGTTGATGGTGCGGCTGTCGAGGCGCGGGGGAGTGCCTGTTTTGAGCCGGCCTTTCGGAAGCGCGAAGGCGTCCATACGCTCTGCAAGCTTGATCGAGGGCTTATCGCCCATACGCCCGCCCGCATAGGAGACATCGCCGATGTGAATAAGCCCCCGCAGGAATGTGCCTGTGGTGAGAATAACCTCTTTTGCGGCGATTTCAGAGCCATCTGCGAGGACCACACCGGACACCCGCGCGCCTGTCATTAGAAAATCGACGGTTTCGCCCTCAATAACCGTCAGATTTTCGCGCGACAGCGTTTCCGCGAGCATCGCCTTTTGATAGAGCTGGCGATCTTGTTGGGCGCGCGGGCCTTGCACGGCTGGCCCTTTGCGGCGGTTGAGCAAGCGAAACTGGATCCCGCCCTTGTCAGACATTCGGCCCATAACGCCATCCATGGCATCAATCTCGCGCACAAGATGACCCTTGCCGAGGCCACCCATCGCCGGGTTGCACGACATCGTGCCGATATCGCGCTGGCGAAGGGTTACGAGCGCAGTCGAAACGCCCATGCGCGCCGAGGCGTGGGCGGCTTCTGTTCCTGCGTGGCCACCGCCAACGACAATCACATCAAATTGTTTCACGTGAAACACTCCTCACTTGCCCAAGCAAAAGCTGGAAAACACCTCGTCGAGCACCGTCTCGACATCCACACGCCCGATCAGCGCGTTGAGCGCTTCGAGAGAAAACCGCAGCTCTTCTGAGGCAATATCCGTGAATTCCGGCCCCAAAGCAACCTGCTTGGCGGCTTCGTCGAGCGCACCCAAGCAGCGCTCCATCGCTTCTTTGTGGCGCGCGCGGGTGGCAAGACCCGCTTTGGCGGTCTTGGTGGAGAGCTTCGCGCCGATCTGCGCCACAAGCTGCGCAACGCCAGCGCCGGTTTTGCCCGAAACAGCCCCCTCCTGCGCGCCGGACAGGTCGGCTTTGGACGCGACGACGATATCGTCAGTTTGCGGCTCGAACTCGGGCTTGGTGTTGGATTCTATGAGGAAAACCCGCAGATCTGCGGCTTTGGCGCGCTCGATCGCGCGGGCGACGCCGATCTTTTCGACGGTATCATCGGTTTCTCTCAGGCCGGCTGTATCGAGCAGGGTCACGGGCAGCCCGTCAAGCTCCATGCGCACTTCAATGACATCGCGGGTTGTCCCGGCGATTTCGGATGTGATGGCGGCGTCGCGGCCTGCGAGGGCGTTGAGAAGCGTCGATTTACCGACATTAGGGGCGCCGACAATCGCGACTTCATAGCCAGTGCGGATCCGCTCGGCCGCGCCAAAGCCGTCGACTTGAGCTTGCATCGCGGTTTGAACCTCGGCGATCAGTGCGAGCACTTCGGGGGAGACATCAACCGGCACCTCTTCGTCAGCGAAGTCGATTGTCACGGTGAGCAGCGCGCTTGCCCGGATGAGCCGCTCGCGCCAATGCGCCGCTAGCTCGCCCAGACCGCCCGAAAACAGCCGCAGCGCTTGCTGGCGCTGTGCTTCGGTTTCCGAGGCGATCAGATCGGCCAGACCTTCGACCTGGGCCAGATCGAGGCGTCCATTTGCCAAGGCGCGGCGGGTAAACTCGCCCGGCTCGGCGAGGCGCAGCCCGTCGATTTTGCCAAGTTCGGCCAAGAGGGCGTTTACAACGGCAACCGACCCGTGGGTCTGGAACTCGACAGTTTCTTCGCCGGTGAAGCTCGCTTTGTCGGAAAAACACAGCACCAAAGCCTCATCGAGCGCTTCGCCTGACGCGGAGCGCAGACGGCGCAAGGCCGCCTGACGGGGCGCAGGAAGTGTGCCGCACAGTTGTGACGCCGCCGAAAACGCCTGTGGCCCGGAAATCCGGACCACTGCAACGCCAGCCTTACCGCTTGCAGACGCGCAAGCAAAAATAGTGCTCATTTTTCATAACCCGTTGATTTTGAACAGGTTTTACGTGTTCATAGAGTCGAAGAATTCGCCGTTTGTTTTGGTTTGCTTGAGTTTGCCAAGCAAAAACTCGATGGCGTCTGTGGTGCCCATCGGGTTGAGGATACGGCGCAGAACGAAGGTCTTTTGCAAGTCTTTTGCATCGACCAGAAGCTCTTCTTTGCGGGTGCCTGACTTGAGAATATCCATCGCCGGGAAGACGCGTTTGTCGGCGACTTTGCGGTCAAGCACGATCTCGGAGTTGCCTGTGCCTTTGAACTCTTCAAAGATAACCTCATCCATACGCGAGCCGGTGTCGATCAGGGCGGTTGCGATGATCGTCAGAGAGCCACCTTCTTCGATGTTGCGCGCGGCCCCAAAGAAGCGCTTGGGGCGCTGGAGGGCGTTTGCATCGACGCCGCCTGTGAGCACCTTGCCGGAGGACGGCACTGTCGTGTTGAAGGCGCGGCCAAGGCGGGTGATGGAATCGAGCAGGATGACCACATCGCGCTTGTGCTCGACAAGGCGCTTGGCCTTTTCAATGACCATTTCGGAAACGGCAACGTGACGGGTCGCCGGTTCGTCGAATGTGGAGGAGACCACCTCGCCCTTAACGGAGCGCTGCATATCGGTAACTTCTTCCGGGCGCTCATCTATCAAGAGAACGATAAGATAGCACTCAGGGTGGTTCTTTTCGATGCTGTGGGCGATATTCTGCAGCAGAACAGTCTTACCAGTGCGCGGCGGAGCGACGATCAGCGAGCGCTGGCCTTTCCCGATCGGCGCGACAAGGTCGATGATCCGCGCGGAGCGGTCCTTGATTGTCGGATCTTCGATCTCCATTTTGAGGCGCTCGTCGGGGTAAAGCGGCGTCAGGTTGTCAAAGGCAATCTTGTGACGGGCCTTTTCCGGCTCCTCAAAGTTGATCTTGGTGACATGGGTGAGGGCAAAATAGCGCTCGTTGTCTTCGGGCTGCTTGAGGTGGCCTTCGATTGTGTCGCCTGTGCGCAGGGAGAATTTGCGCAGGATTTCAGGAGAGACATAAATATCGTCGGGGCCGGGGAGGTAGTTGGCCTCTGGGGCGCGTAGAAAGCCGAAACCGTCTTGCAAGACTTCCAGAACGCCTTCGCCGCCGATCATCCAGCCTTCTTCTGCTCGCTCTTTGAGGATCGAGAACATGATCTCGCCCTTGCGCATGGTTGTGGCGTTCTCGATTTCGAGTTCTTCCGCCATTGTGACCAGCTCTTTGGGGTGCATGGCTTTCAGCTCGGCAAGGTGGAGCTGTTCTTGGGTTTCATTTGTCATAGCATGGCCTCTACGCCCGCAGGAGCGGCGTTTGATAGAATGGAGAATGGGATGACCTGTGCTCCCAGAACGGGCAGGCTTGGCTTCCAGATACGCGCGAGGGGCCAATGAGTCAATAAATTAGAATTTAACGACCACTGAGAGCACAATCACGATCATCAGGACAGTCGGCAATTCGTTTATCATGCGGTAGGTGCGGCCTGAGCGCGTGTTGCGTCCGTTGACAAAGTCTTTGCGGCGGTATCCGAGCCAATGGTGAAACCATGTCATGGCCAAGACGCTCAGCGCTTTTGTCCAGGGCCAGACAGATGACCAGTCGACGATCCCCGGTGTGAAGACAAGGCACAGGCCAAAGAGCCACGTGGCGATCATTGCGGGGTTCATGATGAGCTTGAAGAGTTTCAGCTCCATCATTTGAAAGAGGCTGTCTTTTTCATCGCCTGCTGTGCTTTGTTCTGTGTGATGCACAAAGAGGCGGGGCAGGTAGAACAGCCCGGCCATCCACGACATCACTGACATGATATGGAGCGATTTGGTCCATGGGTAGAGATCGGCCAAAAGATCAGACATATTCACCATCCTTTCTTTGATCCCTTAATAATAAATATAAAAGAAAGAAAGGTTGATGATTATGTAGTCTGGCCAATTTCTGTGGATTATTGAGTTGTCCAGAAGGTTACTCAGATGTGTATATTTTTGACGATCAAGCGCAAGGTTGGCGTCTTTTGGAAATCTAACACATTGTTAATAAACAGATTTATGAATAAATCCTTGCCCGAGAGCCTGTGGAGAATCTGTGTATGACTGTTTGCGCGCGCGGGTGGACCGGCTTTGGGAGTTATCCTTTTCCACCTGTCAGGGATATCTTGCAAACACGGTGGGGCGGCTCTGTTTTCCCCGTTTTGGAAGGCGGCGTTGATTGTGCCACGTATTGTGCATTAACTATCCGTTAAGATTTACGGGAGTTATCCACATGGCGCGGCAGATTGTTCTTGCTTCGGGGTCGGCGATACGGCGGCAAATGCTGTTGAACGCAGGAATTGCGCATGAGGTGAGTGTGCCTCGGGTTGATGAAGATATGATCAAGATGTCGCTTGTTGCCGAGCACGCCACGCCGCGGGATATTGCCGATACGCTGGCCGAAGCAAAGGCCCGCAAGATCGGCGGAAAGCACCCTGACAAGCTGGTGATCGGATGTGATCAGGTGCTCGACAGTGACGGCAAAATCCTGTCAAAGCCCCAAACGCCCGAGGAGGCCAAAGCCCAGATTAAAGCGCTGCGCACAAAGCGCCATAGCTTGCTCTCGGCGGTTGTGATTTATCATCAGCTTGAACCGATTTGGCGCCATGTCGGGCAGGTGAGGCTTTATATGCGCGATATTTCGGACTCATATCTTGAGGAATATGTTGACCGCAATTGGCCCAGCCTTCAAAGCTCGGTCGGGGGCTATAAGCTTGAGGAAGAGGGCGTGCGGCTTTTCAGCCGTATCGAGGGCGATTATTTTACGATCCTCGGGCTGCCGCTTGTAGAAATGATCAATTACCTGACTGTCTCGGGAGACCTTAGGGCATGAGTTTGACGAAGATTCCTCTGGCGGGTGTTATCGGCTCGCCGATCGCGCACTCAAAATCGCCGGCGCTGCATACGCATTGGCTAAAGACGCTCGGGATTGCGGGGCATTATATTCCGATTGATGTGGCTCAGGAGGATCTTGAGCATATTGTCAAAACCCTGCCGAAAATGGGATTTGTCGGCGTGAATGTGACGGTGCCTTATAAAGAGAAGGTCATGGCGTTTGCTGATCTGGTGACAGATCGTGCGGCGCTGATCGGGTCGGCGAACACGCTCATTTTCCGCAAAGATGGCAAGATCCATGCGGACAACACAGACAGCTATGGATTTATCCAGAACTTGCGACAGAAAGCGCCGGACTGGGACCCGAAAGCAGGGCCGGCGGCGATCCTTGGGGCGGGTGGCGCGGCGCGGGCTGTTATCGCGGCGCTTGTCGAGGTCGGTGTGCCTGAAATTCTGATTTCAAACCGCACAAAGGCGCGCGCCGAGACGCTGAGAGCCGATTTTGGCAATAGATTGCGGGTGGTTGACTGGGTTCAGGCGGGCAATATGCTGGAAGATGCGGCAACTGTCATCAACACGACATCGCTCGGTATGCTGGGCAAGCCGCCGTTGCGGGTTCCGCTGGATGGCTTGCAAAAGGGGGCTTTGGTCACCGATCTTGTTTATGCGCCTTTGATGACCCATTTGCTCACCGAGGCCAATGAGGCGGGGTGTGTGACGGTTGATGGCCTCGGGATGCTGCTGCATCAGGCGGTGCCGGCTTTCGAGCGCTGGTTCGGAGTTCGGCCACAAGTGACAGACGAAACCCGCGCGGCTGTTTTGCGCTGATGGGGTATCGTCTTGGATTGACCGGCTCGATCGGCATGGGCAAATCGACCACGGCGAAGATGTTTGCCGCCGAGGGCTGTGCTGTTTGGGACGCGGACGCGGCGGTGCACAGGCTCTATGATGTGGGCGGTCTGGCTGTAGCGCCGATGCAAGCGGCGTTTCCGGCGGCTGTGATTGGCGGGGCCGTTTCGCGCGAGGCGTTGAAAGACATCATAGGGGAAGATCCGGCGGCATTGGCCGAGATCGAAAAAATCGTTCATCCCTTGGTGGCTGCAGACCGGGCGCAATTTGCCGACACTGCGGCGAGCGATATTCTGGTTTTTGATATTCCGCTGCTGTTTGAAAAGGGCAGTGAGCGCATGATGGATCGGGTTGTTGTTGTGACGGCAGATGAGGCGACACAGCGCGCGCGGGTTCTGGCGCGGGGCACCATGAGCGAGGCCCAGTTTGCGGCGATTAAGTCCAAGCAACTGCCGGATGTGGAAAAGCGCGCGCGGGCGGATTATATTGTTACAACAGATACGATTGCGGGCGCTGAAGCGCAGGTGAAGGCGATTGTGAAAGAGATTAGGGCTGGGCTGGTTGATGCGTGAAATTGTGCTGGATACAGAGACCACCGGTTTTGAGCCGATGCAAGGCGACCGAATTGTCGAGATTGGCGCGGTTGAGCTTTTTAACCATGTGCCAACGGGCCGGACCTATCACCAATATATCAATCCCGAGCGCGGGATGCCGCAGGAGGCCTTTGCGGTGCATGGGCTTGGCGACGAGTTTCTGGCGGATAAGCCCAAATTTGCCCAGATCGGTCAGGCGTTTCTTGAGTTTGTGCAAGACTCGACGCTTGTCATTCACAACGCGGCGTTTGACATGAAGTTTCTCAACGCCGAGCTGAAATGGATGAACCTGCCGACGCTTCCGATGAGTCAGGCGCTTGATACGCTTGAGATCGCGCGCAAGAAATTTCCTGGCTCGCCAGCCTCGCTGGATGCTTTGTGCCGCCGTTTCAATATTGATAATTCGTCGCGCACGCTGCATGGCGCTTTGCTTGACTCAGAAATTCTGGCGGAAGTCTATCTTGAGCTGATTGGTGGCAAACAGCCTGATTTTGCGCTTTCAACCAAGTCAAAGAATGAAACACAGGGGGCCGATGGCCGTTGGCGGCCACAGCCGCGCGAAACGCCTTTGGCCCCACGTATCAGCCAAAAAGAAGCCGCCGCCCATGAGGCTTTTGTAGAAAGCCTGGGCGACGGCGCACTTTGGAAAAAGCTGGGCTGATCAGGCGTCGAGCTTTTTGCCCTCTTCGGCCTGACGGCGCATAAGCTCTTGGCGGTAGAGCGCCATGAAGTCGATTGTTTCCAGATTGAGCGGCGGGAACCCGCCATCGCGCGTTACGTCAGACACAATGCGGCGCAGGAACGGGAACAGCAGGCGCGGGCATTCGATCAGAAGGAAGGGGTGCAGCTGGTCTTCTGGCACGCCTTCAATGTTAAAGATGCCAACGTAATCGACTTCCATCAGGAAGAGCTTTTCGGCGGTGTTGGTTTTGTTCACCGAGGTCACAGCCAGCTTGATGGCGACTTCATACTGGTGCTCTGCGGAGCGCTTCTTGGCGTCGAGATTGACCTGAACATTGACATCGGGCGTGACCTCACCCTGCACGCCTTTTTGGGCAAGGATGTTTTCAAACGACAGATCGCGAATGAACTGGTTGACCACGTTCATCTTGATTTGGGGGGTTTCGACAGGGGCTTCGGCTGCGCCATTCTCGGCCATGATTTTCTCCATTGAAAAGTCTTGTGGACATTCTTGGTGACTGCCTTAGCAAGAAGGCAAGCGGGCCTCAATGCCCTAGTGTTTTGTCCAGCCTGATGGCGGGTGGGTTTGGCGCTTTGTCTCGCTGATTTCGTGATAGTCGCCGTCGATAATGTCGCTTTGGGCGGCGCTGTGCGGCCTCTGGTCCGGGTGAGAGGAGAAGCTTTGAACTTTGACGCGACTGCGCAGATAGACAAAGACCGCGTGTCGGACAGCAGGGACGAGCAGCAGGAACCCGAGCGCATCCGTGAAGAAGCCGGGGGTGAGCAGGAGCGCGCCTGAAAACAGGATCATGGCACCGTGGGCCAACGGCTCTGTCGGATCCCGCAGGTCATTGAACGAGCTGCGCAGATTGTTCAGGGCCAGCGCGCCCTGATTGCGGATCAAGGATGTGCCGGCCATGGCCGTGAGCACCACGATAAGCAACGTCGGCCAAAGGCCAATCGCCCCGCCCACCTGTATAAAAAGCGCGATTTCTATGAGGGGCACTGCGATAAACGCAATCAAGAGCCACATTTTCTTAATCTCCTGCTTGTCATTGGGCGTAGTAGACTTGAAGACGCCCATAACCTACATAGGTGCAGATAGCGCCATTTGCCACGCTCACTTAATGAGGTTTACATGAATTTGCCCATTCTTCAGTTGCTTGTCCTTGCCGGAATTGCGATTTTTTTGATCCTGCGGCTGCGCAGTGTTCTTGGCACGCGCGATGGCTTTGAAGCGCCAAACGTGCCGCCAGCAGGGCTGGAGGAG